>CAWLAN010000086.1:0-11715 GCA_963854815.1 Planctomycetes bacterium UBA1146
AAATTCGGGATGGCGCTGAGGGGAATCTGCTGCATCGAAAGGAATCCGCACAGCAACAAGATGATGTGTACGGTCAGGGTGGTGATGGGCCGGTCGAGGCAGAATCGAACGAAACTCCTCAAGCCGATCTCCCCTCCTTGGGATCACGTGCCAGTAAACGATAGCCGCTCGGGATCACCACGAGGGTCATCATCGTAGCAGCAGCCAAACCCCAGATTACCGTGATGGCGAGCGGTTTGCGCAATTCTGCTCCAGGACCAAAACCGAGCGCCAGGGGCAATAGTCCCAAGATGGTAGTGGTGCTGGTGATGAGAATCGGTCGAAGTCTCTGGATCCCCGCTTCGCGTGCCGCAGAAACTGGATCATGGCCCGCTTTCTGCAATTGCTGAATCCTCGCAACGAAGATGATTCCGTTGTTGACGACGATTCCACACAACACGATGACGCCGATCATCGAGAGAACCCCCAACGGAATCCCTGTGAATGCCATGGCAAAGATCGCACCACAGATTCCCAGTGGAACTGTGAGGATGACGATGAAGGGAAATTTCAATGACTCGAAAGTGCTCGCCAGCACCAGGTATACGATGAAGATCGCCAGCGCGAGTGCCTCTGCGAGACTCTGGAGTGACTCTTTCATCTCCTGATTTTGCCCGGACATCTTCGCCACTGTCGTCGGTGAAAGGTAGCGTCCCTGGAGCGCGTGCTCGGCATCCTCTGTCGCTGTTCCCAGGTCGACTCCATCGGTACGTGCGGTCACCAGGATGGAACGTTCTCCCCCGACACGACGGATTTCCACAGGCCCCAACGCCTGTTCAAGACGACCGAGGGAAGCAATTCTCAGGGGTGCCACTGCACCCTCCCGCGTCAGGGCCACCGATTCCATCTCGACATCTTCGATGGCCTTCTCCAGTGCTCCGCGTATCCGGACGCGAACATCGATGGGCTTCTCGGCATATCTATACTGGGTGGCGATCTCACCGATTCCCTTGGCCCGCAATCCGTCGGCAACCTGGCCGAGGGTGAGCCCGTATGCCGACAGGCGCACTGGATCGAGTCGAACGTGGATCTCTGGCACCTGATCAGGAACGTGCGCGTGAACATCCACCAGATTGGGGACCAGCTCGAGGCGTTGCTCGATCGCCAGCGCGGCAGCACGAAGAAGTTGCAGATCTTCGTCGAATACCTCGACCTCGATGGGATCTCTGAAGGTAAAGAGCGATGGCCTGCCGAGGGTCACCGGACAATCAGGCACCTTCGCAAACTCCGTCTCGATGCGCTCGATCACCACCGCTTCCTGCTCGCGGGTCGCATCTTCGGTCAACGTCACAGATATGCGAGCAACATGCTCGCGCCGATCACCAGACTGTACCTCTCCCAGCACCGGTGCATCTCCAACGGTGGATGTCACCATCGAGATGGGCAGACCTTCGACCTTGAGCTTCTCGATGGCCAACTCGAGAGAGGCGACTTTACGGTCGGTCTCCTCCAGTGGCGTTCCCTCCACCAGTTCTATATCGAAATGGAACTGGCCCTGGAACAGATCGGGAACCAGTTCCGAACCGAGTCGACTCGCCTGCGGCAGAACCAAAATGCAGAGCATCACTGCAAGCAAAGGTGCAACCCAGGAAACAGCGAGAACCTGATCGAGGATCCTCGCGTAAAGACGCTGGGCAGCAGTCATCGCATGACTGAACAATCGAGCAACTGGGCCCAGGATCCGGTCGATTCCATGGATCAGGCGCACGATCAATCCCGGTGAAGAGCCGGCTCCATTGGCGATGATGGTCGGGATCACGGTGACCGCCACGAACAGACTCACCACCAGCGAGTACGTCACCGTCAGTGCCTGATCCCGGAAAATCTCGCCGCCGATCCCCTCGACGAAGATCAACGGCAGGAACACGGCGATGGTAGTGAGGGTCGAGGCGATGATGCCGCCCATTACCTGCCCGGTACCCTCCACTACCGCTTCCCTGACCTCCATCCCCTTCTCTCGTAGACGCTGAATCGACTCCAGCACGACGACGCTGTTATCGACGAGCATGCCGATTCCGAGCGCCAGTCCACCCAGCGAAAGGACGTTCAAACTCACATCGGTCAATTCCATCAGCAGGAAAGTGACCGCCACGGAAACCGGAATCGACAGCGCTATGGTGAGTGTGCTGAGCAGGTTGCGAAGAAACAGGTACAGCACCAGAGCGGCCAACATTGCCCCCATCAGAGCCGTCGACTCGACGCTGGCTATCGATTCTTCGATGAAACGTGCCTGATCGCTGAGCACCTCGATCTTGCAGCCGCTGAGGCTGCGATCATGTTTCAACTCTTCGAGACGGTCGCGCACCCGCTGGGCGACGAAGACCGAATTGGCATCGCCTTCCTTGTACAGATCGAGCTGGACAGCAGGTCGACCATTGACGCGAACCAGGATCTCATCGTCGCGTGGAACGATGGCCACGGATCCGATGTCTCGAACCCTCAACGTTCCTGTCTCTCCATGTCGAACGATCACGTCCTCGATGTCTTCTATCGATCGGAACTCGCGCACCGTTCGCAATCGATAGGCGGTCTGATGATCACGTATCTCTCCGCCGGAACGGTTCACATTCTCCTGACCCAGTTTCCTGGCCACATCCAGAACTGAAAGTGACAACACATCGAGTCGCTGGGGATCGAGTTCGACCAGCACCTCGTCCTCGGCCCCTCCGATGACTCTCGCCGCGGCCACTCCGGTGACCGTCTCGAGACGACGCTTGATCCGTATTTCTGCGAGTTTACGTAACTCAGGGACGGGCCGATTGCCGGATAGCGACAGCCTCATCATCGGATCCAGGGAAGGGTCAAAACGGTAGACCAGGGGAGCCCGTGCATCATCGGGGAGATTGACGAGATCGAGCTTCTCACGGACATCCAGGCTTGCGCGCTGCATATCCGTATCCCAACTGAATTCCAGGATCACTTCCGAAACACCCGCCCGGGAGTTACTGACGTACCTGCGCAGCCCTTGCGTTACTCCTACAACTTCTTCGACGGGATCGGTGACGAGTTGCTCTACTTCATGGGGAGAAGCATCCGGCAACTCTGTCTGCACGGTCAATGTTGGATAGGTGATATCGGGAAGCAGTTCGATCGGCAGCCGACCCAGAGCGAGCACTCCGAAGGTCACTGCGGCGATGGTAATCATCGCAACGGTCACCGGTCGGCGGATGATCCCCTTCAGCCACTGCTGCATCGGTTGCTCCTCATCGGTACAACATCAACCGCCAGAAGATCCGGATCCTCCGGAATCCGCTGCTCCAGAAGAGTCCGATTCGGTGGCTCCAGTCGTACCCTGACTTGTTGCAGGAGAACCCTTGTTACCTCCCTCATCGCCTGGTCGCCTGGCACGATTGGGACGCGTACGTTCGCCCGATTCCATCTCAGAGGGTGCTGAGTCAAGGCGCTCTACCGTCAGGGAATCGACCTGGACGGGAATCTCGCGATAGACACTGACCTTGTCTCGATCCCGAAGATCCTCGAGACCCTGAACCACAACACGATCCCCCAGAGCCAGGCCTTCTTCGATGACGATGATGGATTCGTTCTCGTATCCGCTCACCACCTCGATCTCTTGCACCGTCTCTCCATCTTCGAGCAGACGGAAAACTCGTGATCTGCCATCGTTGCGGAGGAATGCAGCCCTGGGTACCACGATGCGATTCTCGAGTGTACGCGTGATGATATCGACGTGAACGAATGAACCGGGTCTCAAGAGAACGGCTGCATCGGGAAAACTGGTGAGGATCTCGACCGTCAAACTCTCCCTATCGACCACCGGACTGATTCTTTCCACGGTCCCCTCTGCCAGCACAGGACCATCGCTCTCGGACCTCAGTGCGCAGCGCTGTCCCAGTTCGAGATTTTCAATTTCGCTCTCAGGAAGATATAGACGAACTCTCAGAGGTTCGAAGTCTGCGAATGCGAATAGTTCATCTCCTACCCGTACGTACTGTCCCGGCTCGATGCGACGACGGATGATGATTGCATCGAACAGCGCCTCAGGTTGTGAATGTGCAAGATCGATGAGTGCCCTGGCATGACTCGCTTCTGCCTTGCGCAGGGTAAACCGCGCATCATCGAGTTCCTTGGTCGTCCCCGCTCGGGTTTTTGCCAGGCCTTCCATTCTCGCCAGCCCAGCCTCCGCTTGCTCTTTCTCGATCAGCGCAACTCGTTCCGAGATCCGTAACTCCTCCTGGTCGATGGCACACAGAACCTTGCCTTCCTTGACCAACTGCCCCTCCTCGACCGCGACGAAATCGACACTACCTTCGACGCGTGAAAGGAGATTGACTTGCCGCTCTGGTTCGAGGATTCCACTTCCTCGCACCCGCTCTCTGATCACCGCCAGCATCGAAGAGGTCACCTCGACAGGTATGACCGCGCGCTCGCCATATCCCTCCTGGCCATAACTGAACCCGGAGCTGCCTCTGTTGTTCGTTATCGATCCCTGACGCATTCCCCTGTCACGAGAGGGATCGGAATCTCCAACAGGATAGAGGCCGTGAGCGAACCAACCGATGACAAGTAGACAGGCGGCACCAATGAGCCGTGGGATCCAGAGTTTCATCCGTCACTCCCATCACATTCAGGGCAGGTGCAGCTCATTCGCAGACGTTCAAAAGTCCAGATACCTGTGGCATGGCCATCCGAGAACCTGAGGTTCAGGCCATATCTCCCGGTCGGATCATATCCGGTGCAATGCAAATCCTTCGGCAGCGTAACTGGATCGAGGATCGGCTCTCGCGACCATTCATCAACACAAGCAGCACACTCACACCGTTCGCGCAGGAACCGATGTGAATAGAGGCTCTCGTGGCCATCCCCCCAGACGATCAGTAGAGTGGCTGGCTCGAGCATTTCCACCACGTCTGCCTGGTATTTCGAGGTTTGTATCAAGTTCCTGGTCCTCCCCATCCAGCCTGAACCAGGATTGTACCTTTGGATGTGTTTTTCCACACTCGATGCCGACCGGCAGCATCCGAAATGTTGATCCCTGAAAAAGAAGTGAGCCCCCTCCGGAAACTGGGTCGATTACCGGAGAGGGCCGTTTGGAAGGCTATTCGAACCTGTTCTACGTTTCCCGCTGAACCAGCAGGTCAGAGAAAAGGTGGACCGGAGAGAGGTACGCCGCGTCAACATCGGGGAAAACCACTCCATGGGCTCGATCACCCCACAACTCTCTCCGGCCGTCGAACCGCAGACAAAGTTACTTTGTACTATATAAAATGTAAAGTACATTTTTGCCTCCCCGCTACAAGTCCCCTGCTGCAGTCAGGTTGCGCAGAGATTTGCCAGCGGCAGGTATCCAGAGTTCCTTGCCGTCCAGGGCGCCCTGGACGAAACTTCCCCCACCGGAGGCCGATGAACCAGATCGATCCCAACACCTTCAAGACATGGCTGCTCGATTTGCAGAAGCGCATCTGTTCGGCCCTCGAGCAAGAAGATGGAGCTGCCTTGTTCGAGGCCACCAGCTGGCACAGAGATGAAGGGGGTGGAGGAGAAAGTCGCCTACTCAGGGATGGGGACCTGTTCGAACAGGCCGGCGTGAACTTCTCCGCAGTCAGTGGTGACTCCCTGCCCCCCGCCGCCAGCGCCACCAGAGAGGAACTGGCTGGCAGAACTTTCGAAGCGATGGGGGTCTCTGTGGTGCTGCATCCGCGCAACCCTCATGTTCCCACAACCCACATGAACGTGCGCCTCTTCCACGCCCATCGCGAGGGGACCGACCCGGTGTGGTGGTTCGGCGGCGGCTTTGACCTGACCCCGTACTATCCGCATCTAGAGGATGCTCAACATTGGCATCAAAGTGCCCGAACTGCACTCGATCCTCATGGAGTCGAACTCTATCCCCGCTTCAAGGAAGGGTGTGATCGTTACTTCTTCCTGCCACACCGGAACGAAACCCGCGGCATCGGAGGGGTCTTCTTCGACGATCTCGACGAGGGAGGATTTGATCGATCGATGGCCATCACACGTTCGGTCGGAGAAGCATTCCTGGATGCCTACCTGCCCATCGTGCGACGCCGTCGAGACCTGGAATATGGTGATCGAGAAGAGCAGTTCCAACTGTACCGTCGCGGTCGTTATGTCGAGTTCAACCTGCTGTTCGACCGCGGCACCTTGTTTGGAATCCAGAGTGGAGGTCGAGCCGAGGCGATCTTGATGTCGATGCCACCACGGGTGCGATGGCAAAGCGGCTGGCAGCCCGATCCCGGATCACAGGAGGAGAAATTGCTCGATTACCTCCGTCCTCGTGACTGGTTACAATAGTTGACCGGATACCGTATCTTCCTTTATCAATAGTACTTAAGATGAGAATCCCTGGATCTCCAACTGCTGTATTGCCATTTTGGCAACTCTCTTCTTGCCATTATGGCAACCAGCGCTATATTTCAGGAGTGTGACCTGAGAGAGATGGAAAGAAGTCACTCCCTGGAGAGGCGAACACTGATGAATGAAGAGTTTCACGACGACGAACATGAAGAGTTCGATGACGAACCCGCCAATACCGGTTGGCTGACCAACACCCCTTACTGGCTGATCTCCGCGGTGGCCCACGGAATCCTGCTCTTCTTGCTCGGCGGAATTGTGATCCTCGAAGTGCGCGAGGAAAAGGAAGAGCGAAAGACGGTAGTGAAGCAGGAGGTCAAGCCTCCCAAGTATGATCCCACCAAGAAGCGAGACATCGAACGCAAGCCAGAGATCCTGGAGAAGGACAAGATCGATCCCATCAAGTTGCTCAAGCCCGACAAGATCACCCGCACCCCAAGGGGTGAGAGAAAGAACAGGACCAATAAGAACATCAAGAACCAGCTCAATGATGCGTTCGGATTGACCGGAGCCGGGGCCGGAGCTTACGGCAACCGCTTCGGCAAGGGCTCGCTCTCGCGTGAAGGTGGCAGCGAGGCAACAGAGAGTGCGGTCCTCGCAGCACTGATGTGGCTCAAGCGCCACCAGCACCCAGATGGCCACTGGTCGTCGAACGGATTCTTGCGACCCGACGGCTGTGAGAAGGAAGATGGAGACGGCTTCGAAGGCTATGACGTTGGTTGCACCGCACTGGCGATGCTCGCTTACCTGGGGTTCGGGCACACCCACGAGAGTGGAGAGTTCCCCGAATTCGTCGCCGTCATGCGTAAAGCGATGAGCTGGATGCTCGATCAACAGATCAAGGGGGTGGATCCAAAACTGAACGGACTGTTCGGATTACCGCTCGAGGATACCGACGAGTGGATCTACAACCATTCGATCGCAACGATGGCGATGAGCGAGCTGCTACTGATGTCCCATGACAAGATCAAACTCTCCAAGTCGGTCGAGAATGCCACCAAGTGGTGCCTACGTGCCCAGAACCCTGGCTATGGCTGGAAATACGGTTACCAGGTCGGACACAACGACACCTCGGTCACCGGTTGGATGGTGCTGGCTCTCAAGACCTCCAAAGTTTGCGCCCAGTCGCGTTACATCAAGATTCGCAAGAAGGACTTTGACCCGGCTTTCGAGGGAGCTCTGAAGTGGTTTGCATCCTGCACCTCGCCTCGCAATGGAATCTGTGGCTACGAGAACGCGGGCGACCCGGGTTCCCAGTTGCAGAAACACTACCCCGAACCCTACCCCTACTCGAAGGATCTCTCCTGTATGACAGCGGTGGGCGTTCTGTGTCGCATCTTTGCCGGAGAAAAGACCAACACCGATGCCATCAAGCAAGGGACCTCGGTACTGATGGATCAGATCCCCAACTGGCGGCCACAGCAGGGGAAGAGGAAGTCGAAGATCAACCTCTATTACTGGTACTACGCCACCTACGCGATGTTCCAGATCGGCGGTAGCAAGTGGCGTGAATGGAACGAGGCGATGATCGAGGCTCTGGTTCGCAACCAACGAGTCGGTGGCTGCGAGGACGGTTCGTGGGATCCGGTCGGTGAATGGGGAATCGCCGGAGGCAGGGTCTACAACACCGCCATCGGAGCGATGACCCTGGAGGTTTACTACCGATTTGCGCGTGCCAGCAACTAGAGGGATGTCCAGAAAATGATCGACAACCAATCACCCGATGAGGGGATCGAGATTTGCCTCAATGGCGATCCTCATCAACTCCCCCTCGGATGCACCGTTTCATCACTGGTGAAATCGCTTCCGGTTGAGCCAACCGCCGTTGCAGTGGAATTGAACCGCACCATCGTGGCTCGCTCGTTGCACGAGACCACAGTCATCGAAGCGGGAGATCAGATCGAAGTCGTAACCATCGTTGGAGGGGGATAATCTTGAATATCGAAGGCGCCCAGGAAACTGGTGTTGGACCGGCTCCTCTTCGACTCGCCGACAGGACCTTCCGTTCGCGGTTGTTCGTCGGCACCGGCAAGTACGCCGATACAGAGACGATGAATGGTGCTCTCGCTGCTTCCGGCTGCGAGGTGGTGACCGTTGCCATCCGCAGGGTCGATCTCGACGCCAAGGAGAATCTGCTATCCCAACTCGATCGGGAACGGTACTTCCTGCTGCCAAATACCGCCGGGTGTTTCACTGCAGAAGACGCGATCCGCGTCAGTCATCTCTCGCGAGAACTGGGCCTGGGAGAATGGGTCAAATTGGAGGTTCTCGGCGATCAGAAGACGCTCCTTCCCGATCCCGTTGGAACCCTGGAGGCGTGCAAGACCCTCGTCGACGAGGGCTTCAAGGTACTGGTCTACACCAGCGACGATCCGGTGATGGCGCTGCGACTCCAGGAAGCCGGTGCCACCTCCGTGATGCCCGCAGGCTCTCCCATCGGCAGTGGCCAGGGTGTTCTCAATCCCAATAGTCTCTCGATCATCATCGAACAACTCGATGTGCCCGTGATCATCGATGCTGGCGTTGGGACCGCCAGCGATGTCACCATCGCCATGGAGTTGGGCGCCGAGGGAGTTCTGCTCAACACCGGAATCGCCTCAGCAAAAGACCCGATCGCGATGGCCCACGCCATGAGACACGCCCTGGAAGCTGGCTGGTTCGCCGCCAGAGCAGGGAGAATTCCACGGCGCCGCTACGCCCTGGCATCCAGCCCCACGGTTGGAGTGATCGGCGAGTGATGGAGAACGTCATCGAGGTACCGTTAGAACCCACTACACTTCAAACCATCATCTTCTGCGTGCTGCTCGTCTCTATCTCAATATTTCTGTTGAGAACACTGGGACGGTCGATCCAGAAATCAACGCCATTGAAAAAACTCGCCAGCACCGACCTCTTTCCCTGGAAACTCTCCTCGGTCTTCATGTTGTTCGGGTTTTTCTTGCTCGGCCAGGTGGCGGTAGTGTCCTTTGCGCTGACCTCTTCACCCGAAGGAGGGGAGGCTACCGCAATCGAACTCGATAGCCCTCTTGCTTTCATCGGGCTATCGCTGGTCAACCTGCTCGTCTCGGCCATCGCGTTCCTGGTGTACCGCTCCTGGCAAACACGGCACCCGGAAACTGCCTCCTTCTGGCTTGGATCGAAAGGGGGTGTGAGAACTGCTCTGAAACTCGGCTTTCTGGCGTTGCTGTGCTGGGTTCCAGGGCATCTGGGCCTGGCCGGATTGTGGTCGCTGTGCCTCGAAGGCCTCGATGTACAACTCAACGCCCAGGAGAGCGTGATGATGATGTCACAGGCGCTGGAGCAATCGAACTGGGCACTGATCATCCCGTTGTGCTTCTACGGAATCGTGATGGCTCCCATCGCCGAGGAAATCCTCTTCCGCGGAGTTCTGTTCCGATGGCTCCACGGCCACATGGGCTTCATCGTCGCTCTCGGAGTTTCCTCGATCGCCTTTGCACTGGTTCATGATTCAGTCGCTTCGTGGCTGCCGATCGCTGCACTCGGTGGTGTCTGTTCATGGCTCTATCACCGCAGCGGTCAGTTACTGGCAAGCATTACCCTTCATGCGACCTTCAACACGAGCACGTTTCTGCTGATCACCATATTCCAGGAGAAGATCTGATATGTCGAACATCGGCGACGTCATTCGAACACTCCGGGAAGAAAAGGGCGTCACTGCCAAGGATCTTGCCGCTCGCATCGGGCTCTCGGCTTCCCAGATGAGCCGTCTGGAAAGAGGCCAGCGACGCGTCAATAGCGAGGTTCTCGCTCGCATCGCTCGGGCGCTCGAGGCGCAACCTTCTGAATTCTTCGAAGAAGTTGACTCCTCCACCATCCGACCCCTGGCAAGTTCGGCTGCAACTCCTTTGAGATGTGCCATCGGTAAGATCCTGCGTTCTGCTCGGAGACAGAAACACTGGACCGTTGAGGACTTCGCACGCAAGACCTCGACCTCGCGGGCATTTTGCATCTCGGTGGAAGAAGGCCGACGCAGTGGATTTGAAACCGATTTCATCCGCAAAGCCTGTCGGCTTCTGGGCCTGCAAGTAGTCGACCTGCTTGCTTCTGTCGAGGAGGATCTCGACGTCTCGGAGATCGTCTCGGCGCACAAGAACTCACCACCGTCGCTGCCGGACGGTGAATCACCACCGGGGATTCCTCTCATCGCTTCCGAACTGACTGCCTATCCCGAAGAACTCGATGAGCGAGGCGTCCCGGCGGGTGCCGTGGAGGATTGGCTACGCTTGCCCGGGATCGATCCGAATCGCTCGTTTGCTCTTCGAGTCGCCGGAGACTCCATGGCAGGCGCCGGAGCTGAGCGCTTCCTTCCCGGTGATGTGGTCGTATTCTCCCTCGATAAGCAGGTTTCTAGTGGAGATCTGGCACTGGTCAGAACCTCCTGGGAGAGTCAAAAAGGCCCTGATCGGTCTCGTACGGTCTTTTGCCGCTTTTTCGCCGACGATCCCGAAGCGATTCGCCTCCAGTTCTTGCGATCCGAGGTCCCCCCCTACATACTCCCGACGTCAGAGGTCGAGAGGACCTGGGGAATGGTTCTCCATCTTCGGCCCCCCACACGGCCGGGTTGAAGTCCATGAGTCCTTTGGCGGGAGGGGTTTAGGGAACCGAGTTCGACTCGAACCAATACTCCGAATTCCGCAATATCCGGAACCTACACCGGTTTTCCGACGTTAATTGTGGAGACACACCTCCTCACGGGTCGGGGGGAACTCACGTTCCCTCCGGCTCTATTATTTTGATCGATAGTCAGCCGATCGACGATCCTTCGCCGCGATCGGTGAGTTGCCTTTTCATCGATGTGCTTCAAATTGAAGCGGCGGAGGCACGGCGCGATGCACCGCACCTCCGCCGCAGAAGAGAGGGCTGGGTTCAGCGAATCTCGTGGATCCGCAGATCGGGCTGTAGCGCCTGCAAGGTCTTCAGCACTTCTGACTGTCTCGAAAAACCCCCGACACGCAAGTATCGCTCGAAACTGATAATCGCCTCCGCGCGCTGGTTCTGAGTGATGTGAATCCGGCCGAGCCAGTAGTGCGGCTCTGCAAAGATCGGGTCCACTTCCAGACTTTTCTCCAGATATATGGTGGCCTTGTCGATTCGTTCCATCTGGATGTAGAGCAGTGCCAGTTGAAGCATCGGTCCGGAATATTGTTTCTCATCGCTAGCTTCCAGCATCGCGAGATAGGACTTCTCGGCGGCGGTGAAATGACCGATTCCTTCGAAGATCTGCCCGGCGAGATAGTCATAGCGAGGATTGCCCGGGTCGATCTCCGCGGCGCGATCGAGAGCCTTCAGCGCCTCGACGTGATCGGACTTTTGCCAGTAGAAGCG
>CAWLAN010000087.1:0-11456 GCA_963854815.1 Planctomycetes bacterium UBA1146
TCTGTAGAAGGGGTCGCCGATCCAGCGCACCGGATAGGAAATCACAGGCATGTGACGCAACTGATCGAATCGACGTGCGATGTGGGCGGGCATTCCTGCTGCGGCGACCTGCAGCATCAGTCCCCGGGTCGCGCCATCGTAGGTCATACCCACCGCATCGATCCTGCGCGTATCGACGGTACAGAAGGCGATCCTGATCGCATCACTGGCTTTGACCGGTAGCCCCAGTCCTCGGGCCAGGTTGTTGCCGGTGCCGGCCGGGATCAGTGCCACCGGAGCCGCGACTCCAGCCTCCTGAAGCCACTTCAGGCCCAGGTTGACGGTTCCATCTCCACCGACGATCACGGCTCGATCGACCGCGAGTTGCTGATCGGGTGGAGAGAAGATATCTCTCCAGATCACCTGGCACGATCCGGCAATTTCAGCGACCCGGGACTCGAGTTCGCGATGAATCTCTTTCGCACGCCTCGAGCCGGGGTTGGTCAGCAGCAGCAGAGATCGAATCGACTCAGGAATGTCCAGTTCCATAGTCACTCCACGGTTTGCCCTGGCTCGATGTCGATCACCTCGATCGGCAGGTTGCCGATCGCCTCGCGCAACTGTCCCGGAGTTCCGTGGAGGGCGGGAAAGGTGCCGTAGTGCATCGGAATGACCATCTGAACACCGAGCAGATGGGCGGCCTTGGCCGCCTCTCTCGGTCCCATGGTGTAGAGATCTCCGATGGGAAGGATCGCCATCGTCGGCGAGTAGAGTTCCCCGATGAGAGCCATGTCACCGAAGACGCAGGTATCTCCTGCGTAGTAGAAACGGAATTCGTTCTCGGTCTCGACCACGTAGCCGGCGGCTTCTCCGCCATAGCGGTACTCGTCATCGATGATGATTCCCGAGGAGTGCCGGGCATCGGTCATCGTGACCTGGAGATCGCAGATCTCGATGGTCCCACCCTTGTTCATCTCGACGACCTGATCCTCCGGCAGTCCCTGTTTGCGGAACCAGTGCGCCAGTTCCACGTTGCAAACGACCTGGCAGCCGTGCTTGAGCGCCTGGGGGATGACGCTATCGGAATGGTCTCCGTGACCATGGGTCAGCAGGATCAGGTCGACCTGCTCCGGCTCTGGGATCTCTTTGGGAAAGGACGGGTTATCGAACCAGGGATCGAACAGTACCGATCGTCCCGATGGGGTGCCGATCAGAAAGGTCGAATGTCCGAGCCACTGAAAAGTAGTTTCTTTACCGAGATAGGTCATCTGGAACTCCTCAACCATTGCGATGGACTCAACCTTTTGCCACGGTTTCCGGTGTACAAGCCGCCAGCAACTGCCGGGCTCGCTGTTCGATACTATCCCAGTTCCTCGCTTCCACATCTTCGGCAACGAAGAGGGGGGCGACGAAACCGATGGCATGAGCTCCGGCGGCCAGGAAATCTGCGGCATTGTGAAGGTCGACGCCGCCGGTGGGAACGATTTTCAGGAACGGGAGTGGTCCCAGAACCGCCTTCAGCCACGCTGCTCCTCCGGCAGGAGCCGGGAACAGTTTCACCAGTGGCGCGCCCGCCTCGTGTGCTGCGAGCATCTCGGTAGGAGTCGCACAGCCGGGGATGATGGCGACATTCAGTGCTGTGGCGGTCTCGATCACTGCTCGATCGACCACCGGGGAGACCAGGAAGCGTGCTCCCGCCTCGACTGCTTTGTGGCCATCCTCTGGACTCAACACGGTCCCTGCTCCGACCACCACGTCGGGAAACTGTTCGGAAATGGCACGGATGTGTTCGAGCGCCCCCGGGATCGTCAGGGTGAACTCGCAGACGTTGAATCCACCCCGGATCGCCGCTTTCATCGCATCCTGCGCCAGGTCTCCATGAGCAGTGCGCAAGATGGCGCTGGCGCGGGCCGTTTTGAGCAAATCAGCGAATTTGCGTGGGTCTGGTCGAGCGTGCGGCAAGGGACCTCCTCGCTGTGCGGTGGTAATCTGCTCCAGCGAGGCCATGATGAGTGGCAGCCTCGAGCAGAGCAACCGAGGCCCGGATGGGAGCTTGTCTTGTCAGGACCTGAAATTAGCACCCTGGTGCACGTCATTTTTGCCTTTTTCATCGCCGGTACCGTGTTCTTCCAGTGGCGGGCAGTTCACCCGGCGGTCACGTCCGAGGCGGGATCGGCCGAGTTGAAGGAATCGATTCGCAAACGCTGGGCTCCCTTCGTTCACATCGGAATCCTGGTGCTAATTATTACTGGCCTCTACCAGTTCATGGCGGTCGGTATGGAGAAGGCTGCTGCCCAGAAGGAAGCCGGGGCTGCCGGTGCGAGTTACCACATGCTGTTTGGAATCAAGTTCCTGCTGGCGATGGGAGTGTTCTTCGTCGCGTCGGCGATGGCGGGTCGTTCGGAGGCACTGGCAAAGATAAGAAAGGGGGCCAGCACCTGGCTCGGTCTTTCGACCCTGTTGGTGATGGGTATCATCGTTATCTCCCGGATGCTCGCGGAAATCCCCGCTTCCGGTTAGAATCTTGTGGCTTGTCGATCGGTACGACAATCCGGAAAGATCCGACATGTTTCCGTGCACCTCGAGTTCTTCCAGGACCTGGCTCATCGGTCTTTTGCTGCTGATGATCGCCAGCGCGATGTTGTTTGCATCGGCTCCGGTGGTGAGCGCGGATGACGATGACAGTGACCAGGAGCAAGGTGACCAGGAGCAATCTGCCGAGGTTGGGCAAGGTCCCGAAAAAGAGGCCCTCGAGGCGCTCGAGAAGGTGATCAAGTCGCTCGGTAAGTTACCGAGGGCCAAGGATGCGAAAAACGAGAGATTGATCGAACTGGAGGATCAACTCGAGGAGATCCGGCACCAGTGGCCCGAGACCAGTAGCGCCCACGAGGCGCTGGCGTACCGTTCCGAGTGTCAGCGACGATTGGGCAGATCGAGGCCGGCGCGTGAAGGTTATCTCGCATATCTAGACGAGGATCTTGGCGCCGATGCGACGCCTCTCGCCTTGCACGGCTTGGGCCATTGTTTGCAGGAGACGCTCGAATGGCAACAAGCCCTGCAACGTTTCGAGCAGGTTCCGCGACGCTTTCCCGATCACAGTCTGGTTCCCGAATGCCTCTACGATGCCGGATACTGCCAGCGCGAGATGGGGAACTACGAGCTGGCCCGTTCGACCTGGAACCGTCTCATCGCGCAGCACCCCAGCAAGAGTTCAGCCCGGCGCGCACGCGATCGTCTCTTCACCTTGCGCGCTCCGCGCGAACGGATGCGACAGGTGGTCAGGGATTGGGATCGAGCCCTCAAGGAGTGGCGGGCACTTCCCTATGCCGAGCGCAGCAGGGAAATCAAGATTCTCAAGACGGTGCTCGATGAGGCGGGTGATTGTCGCTGTCGAGAATCGGAGTTGTTCCTGCGCAAGTTGCTGGAGGATCCGACCAAGGAGATCCAGAACATCGCTGCAGTTCCACTGCTGAGGGTGGGGGGCAATGAAGTGGCACGGGACATCCTGGCGCGACTTCCGTCTCTCACCACTGTTGGCCGTCGACAGGTGCTCGAAGCGATGAAGCCCCGTCATCTGGAGAAGGTGAGGTTGAAGCCGCTCGAGCGCTGGACCAGCGTCGCGAACCAGAGCGTGGCCTTTGCTGCCATCGATTTGCTCGGCAGGATCGGCAACAAGGATGCAGCCCGCATGCTGGTAGAGATTGTTCCCGAAGGGGATTCGCTCGAAGGCCTGCCACAGCTTCGTCGCAGGAACTTCGACAGGATCCTGCGGGCGTTGAGATCGATCCGGGATGGTGCTGCTCTCGACTGGTTGCACGACAAGGTTCTCGATCAGGATCGTGCCCGATTGCTGGCTCGCCTGGCGGTTGCCGATGTGCTCGGTAGAGCTGGTTTCAAGCCGGCGGAATCGACGCTCACGGGACTGCTCAGGCACCCCTCTTCGCAGTTGAGAAGAGCCGCAGTGAGAGCTCTGGCGCTGATCGGGACCAGCACCGCAGTGGCGGAGATCGCCAAGGCATCGCGACGTTTGCAGAGAGATCTCGAGTTCCAGCGCGAGGCGGTACGGGCACTGTGTCGGCTCGATCCCTCCGAGGCTCTCGAGATGCTTCTGGCGCTGGGGAATTACAAGGATGTACCGCTGCGCACCCTGGTCATCACCGCGCTCGGCAAGGTCGCCGGTGAGATCAGTCTGCTGCGTCGTATAGAAGCTCTCAGGGATCCTGCCTGGCAGGTCCGATCGGCAGCACTGAGAGCGCTGGCGGGGGTGCACGACGTGAGGGTTATCGATGCCCTGCTCGAAGCGATGGAACGGGAGGACGGTGCGCTGCTACCCCAGGTGGTCGAACGTCTGATCGCTGCCACCGGGGTGGATCTTGGTCCCGATGTGTCGAACTGGCACAAGTACTGGCAGCGAGAACGAGATCGTTACGACCCGGTGGAGATCGCCAGAAAGGAACAGGAGCGCCAGGGAGGACACACGTATGTGCGCAAGGCGGATCCTAGTGCAGCCCGGACTCCGTCCTACTTCGGCGTCGAGATCGTCAGTCGCAGGATCGCGTTCATCATCGATTGCTCCGGCAGCATGGGGCAGCAGGTGACGGTTCCGAGGGAGGGAGGTGGCAACGATACGATGCAGCGGCTCGATCTGGCCAAGAGTGAGTTGTTGACCGCTCTCGAGAAGTTGCGGCCGGGTACCTTCTTCAACCTGGTTCGCTTCGACAGCAAGCCGATCAACCTGAATCCGAAACCCCTCAGGTTGTCTCCGAAGTCGGTCAAGAACGCCAAACAGTTCGTGCGGGGACTGCAACCTGGTGGCGGCACCAACATCTATGATTCGCTGGCGCAGGTGCTGCAAGCCGGTCATGTCGATACCATCTTCTTTCTCTCCGATGGGGCTCCCAGCATGGGGGCCTTTGTCGATCCCGAGCGGATCCTGCAGGAGATCCTGCGTCTCAACCAGGAGAGCCAGGTAACGATTCATACCATCGCGATGGGGTTCACATCCGCTTTCATGGAGAGCCTCGCATCTCAAAACCGGGGCTCCTACATCATCGCCGGTCGATAGTTCTTCCCCTCCACAACTGCTGATCGTCGTCACCCCTCGAGCCGCCAGTAGCGGCGGGAATTCTCTCAAGTTCAGACTCGATGATGCCGAAGGGGGTGGAGGAATGTTCCGTGCCGTTCAGACGATGAGGATCGCCGATGAGACCGGAAACGCTCAATTTGTGGCTTGCTCTGGCACTACTGCTGCTCTCCATCTTGTTGTTCTTTGGCGACAGGGTGATGCGGTGGTGGCGGATGGTGATGCGGTCGGGTAGCCGGAACGGCCGCTCATCGGTTTCATCTGGTGCTGTGGTCGCTGGGAACGATACCCGCGACGATCTGATCGCACACGGCATTGATGGAGTGGAAGCGGAACTACTGCTCACCTTGCTGGCAGCATCCGGGGCTTCCGACATGAGGCGTCTTCTCAATTCCCGTATATTTTTCGAGGATGCCCTCGAGAAGGCGCTCACTACCGATCCCGATCTGATTCTGGATCTGGGCCTTCGTCGTGCCCTCGACCGGATTCGGATTCGCAGGGGCTGGGAGGTGCCAGGAGAATTATCCCAGCCGTTGTCGATTCCGGTCGAAGAGGAGGAACTATTGATCCAGGGTCCGGATGGATTGTCGCTGCGCACCATCATGATTCACCGCGATGCTCATAGTCTTGCGGTTCGTGTCATCGAGAGTTCCCAACCGATGGATGAGTGTGCAGGATGGCAAGTCGGAGATGATCTTCAGGTTTCTTTCTATCGTCGCGAGAGCGGTTGTTTCCTGTTCGAGACCCGTCTGCAAGAGCAACGTGATCTGGGGGAGAGGTTCCTGTTCCTGGAGACTCCTCAGAAGGTGAGCCTCGAACAAAGGCGTCAATATGCGCGTGTTCCCATCCAGGGGACGATTCGATTCCTCCATCTGCCCCTCGGCACCGGGCGATGCCAGGGTTTCGATCGGGAACTCTTGCAAGAGGCGACTCTCATCGACATCGGCACGGGGGGTTTGGGGTTCTCGACAGAGGCTGTCGTCGATCCCGATGACCTGCTCATCATACGCGGGATTCCGTCGCTGGGATCGAGAGACGTTACCGCTCGAGTTGTGGCAGAGGTGCCTGCCGGGCAAGATCCTGAAGCCGGCATCGGGGTTCGTTTCGTCGGGCTTTCGGCAATCGACCGCGATCGGATCGCCTCACTCGTCTTTACCAGGCGTGTCGAGTCGGCCGACCTGGGTGCCGGGTTCGATTCGACCGAGCATGCGCTCCCCTCGGATGGAACTTCCCCCTAGCACCCGGCTTCCGGGAGTCGACCCCTGAATACGGTCTGTTTGCTCGAAACACGCCCCGGGTGAGCAAGAATTTTCTTGGCGTGACCGATGGCCACCAGCACCGCGATGGCGATCTCGTCACGGTTCTTGGCACCGATCACTTCCTTGACGGCATCTTCGCGCCAGCCATTCATGTAAGTGGTTTGCAGTCCAAAGGAAGTGGCGGCCAGTACACAATGGGTGGCGGCGATCATCGCGTCCTTGATGGCGTACTCACGCAGTCGTCCGAGGCGAGAAAGAGCATTCTGGCCGACGGGAATCGCCTCGCTTGCGTTCTTGCAGTAAGGGTCGGGCCAGGCTCCAAGAGTTCGAGCCTGTTCGATGATCGGTGCCATGTCCCCTTCCCAGGCATCGATATCGACGGCGAAGACCAGGGTTACTGGAGCCTCCAGTACCTGCTTCTGTTCGAAGCACGCCTTGTGGAGCGATTCTCTGCTGTCGTTGTCATCGATCACCACGATGCGCCACGGTTGCAGGTTCCAGGAGGAGGGTGCCTCTGTGGTCAGGTCGAGGATTCGCTGCAACAAGGCCGGATCGATTCGATCTGGCCTGAAATCTTTGGTCGATCGGCGTGCGGCGATCGCTGCAGGAACATCGAGGGCTTGAGGAATCTCCGGTGTTTCCATCGGTGTGTCTCACTTCTTCTCGAGCAGGGTCACCACCGAGGTGCGGTCATCGCCACCCATGTTGGCGCAGAGCCCGCGCGTCGGAGACGAGGCGAGCTGGTAATCGCCACATAATCCATTCAGCTGACGAAACAGTTCATAGACCTGTTTGACTCCGGTGGCTCCCACCGGATGGCCAAAGGCCATCAATCCTCCGCCGGTGTTCACCGGGATTCGGCCCTCCAGCGAAGTGGCACCATCGGCGGCGAGTCGGGTGCCTTCACCTTCGTTGCAGAAGCCCAGTGCCTCGCACATCAGAGCCTCCGAGATGCTGAAGCAATCGTGCACCTCGGCCACCTCGATGTCATTTGCGTTCCAACCAGCCGAACTGTAGGCGACACCGGCGGCGGCTTCCGTCACATCCATCCGTGTGAAATCGGCGACCTCACCCAGCGGGCCGCAGGCGACCGAGCAGGCTCGAATCTCGACCGCTCGATCGGCTCCCTGTCCGAGCCGCGCGAGTCCCTCATCGGAACAGAGAATCACCGCACAGGCTCCATCGGAAATCTGTGAGCAATCGCTGAGTTTGAGCCACGGGTTCAGTGACTCGTTGTCGAGGAAGCAGGGGTTGGCATCGGATGCTTCGGCTGCCTGTTGCTGGGTCAGTGTGACCGAGCGCATGTGAGCGTTCGGGTTGCGGTTGGCGTTGCAGTAAGCCTTGGCCACGATGGGAGCCAGCGCCTCGGGGGTGACCGCGTGCTTGTGGCAGTAGGCCTCGGTTCTGCGGGCAAACATCGCCGGGAACGTGAAAGGGTCGATGGACCGTTCCTTCTGGTAGTGGGCAGCTCGGGCGAGGAAGTCTGCCCCCACCCTGGCGTCCTGTGTCGATTGAACTTCTACTCCGCTGACCAGCACCACTTCAGCACCTGCCTGGATGGCATCGACACCGGCGGCGATGGCGAGCCCGCCGGAGGCGCAGGCACCCTCGATACGGGTGAAGGGAGTGTAGAGGAAACCCTTGTCGGCGGCGTTGGCCATCGCCCCGAGGTGACCCTGCTGGCAGAACAGTTCTGCGACGAAATTGCCGACGTAGCCACGATCGACGACAGCAGCATCGATCCCCACATCTTCACAGGCACCCAGGACAACCCTGTGCAGCAGTTGTTCCAGCGATGGATTTTCTTTGGTGCCGAAATCGGGGTGTTTTTTCCAGATGAAGTCGGGGTGGAATTTGCCGATGAAGGGTGTGATGGCACCTCCTGCGACGGTGACCCTGCGATTCGGTTTCAAGATTCCTCCGTTACAGTCGCGCCTCGAGCGAGATCGGCAAGGGTTCATTGTCAGAATCGATGGCGGGGATTTTCCAGGCAGGGATCCACTCGATGGCCTCGAAGATCCAGCCTTCTTCCAGCAGTCTACGGCGCAAGTCAGGTAGGTGTGCCGCGCCGTAGAAGATGGCGGTTCGGCGCCAGCCTTCCTCGAGCGAACTCCCCAGTACCTTCCATGCCTCGTCATTACGCATACCGAGGATCAGGTCTTGCGGCCTCTCGATGTCAGCGACTCCCAGGATCGCCAACTGTGAGATCGATTTTGCCATCATCTGTCCGAGGATCCAGCGCACCCGATTGACGGTGTTGGCATCCTGGGAGGTGAGTGCCGCCTGAAGACCGATTCCGTCGAGCATGGCGGGACCGATTCCACTGAGCAGTGCCGACGGATCGATGTTGAAGAGTCCCTTTTCGGCGAGAGCCGCAGCGAACTCCACGGCATCAAGATCTGCATGGCGAAAGTTCTTGCGGGTGTAGTCGATTCCATCCTTCTGGTGCTGGAGTTGCAGCATCTCCTGCATCTGCTGCTGGATCACCTGGATGAAGCGGAAGATCTGTCTCTCACCGAGTTTGGAACTGAAGTCGTCACCCGCCGGGAGGCCCCGTTCGAGCGCCTCGACCGATCCGGGGGCGGGTCCGCCGACCAGTTCGTAGAGGACCAGATCATGTCGGTCCAGTTCAGCCTGGATCGCCCGGTAGTAACTGTTCTCACCGATGTGAACCGCTCCCACCAGACTGACCACCTGGTTCGTCTGCGGGTGCCTGAAACGGGTCACGGAAGTCTGCATCACCGCACTGGAGGGGCCCGTGCGGCTAAAGGAGATGAAGTCGGCGATAGCGGATTCGTCTCTGGCGGGCAGCGCCATCGGGCACAGGGCCAGCCACAGCCCGACCAGCAGTCCGACCCGAACAGAAACCAAACTTTTTTTCCGCCAGACATCGAACATTTAGCTGCAACTCCTTATAAATGCTGTAGTTAGAGCACTGATTCCAAGTTCACCGATTCCCTTGATGTTTGGGCTTTGTTTGGCGAACATACCCCTAACATCGGCCGGTCGCACCGATCCCCAGACGCCGTGGGGTCACCGAACCCGAGCATGATACGCCGCGGGCGTGTGATTGTCAGTGTTGAACAAAAAACACAGCTCGCCCCGGGGCGTTCGTGCCAACAGAAGCGCTGCGGAACCGATCAGAGAGGTCACGATCATGAGATCACCACGCAACCGTCACCAACAGGCCCATAACGGCCCTCAGCAGGCTCCAGAGTTGCCGCTTACCGGTCAACTGGAGATCTTCCCGCTCCACCCCGGAACCAATCCGGCGCGCCCAGAGGGCGATTCTCGTCGCCCGAACTCGTCGCGCAGCCTGCTTGCCACGATCGGCTCCGGCCACTCGTCTGGCAGCCAACCGCAGTCAACAAAGATCTCCACCGATCGCAATTTCGACAGCAACGGCGTCGCTCGTGCGGTTTCCCGATGGAAGGTGGCTCGCGACGC
Source organism: Planctomycetes bacterium UBA1146 (assembly GCA_963854815.1). Lineage (GTDB taxonomy): Bacteria > Planctomycetota > UBA8108 > UBA1146 > UBA1146 > UBA1146. The sequence continues at coordinate 9,769 of CAWLAN010000087.1, forward strand.
CTGGCAGGCGGTCGAGAGGATCCGTGCGAAACGCGCCGGAGTCGCGACAGTGCTTCGGCAAGGAACGGTGGCTGCGATTACCGACGGTGACATGGAAGTGGATCGAGACCGACTGACGATGGTGGAGCGGGTGCTGGCGTTGACCGGTTTTGTCCTCTCAGTGGCTTTGTTGTTGCTGGCGGCTTGATTTTCGGAGGCTTTGCCATGGACAGCCTGGAAGCGAGGGAAAGCGTGATCTATACCGATCGGCAACTGGCCATCATGGAGTTTCTGCAGCAGTACCGGCGCGAACACCGCAACTGTCCGACGATGGAGGAGATGGCGGCCCATTTCAACGTTGTCCGGGTCACCATCCACGAACACATCCGGAAGTTGGAAACGAAGGGTGCCATCCAGCGGACACCGCATCTGTCGCGCTCGATCGAGATCATCGATCCCCAGTTTCTCGATACTCCTGCAGCGCAGCAGCCGGGTTATGACGGAGGAGATCGTTTACGGGTGACACTTCTGGGAAATATCGCCGCCGGAGAAAAGATCGAGGTCATCGAAAATTCCGAGCAGTTGGATCTCGCCGATTTGTTGCCGATGGGTAAGGACCACTACGCTCTGAAAGTACAGGGCACTTCGATGATCGATGAAGGAATCCATGACGGAGACCTGGTGATCGTCGAACGCAGAGATCATGCCGATGACGGCGAACTGGTGGTGGCCATCCTCGAAGGGGAAATAGAGGAGACCACCACCCTCAAGAAAATGTACCGGGAGAACCGAGATGGCCAGGATGTCATCCGTCTGCAGCCGGCCAATGAAACCCTCGATCCGATCATCGTCGACCAGGTAGAAATCCGTGGTGTCGTGGTCGGGGTAGTTCGCCGGTACCCGAGCTTCTGAGCCCCTGAACGGGAGGAGCCCTCCCGGGCGTTCGCGCCTGGGAGAGGCTCCTCCCGGCTTCCCTTCATGCGGTTGTAATTACTTCTCCCTGCCGAATGAAATGTGTCGGTTCTCGATCCAGCCTGCAGCTAGATTCGGGATCGGGTGACCGTCCCGATTCATTGCGGTATCCTCCAGCAACCTGCCATGGATCCGGTTTTCCCGTTTCCGGGTTCGGGAGAATTGCAAATCGGACTCGTCGGAGTCCCGCTGCGCTTTGTCGTTGCGCAAACGAATGGATCCCAGTTGCCCCAGGATTCCCACGACAATGGACCCGGTGATGCGGATATTGCACCGAACAAACCTTCAGATGATTTCCTCGCGGGCCTGTCTCTACCAGAGTCGCAACAAGAACCGGTCGATCCCATCGCTGACCAAGATGAGAATTCAGACCGAAAACCAGCCGCCCAACCGGTAGTTCTTGCCCGGGCAGATCACGAAATATCCAGGAAAAATATCGATCGAGATGCACTCAATGCACTCTATCGACTGATCGATCACGGCCACATCGCTTATCTGGTAGGGGGTGCAGTACGTGACCTGATGCTGGGGCGAAAACCAAAAGATTTCGACATCGTTACTGATGCGACACCGCGAAAGGTCAAGCGGCTGTTCAGGAATTGCCGGATCATCGGTCGCCGATTCCGACTTGCTCACCTGCACTACTCCAAGGGGAAAATCATCGAGGTGGCGACTTTTCGGTCATCCGGCCGCGCCGACCAGGTGGTCCGGGATGGAGAGATGATTCGCCGTGACAA
>CAWLAN010000088.1:0-11223 GCA_963854815.1 Planctomycetes bacterium UBA1146
CTCGATCTGCCGCTGGCATCGGGTGAGGCGTTTGCCTTCTCGACCGAAAAGGCAGCCGAAGCGCGCTCCGAGAGCCATGGTATCGGAGATGTCGAGGAGCTGGTGGGACGTCCTCAACCGGCGATCTACTCTGGCGATGCGAGTCTCTACGTTCTGGATGCGGGAATTGTTCTCATCGAGCGCGGGCTGGCTGATTTCTGTTATCTATCACTGACCGACTTCATGCAGCATGCCCATGAACCCCGTGAACCTGAAATGCTCGATTTCATGGCGGGGATCGACGCGGCCATCGGGAAACTGCTCGAACTCGATTGCGTGGTCGCGGCGACCGCTGATCACGGTATGAACTACAAGGTAAATGACGATGGCACGCCCAATGTGATTCATCTCGAGACGATGCTGACCAAACAGTTCGGCGACGGTGTACGGGTGATCTGTCCCATCACCGATCCTTATATTGCTCATCATGGAGCTCTCGGTTCGGCAGTGACGGTGCACCTCGATGATTCTCTTGACCGCGTCGAGGTGGCGACCTTCATCGGTTGTCTCGATGGGGTCACCGAAGTGCTCGATCGACAAGGTGCCGAGCGAGAACTGGAGTTGCCGGCCGATCGCATCGGCGATCTGTACGTACTTTCCGGCCAGCATGTGGTGCTCGGACGCAGGCCCGAGGATCATGACCTGTCACAGCTCCATGGTCGCTTGCGTTCTCATGGTGGTCGCTTCGAGGAGCAGGTACCGATGCTGGTTTCAGAGCCAGTGACTTCCGAAACTTCTGATCTGAGGAACTTCGATATCTTCGACCTGGCGTGCAACTTCCACCTGTCCCGGGAAGAGGCGTAGCGATGACGACCACTCCGATTCCGCTGGTTCCCTGTCGCATCAACGGTGAAGTCGTCACATCCGATGATCTGCTCGAGGTGCGCTACCCCTACACCGGAGAAGTGGTCTCTCATGTCCCGATGTTGACTCCCGCCGACGGCGGGCGCGCCATCGAGGCGGCGCTGGCTGGTGGACCGATGGAAGATCACTACTCGCGATTTCTGGTGCTGGATAAAGCGCGACAACTGCTCGAACAACGCAGCGATGAGTTTGCCGATTACATCCTCAAGGATACTGGACTGTGCAAGCGTGAGACTCGTTACGAGGTGGGGCGTTGTCTCGATGTACTGCGCTTTGCGGCGATGGAATCGATCCGTGACGAAGGTCAAGTGTTGTGCGGAGATGTTTCTCCTCACGGTAAGAAACGCAGAATCCTGACGGTACGCGAACCGTTGCCAGTAGCGTTGGCGATCACCCCCTTCAACCATCCGCTCAACCAGGTGGTCCACAAGGTGGCCCCTGCGATCGCTGCCGGGACACCGGTCATCCTCAAGCCCAGCGAAAAGGCCCCCACGGCCGCCATCAAATTCACCGAACTGCTTCTGGAAGCAGGCCTTCCGGGTCACATGATCGCGGTTCTGCTGGGGCCAGTGGAGACCACCGTCCGCTCTCTCATCGAGGACGACCGGATCTCGCTGGTCTCCTTCACCGGAGGGACCGATGTCGGCAAGGCGATCGCTCACATCGCTGGTTACAAGAAGTTGTGTTTGGAACTCGGTGGCAATAGCCCGCTCATCGTTCACGCCGATGCGGATCTCGAACTGGCCGTGCAACTGGCTGCGGAAGGCTGCTTCCGTAACAGTGGTCAGCGCTGCACTGCGGTGAAGCGATTGCTGGTCGATCGTTCCATCATCAATCCCTTCACCGAGGCGTTTGTATCCGTTGCTGCGACATACACCTGTGGTGATCCCGAAGATGAGGCGACCCGTGTCGGCACCGTCATCGATGAAGACTCAGCGAAGTTACTGGAGCAACGCGTTCGGGATGCAGAAGCGATGGGAGCTCGTGTGTTGCACGGTGGAAGCCGTGATGGCGCCCTGATGGAACCGACCGTCATCGCAGATGTGCCGCGTGATGCGGAGATGGTGCGCAAAGAGAGTTTCGGGCCGCTGGCTCCGATCCTCGTGACCGATGGCATCGACGATGCCATCGCGCTGGCCAATGACTCGGCCTATGGGCTTTCGGCCGGGGTAGTGACCACCGATCTGTCGGTGGCGATGACGGCAGCAAAGCGCATCCGCACCGGCACCGTCAATATTAACGATGTGCCCGGCTGGCGCACCGAGACCAGCCCCTTCGGCGGGGTCAAGGACAGCGGCCTGGGCATCAAGGAAGGGGTGGTGGAGGCGATGAAGGTGCTCTCCACCGTCAAGAGTATCTCCCTGCCCTGGTAACTATTCTGTGACTGTTTAACGAGAGGGTGGGGCGGACTCTCATCATTTTTGTTCGGTAGCGGGTTGTTGCGGTCGCATTGGGGCGGGATCCTTCACGGCGGAGGCTTCGATGAGTGACGCATCCAAGACAGGCATCTGCACCTTGATGGTTCTGCGTCATGCCGAGAAAGACGCAGGGAGCGATCCATCTCTCAATGCCAAGGGCAAGGAACGAGCCAAGACGCTGGCGAGGCTTCTTTGTGGGGTGTCGGTCACTCGTTTGCTCTGCACCGAATATCGCCGAACTCGTGAAACCATCGAGCCTCTTGCTGCGGCGGTAGGGTGCGAGATCGAGACGATTGCTGCAGAGGACTCACCCGCCTGGCGAGCTGCCCTTTCCGGGGTCAGCGCAGGCCAATGCGTGGTGATCTGTGGCCACCAGAATACGGTGCCTCAGTTCGTCGCGGCGGTCGGCGGCAAGGTCAGCGGTACCGACAAGGTCTCGGGTCAGGCTTGGGTTCCTGGACATGTCTTCGATCGACTGTATATCGTCTCGTGGCCCTCAGGGGAGCCGATACCGGCCATTTCCGCGGTTTCCCTGGAGCTTCGTTATGGCGCATCCAGTGATCCACAGAATTCTTGATCGGCCGCCTGATATCGATATCCTCGATGATAGCATTGTATTTTGCTCGGACCTGGGTTCTGGGTCGATCTTACGTGAGGAATCGAGGCCATTGATGATCCGTGTTTCATATCTAATCTTGTGTGTCTGCTTGTTTACCAGCGGCGCTCCCGTGATTGCGGGAGGGCACCTCTGGGACATCAACGAACTGTATTCCAACTTCGATGGCACGATCCAGTTCGTGGAACTGCACGTGCCGATGGCGGCTCCCAATGAGCTCCTCATGGCCAACAAGTGGATCCGCAGCAGCGTGACGCTTGCCGAATTTGTCTTCCCCGAGAACCTGACGGGCTCTACTTCTTTCGCTCATCTCCTCATCGCTACCCAGGGATTCGCTAACTTGCCCGGAGCTCCCACCCCCGATTACATCCTGCCCGACAATTTCATGGCAGTCTCCGGTGATACCGTCACCTGGTTCGTCTATGGCGCCTGGACTTATCCGACCCCCGCGTTACCCATCGATGGTGTGATGTCGATCCAGAAGGATCTGGCAACTGGGGATTTGATCGTTGCAGCCAACACTCCGACCAACTTCAGCGGTGTTACCGGTAGCGTCGATGCAGGTGGACCGCCACCAGTGCCGACGGCCAGTTTCTCCATCGATGTGACCAGTGGTGATCACCCGCTCAATGTCGTCTTCACCGACACCTCGACAGGCATCGTCGATTCCTGGTCCTGGGATTTCGGCGACAGCAACGGCTCCACCTCGCAGAGCCCAGCCCATACCTACACGAGCACGGGGGTTTACACGATAACCTTGACCGCCACCAATGTAGGTGGTTCCGATACCTCCACATGTACCGATTGCGTCACCGTCACCGATCCTCCGCCCCCCTCTTCGCCTGACTTTGTCCGTGGTGATACCAACCAGGACAATTCCGTCGATATTTCCGATCCCATTTTCCTGCTGACATACCTGTTTGCCAGTGGCACCATCGATTGCCTCATGGCACTCGATAGCAACGACGACAACGGTGTTGATCTGGCGGATGCCATCTTCTTGCTCACTTACATCTTTGGCGGTGGTACAAGTCCTGCCAGTCCATTCCCCGATTGTGGGCAAGATCTGACATCAGGGGGAGTTCTCGATTGCGCGGCCTTCAGCGGTTGTCCCTGATCGGGAGTGATCGGGCGGCCTGGCCCCTGATCCTCATCCTGTTTCTCGTCGGCTGCCAGCTGGGGAGTGAACGCTCCTATTCCCTCATCGAGACCGATTGCTCCGGTTGCATCGAGGCGTTATCCGTAAACGGCTGGTGTGATCGCTGCGACCATGGTCTCGTCGCCGGCCTTGTGGTTCCATCTCGAGAGTTTCATGATGCTCTCGATGCTCACGGACATGAGGTCGATACCGAGACGATCCTGTGCAACTTGTGTCGGCAGGTGGCGCGCGAGGATCAGTTCTGCCCTCGTTGTCGCCACGGATTTGTGGCTGGTCAGTTGTACTTCTCCGAGTTGACCTGGGCGCTTGCGAGAGGGGAATCTGCCCCCACTGACATCCGTTGTGGAGGTTGTCGCAAACAGGCCGGCCGACCCGGTCGCTGTGAGGTCTGCGAGACGTACTGGGTGGGTACGGTTCGCTTCATGTCGGGGCAGGATGCCCAGCGAGCCGAGGGCCAATACCGACGATTACAGGTTGCCCTCGATCGGTTGCCGAACTGTAGCGAGTGTGCCGTCGCCGGTTTTTTCGGATTTTCGTGCCGATCCTGTGACAGCGACCCGATCCCCAACCCCCTTCAATAGCCTGATCCAGACCAAATAGGGCGGTTCAGGTGAATTATAATTTTTACAAAATTCCCGGTCCGATGCGGCTCTCGGTCCGGATCAGTGGGCATGGGAAGGGGGGGCGCCGAAGGCGGGCTGGCGATTCCCCCCGACCCTTGCTTAAAACCAAAACACCTCCTCACCGGAGCCCCGGGGCGTAACGTCCGGGGGCTCCGCGTCTTTTTCGTGGTTCATTGCTCGTAATTCATCTCTGGGTGTTCATCTCGTGCGGCAATCCTCGAGAAGTGCGAGTTCTCGGCTCCTGCTCTTGTCATCGGTTCTATGGGTTCTCACCGCTGGCGGTGATCGGGACCACATCTCCGCGTGCCACTCTCTGCTCGAAGATGGACGGATATTCCTCCCGGATCCATGCGCGTAAATCCGCAGGGGCTTCCTGCTCGATCAACTTGCGGAACCGATGAGGTCCTTCGTGTTTCGGGCGACGATGTCCAAACGGAATGAAACGAAGCTGGCGCCATGCCTCAGGGATGCTCTCTCCACAGACGAGGTGACGATAAAGAGCGGACCCGAAACCGGTCTTGTCTTTGCCCCTCTTGCAATAGAGCAGCAGTGGACGTTCCGCTTCTTCGAGCAGTTCGATAAATTTGATGAGCGGTTGTGGATGCGGCAGATCGGAGGATCGCAGGTGAAGGTTGTGATAGTCGATTCCGAGAGAGTCGAAATCGATCTGTCCAGCCGCCTGGTCGCTCGAGTTCGCCCGGCGAAGATCGATGGCAGTACGGATACCCAGTTGCTCGAGGATGACCTGGAAATCTCCAGCGGATCGAGATCCCCGGGCGATCCGCCAGGCTCGAGGAGGATCGAGAGGATGCAGGTTCGAGCACAAGCGGTGATACCAGAATCTTTTCAGCGGGACTGGCAATCAGGCCTCCTTCACCAGGGAGGATAGTCGTGACGGGCTGCTGTCGGAAGGCTTCTGGAGACCGGGTGCCGCCGGTAGGTTACGATCGGCCTCGGTTTTTCATCACTGGAATTGAGGCGAACATGATCCCGACCATTCTGTTGGCGTTTCTGCTGGTAGATCCCCTGGGAACGGGAGTGTTCACGGCAGACAACAGTTCGATACCAGTGCAATCGGCGCAGATCTCGAAACTGACGACGCCGAACCTGATCATTGGCAAGGTTCCCGAGAGCCTCCCGGGTATGGGTGCCATCTTCGATCAGTACATCTCCGTGTTCGGGGTTCATGTCCTTGCGACCCGCGGTTTTTCCAAGAAGAAGATGCGTCATGTCGCGGCGATGCTCGCCGAATATCTCGACAACGATGAAGACGGCAAAGTAGATAACCCCAAGGTGGTCGAAGCGATGTCTTCGCGGGCGATGTCGATGATCCTTTTTCGTAACGAGAGAGAGATGGAAAGGGTCGAACGCTCATCAGTGGAACTATACGGATACCGTTACATGCAAGGGCAATTTGCCGAGGAGACCAATCCCCCCGGCGAGTTCGATGCCACCATAGAGGAAGTTCTTCATCTGGTGACCACCGGATACTCGGAAGCTTACCCGCGCATCTTCGGCGCACTTCCGGGAACGGCGCTGGGTGATTGTCTCGACCGTGCGCGAGGAGGTCGATTCGGATCGGTCCCGAGGCGTTATCCCGAGCAAGCCTGGTTCCATTATGACGATCGCACCTGCGACTACTCCTGCATGACGGTCGAGTACCTTTACTGGGCGCTAACCTCTCTGCTGGGCGCGCAAGATGATCCGGATCGGAAGCGCCAGATCGCCGATGAGTGGGAGTTGGCCACGGCAGAACTGGTGCGAGAGAAAGACCCGTGGATCACGGCGTTGCTCGAGGATCCGCAGTATCACTGGGCAAATCGCCTGCCCGATGGTCACTATAAGCCGGCCGAGAAGGCAAAAAGGGAACCGACCGTCGACGACAAGGGGCAAGGCCGATGAGTGGACCGAGAGCCCTGGTGACGGGGGGCAGTTCCGGAATCGGACTCAGTTTTGCGAAGCAGCTGGCGCAGCAGGGATACGATCTGGTGCTGGTAGCGCGTCGTCGAGAACGTCTCGAACAGATTGCCCAGCAACTCACCCGCGATCATCAAATCGACTGTCGTGTCGAAGTAAGAGATCTCGCCGATCCCGATTCGATCGAGGCTCTGGTCGACGCTCTGGATCAGGACGGGGTCGAGGTCGAGGTGTTGATCAATAATGCAGGTTTTGGCCTGGCGGGCGCTTATCTGTCCCAGCCATGGCAACGACACGATCAGTTCATCCAGGTGACGCTCTTGGCGGTGTTTGAACTGACCCATCGATTGCTGCCAGGGATGAAGCAACGGGGCAAGGGCAGGATCATCCAGGTCTCATCGATAGCCGGATTCTTGCCGGGAACCGCGGGCCATACTCTCTATGGAGCGGTCAAGGCGGCGCTCAATCTGTTCACCGAATGCCTTTCGCTCGAATGCAAGGGCAGTGGTGTTCATGTCACGGCAGTTTGTCCCGGTTTTACCCACACCGAGTTCCATGATGTGAATGGAACCCGGGAACTGTTGTCAAAGACGCCCGGTTTTCTGTGGCTCGAGCCGGACCGTGTCGCACGGGAGGCACTGGATTGCTGCGAAAGGGGCAAGATCTACTGCGTGCCAGGTCTCGTCTACAAGACCCTGCTCGTGCTTTTGTGGTTGACCCCGGCACCATTGCGTCGATGGCTGATTGCCCGGCAGGGCTCATCTTTTCGCGATGCATCCGAGACGCCGGTCAAGTCCCCCTGAACTGTCTTCTCGCCTGTGATCTGGCATTCACTTCTTGTCGAGCAGCACCCGGTCGTAGAAGAGACCCGCCGCGATGGCCCCCAGTACCGGTCCCACCCAGTAACACCAGTGGAACTGGAAATCGCCCTGAATCAGCGCAGGTCCGAGGGAGCGAGCCGGATTCATCGAGGCGCCGGTGATCGCTCCGCCAGCGAGGATGTCGAAGGCGACGGTCAGCCCGATGGCGAGAGCTCCGAACTTGACGGCTCGACCTCTTTCGTCGATGGCAGTGCCGAACACCGAGGTGACGAGCAGGAAGGTGAGGATGAACTCGCCGAGGATGATCGTCGTCGGGTTGGCAAACGCCTCACCCGGAAGAGGAATACCGAGGTTTGCCGCCGCCACCACTTCGGTACCGGTGAATAGCACCTTGCAGAGATATGCAGCGAACATCGCTCCGAGGATCTGGAAGAAGATGTACTTCAGCGCCAGTTGCAGCTGGATCCTCCCCGTCACCAGCATGCTGATGGTCACCGCCGGGTTCAGATGTCCGCCGGAGATCCCTCCTGTTACCGAGACTCCGATGGACAGTGCCAGCCCGTGAGCCATGGCGATGATGAGCAATCCACCGGAGTCGTCTCCCCAACCGTTCATCGTCACGCACAAGATGGCGGCGATTCCGGCAAAGCACAGGTAGAAGGTCCCGAGTGCTTCCGCGGCACACTTTTTCAGATCTGTCATCTGTGAGCCCCTTTGTAGTGTTGAGGCGATCCGGAGGAGTCTTCAATCCTCGGTTGCCTCGATTTCCCCTGAGAACGTCATCGTGATACTCGATCCTGGTGCCTGATCGCAACCATCTGATGCCGATCTCCTCAGCTGGTGACAGCGCCCAGCACGGCATCGAAGTCGGGTTGATCCGCCACTTCTGTCACGTACTCGACGTGTTTGAGGACCCCGGCCGTATCGATGACGAAAACCGCCCGCGCCAGACAACACTCGAGAGGTCCGCTGCTAATCTGGACCCCGTATGCCTCGCCGAAGGCGCCAGAGCGATGACAACTGAGAGTGGTGACATTCTCGATGCCTTCCGATCCGCACCAGCGCTTCTGGGCGAAGGGAAGGTCGGCACTGACGACCACCACCTCGACCGAATCGTTAGTGGCGATGTCATCGCTGAAGCGCTTCGTTTCCTGCTGGCAAACCGGTGTGTCGAGAGAGGGCACCGTCGCGATGATGAGCACCTTGTCAGAGAAGGAGGAGAGAGAGACCTCCTCGAGGTTGGAGTTCTGCAGCAGAAAATCGGGTGCCATCGTACCCACCTCGAGTCGGGGACCCTTTACATCGCAGGGCGTACCTTTGAGTGTGATGGCATCGGCTCTTGTCTCGGACATGATTCACCTCCTCTTACGGGTTCTGGCGGGATTGATGGGGGGCACTCTCCCGGATCATGGATGATGAATCAAGATGGCAACTGCGCCCGTGTCGCTGTAACGCTTCCACAACGGATCAAAATATCGGTGAGATTGTCTATAATTAATGTTTAGTCAGTTATGACAGGTGTTCGATTGTTCGAATTGCAATGAAAGTCCTTGTTTGCTAATCCCTTTGTGGTCTAAGTGGTCATTGTAAGTACGGACGGAAATTTGCCAGTGTGTTTGATTCGCTAATCGTTATTCCGTATAGGAGGGTAGGTAGTTTAGACTATCAAACTTGCTTCTTGAAATTTGGTTTGAAATGGTTTCAATCGTATAGTCGCATGAGATCTCTGTTCCTTCGGTAAATGGGTCTAATTTCGAGATAGAGTGTGACGCGCACTGATTGAATAGTATTTATTTGCTTTGGATTAATATTATAAGTGTGTTTATTGAGCGGTGGCTCGCCTCTGGTTTCTCTAGGTTATCCTACAGGCGATTCGGGAGCCTCAACCTCTCCCTGAACGTCCCGCCAATACACATCGGGGGAGAGACTCGATGGCTTTTTCGAAATATTATAGGGATTTGAAGGTTCCTGGGATTACTTCTCGAATCCTCGCATTACTCTCGGTCTTATGTCTGGTGGCTCCATTCGTCGTGGGGGTACTCCAGGTCGACAACTCCGGGCTCGTTCCTCTGATCATCGGAGAAGATATTGATGAAGGCCTCCCGCATGCCAACGCGGGTGCCTTCGAAGGTTCCGGATCGGATGACCCATCGCTGACCACTGGGAACAATGTGATACCAGAGGACCAACTGATGGAAGATCGAAACTTCGATCTCCCCACTGGCGGTCCTCCAAGTCCCCTTTTCGGAGCCACTCCCTTCAGTCAAGTGCTGCTTCGCTTCGAGGAATTCGGCACGATGAACAACGAGACATCGCTGCTACCTGCGGTTCCCTATCCGGGTCTCCAGGATCCTGATGGTGACGGCCTCACGGGAGGTGATCTGGATCAAGATGGACTGCCGATCTCCGGCGGCCTCGAAGCTCATGACTGCCCGGACGGTGAAGAAGTCGAACTATTCCTGGATCAACCACTCACGCTACCTACCCTTCGCCTCAGTAACGAAATCGATCAGAATCCCTGGAGATGGCGCATCGAAGACTACCTTGATCGACCCTGCTCCGATTTGCCCATCGACGGCCGTCCTCCTGGAGAAGGGTGGGCTCACCAGCGCTGGGAGGAATTCCCACCACAACGTGTCTTACAGACGATGATCACCGGCGCCAGAACAAATCTTGGTTTCCGTGATGACATGCAAGACCACTTGTACCAGCACGGAGTCCTGGCGGGGGATGCTGGGGATTGCGAGTTCGGACCCGGTGGCCTTTATAACGAAACCTACGACGAACCCGACGGATTCAGTTCTGGTACCACCAACGGACTCGCCGTCAAATTCCATCCGCTGATGCCTACTCAGGATCCGCTGGCACTGTGGACCTTTGATGGCACATTCCCGCCGAAACTGCTGCAGGTTCGTTATGGAGAATCGGTATTGCTGCGCGCCTGGAATGGCTTGCCCATCGATCCGGCCGCCAATCGTGGGTTCGGGCTGCACACCCTCTCGATCCACGAGCACAACGGACATAACCCGGCAGAGAGCGATGGATTCACCAACGCTTTCTTCTTTCCGGGTCAGTTCTACGACTACCGCTGGCCGATGATCCTGGCCGGACATGACACCATCAACATCAACGCCACGGACCCACGTGCCGGAATGCCCGACGGTAATGGCGGCATCATCAACATCCCCGGAGACTACCGGGAGACGATGAGCACCCACTGGTTTCATGACCACATGCTCGATTTCACGGCACAGAATGTCTACAAGGGCGTCGTCGCCATGATGAACTACTACAGTTCCATCGACCGCGGTAACGAGTCCCTCGATGATGGTATCAACCTTCGCTTGCCCAGCGGTACCAGCCTCGACTGGGGAAACCGCGATTACGACGTGAATCTGGTCATCTCCGACAAGGCCTGGGACGAAGATGGACAGCTCTGGTTCAATCCCTTCAATACCGATGGTTTCATGGGTGACCAGTTGCTGACCAACTGGGTCTACAAGCCGTACTTCGAGGTCCGAGCCCGTCGTTACCGCTTCCGCATCCTCAACGGTTCCGTCTCTCGCTACCTGAAGATCGCACTGGTCGATCAGGACGGCGAGCCGGTCCCGTTCCACATGATCTGCAACGACGGCAACATCATGGAGCATTCTGTTGCCTTCGACGGAACTCTCGGTACCGAGGCCGGAGTGCTTCCCACCCAGGGCATCGCCGAACGCTATGACATCGTCGTCGATTTCGGCAATTTCCAGGATGGAGACACCCT
>CAWLAN010000089.1:0-11223 GCA_963854815.1 Planctomycetes bacterium UBA1146
AGTCCGATGACCAGCAGAGTCTTTCCCTCGAGTTCAATACCGACCAGGTTCTCTCGGTCCCATCCTCCAGTTGACATCCTGGCGTGCCCCTGGGGAATGTTCCTGGCAAGAGCAAACATCAACCCGATGGCGTGTTCTGCTGCCGCATTGGAATTCGCTGCAGGAGTGTTCATGACCAGAACCCCTCGCTCAGCAGCCGCATCACAATCGATGTTATCGACACCGGCACCTGCCCTGCAAATACATCGGAGGTCCGGAGCCTTATCGAGAAGTTCTGCAGTGATCTGGGTTCCGGAACGCAGGATCCAGCCTGATATCGATCCCAGGCTCGACTCCACCTGATCGACACCCTCTATCACCTTCAGACCAGCCCCCACCAGAATCTGTTTGGTCGCAACTGGAAGCGGATCGGAGATCAATACGGTTGTTTCGGAGGCATTCAATTGAGGGGGTCCTTTCGGGGGAGATGAGCGCCTATTCGCGGGATATGGAGCAGATCAATCCTGGAACCGTCCAACGCAGAGGCATGCGTTGTGCCCTCCGAAACCGAACGAGTTCGAGAGAGCCACTTCGATCTGGGCTTCGCGTGGTTCGTCGGGAACAGTATCCAGATCACATGCAGGATCAGGATCTACTTGATTGATTGTTGCTGGCACTACACCCTCACGGATTCCAAGAGCCACGGCAGCAAGTTCGACTGCTCCCGATGCACCCAGCAGGTGTCCGACCTGCGATTTCGTCGAACTGACCATGAGCCGTTCGGCGTGATCTCCGAACAACTGACGAATCGCAGCCATTTCCATCACATCATTGAGTGGAGTTGAAGTGCCATGGGCATTGATATAATTGACATCCTCGAGGTTCCTGCCGCTTTGATCGACCGCAGCCCTCATCACCTCGATGGCCATCTTCGAATCCGGATCGGGAGCGGTGATGTGATGAGCATCATCAGTACTTCCGAATCCAAGAACCTCACAGTAGATCTTTGCTCCCCGACGCCTGGCATGTTCCAGTTCCTCGAGGAGGAATATTGCTCCCCCCTCGCCCATGACAAAGCCATCACGACTCGTCTGGAAAGGCCGCATGGCGGTGGAAGGATCGTCATTGCGAGTCGACATCGCCTTCATCGCGCAGAATCCACCGATTCCGAGAGGGGTGATGGCAGCCTCGCTACCACCTGCGAGTACCGCATCGCAACGGCCAGAGATCACGCTCTCCAGAGCCATTCCGAGAGCGTGCTGGCTGGAGGCGCAGGCCGAAACGGTGGAAAAATTGGAGCCCTGAAAGCCGTGCTGAATGGCGATCTGCCCGGCACCTGCATTGAGCATCATCTTCGGGACGAAATATGGTGAAATCCTGCTGGGGCCTCGATTCATGTAATTTTCGTGCTGCGTCTCCATCACGCCGAGTCCACCAATTCCGGAACCGGTGATGACTCCGTATCGACTGGGATCGCCCGAGGGGTCTAACCCGCCATCTTCCATCGCCTCGGATGCAGCCACCATGGCGAACTGGGCAAACCGATCGAGTTGGCGGAGAGTTTTACGACTGATGGAACTTTCGGGATCGAAATCCGAGACTTCCATGGCAAAACGGGTCCGGAACTCCGATGCATCAAAGAGGGTGATGGGGCCGACACCGTTACGACCCTCCAGGATGCCATTCCAGAAGGCCGCCAGATCGTGTCCGATCGGCGAAACCACGCCGATTCCGGTGATAACGACCCTTCGCCTGCTCATCGTGAAGATCCTCCGAAGGAGTCGATCACTCCTTGACGATGTGCCCGTCGATGTAGGCGATGGCGTCTCCCACCGTCTTCAACTTCTCTGCATCTTCATCCGGGATTTTCATGTCGAACTTATCCTCGAGATGCATCAGCAATTCGACAATATCAAGGCTGTCAGCTCCGAGATCTGTCTGGAGGGCTGCCTCATCCTTGACCTTGTCCGGTGCCACATCGAGTTTTTCCGCGATGATTTCCTTGACCTTATCTGCAACACTCTTGGCAGATTCTGGTGTTGCGGAGTCGGGCGTTACCTTCTTGAGACGGTTCGTCTCCTGTTCTTGCGTTGCTTCCGCCGAGGGTTCTTCGGCCGAAGGTTCTTCTGCTGGATTCATCGGGTTCCTCCTTCTGACGGGCCGACCACATGCAGTGCTCGGGGGGTTTCCTGATTTTTCTTGGAGCCCGACTCCTCGCCAACTGCGGCGATGGAGATAGCCCCTGCAATCGTCACGATTCTAGGCATCCATGCAGAATCGTCCAGTATCAAATCCGCAGGTCAACAGGCAAGTCCACCATCTACCCGGATCACCTCTCCTGTGACGTAACTGGCCTCATCGCTGGCCAGAAATAGCACGGTTCCAGCCACTTCCTCGACGGTTCCGGGACGTCCGGCAGGGATTCTCTCTATCAGCACCTGGCGCGCTTTTTCGGGTAAATCGGCCAACATATCAGTATCGATCATTCCCGGTGCCACCGCATTCACGGTGATGTTGCGGCTGGCAACCTCCTGGGCGAGCGACTTCACGAGGCCGATCAATCCAGCCTTGCTGGCCGCATAATTGCCCTGACCCGGATTCCCGGTCAGGCCAATCACACTCGTCACGGCGATGATGCGACCACTCCGATTTCGAATCATCGGCAGCACCGCTTCCCGAACACAGAGGAAGGCTCCCTTGAGATTGGTGTCGAGGACTTCATCCCAATCCTCGTCCTTGAGAGCTATCACCAGTTTGTCACGAGTGATTCCGGCATTGGCCACCACCACATCGAGACCTTCCAGGATCTCGAGGGCAGCGGCGAAAAAATTCTGGACGCTGTCTGTGTTGGTAACATCGAGCGCCAATCCATGTACTTCGCCATCGATTTGGGAGGCTACCTCAGCAGCGGTCTCGCCATTTCTGCCGGAGATCACAACGCGAGCACCTGCGGCCGCGAATGCTGTTCCAATCGCTCTCCCGATGCCCCGGGTTCCTCCGGTCACGATGACCGATCTATCTTTGAAATTCATCATGTGACAGTTCCTTCCAGGATCTCCTCGATGCTCTCTCTTGCCAGGAGGGAATGGGTAGGGATGCTCCGATCGACTTGCTTCACAAGGCCTGCGACGACCTGGCCGGGCCCCGGTTCGATCACTTCATCGAGTCCATCTCTGACCAACGCACGGAGAGTCGGCTCCCATAGTACCGGGGATTCGATCTGCTGAAGCAAGCACTGTCGAATCCGTGACGGATCATCGATCGGTTGCCCGAGTACGTTGGGGTAGAAATGCAACCTGGGTGGCTGGATTTGCAGTTCTTCGAGCAAAGGTGCCAGTTCCTCGGTGGCCGTGGCCATCAGTGGAGAATGGTACGCCCCGGCCACCTCCAGTTCGACGATTCGGCGAGCTCCCATTTCGCTGGCCGCATCGGCGGCTTTCCTGACCGCCTCGACCTCGCCACTGATCACGATCTGGGTGGTGGCATTGACGTTGGCGATCGCCACCACGCCCTCGGCCTGAGCGTCCTGCACCGCCTCGCGGACCTGATCCAGTTCCAGCCCGAGGATCGATGTCATCGTTCCCTCGACCTGATCACAGGCGCACTGCATCGCCTTGCCGCGAGCGATCACAATCTCGAGAGCATCCTCGAAGCGTATCGACCCCGCGAACACGAGAGCGCTGTACTCGCCGAGGGACAATCCCGCCGTCGCCTGCGCCCGCAACAGATGGCTGCCACCAGACTGTTCGAGGACCTGTATGACTGCCATCGATGCAACGAAGATGGCCGGCTGGCTGAACTCGGTGGAATTGAGTCTCTCGCGCGGACCCGATGCACAGATATCGGCAAGGTCTTCCCCCATGCGGTCGCCAGCGACATCGAACAGTTCCCTGGCGACCGGATAGGATTCCACCAGATCTGCGGCCATGCCGACGAACTGGCTTCCCTGTCCGGGGAAGAGAACCGCTCTCCGATGAGCGGGTCGGGCTGCGGAAGGACCCGTCATCCTGACTCCATCCCTGGAAGAAGAGTGATTATCCCCTGGGGCTCTCGAGGCTTTCGGCTTCGGGGCGTTGATTCTCGATCATCTCCATCTCTCGCTGGATCGAATCGATCACCTCCTGCTGGACCCCGGTCTCGATCATACGCAGAGTCCACAGGATCCCGTTGGAGACCGCTCGTTCATCGCTACGGCCATGACCGATGGTACAAACCCCTCGAGGTCCCAGAAGCGGGGCTCCTCCGTATTCGGCATAGTCGAATCGGGTCCGGATCTTGTGCAATCCACGTCGAAGCAGTGCCTTCAAGGGTCCGAAATCGATCTCGGATTGATCGAGTTGGGATCCCATCTCGTTGGAGATCAACTGAAACAGTGCTTCCGAGAATCCTTCTGCGGATTTGAGCACGATGTTGCCGACGAATCCGTCGCAAACGACCACATCGACATCGGCATGGAAGATATCTCCACCCTCGACGTTGCCGCAAAAGTTCATGCTGCTGTTGGCCAGCAACTGATAGGTCTCCTTGGCAAGAGTGTGTCCCTTGTCCTTTTCCGAACCGACGTTGAGCAGACCTACTCTGGGATTCTCGACACCGTAGGCACGACGAAGAACGGCCGACGACATGATGGCATTCTGCAGCAAATGGATCGGCTTACACTCCACATTGGCACCACCGTCACAGAGCATCACGGGACGCTCACCACACGGCAGTGGCAACGCGATGGCTGGACGACGCACTCCCTCCTGCATCCCGAGTTGCACCGAGCAGGCAGCGACCATCGCCCCGGTATTTCCGGCGCTGAAGATGCCATCGGCTCGATTTTCTTTCAGCAGTCCAACCGTGACCGCCAGGGAGGAGTCTGGTTTGTTACGAAGAGCATCGACCGGAGAATCTTCCATCGTGACCCACTCGGAGCAGGGGACCACCTCGAGACGATCGTCCTTGAAGTCGACGGAATCGATTTCACCCTGGACCAGTTCCGGAACTCCTACCAGAGTTACCTGGAGTTCTGAATTCTCTCTGAGAGCACGGATGGCACCACGTACAGAGACGGCCGGAGACTGATCCCCACCCATGGCATCGATTGCGATGAGAGGCATGTCACTCCCTCCCGGGAGAGCTTAGAAATCTTCGACTGCCAGCAGCGTGCGGCCTCGATAGGTGCCGCAGTTGTCACAGATGCTGTGGGGCAGGGTGAGAGAATTGCAACGAGAACAGTGCGTGTGGCTCACCGGACGAATTGCATCATGCGCCCGTCGCTTGCGCTTTCTGGCTTTATTCGTCTTGCGCTTAGGTACTGCCACGACTACTGCTCCGTATTCAACTTCAGGGGCCGATTTCCGGGCTCGCAACCTGGCAAACCGCCGATTGCGAACCAACCGGGATGGTAGGAGTGGCAATCAATTCGGTCAAGGAGAACCGTCGTCGATCAGGAGCCAATTCCGGCGATGGAATCCTGCAGCGAGCGAGCCATCGCTTCCAGGGCCTCATCGAGGCGCTCGACCGCCTTGCCCCCCGCCTGGGCCATGTCAGGGCGCCCTCCACCCCCTCCGCCGAGGATTCCGGCCCCTTGCTCCGCTACATGGCCGGCGTGGATCGTTCCGGAGGGGAGCGCTTCCGAGGTTCCGACGATGAAGCGGATCCCATCGTCGCCGCTGGAAGCGAGGATGAAGGCCCTCTCTCCGGCACGGCGTTTCAGCGCGTCGGCTACCTCCAGCAGTTGCTCCTGGGGAGCGTCCTTCCAGGTCGCGATCACCACCTCACCTGAGCCGACACTGCGCCTCTCCCCGTATCCCGAGTCCAGTTGCGCCAGCAGGTCACGATCGGTCGCCACCCCTTTGCCGCCCTTGAGAGCACGGTTCTGCTCGAGAAGATCCTCGACCCGATGCTGAAGATCTTCACGAGGTGCGCGCAGCGTCGTCGCCAGTCGTTGCAGCAGATCCTCATCGGCACGCACCCGGCGCGCGCCCTCGACCCCGGTCAACGCCTCGATCCTGCGGACTCCCGATGAAACACTCCCTTCGGCAACGATCATCATCGGCCCGATTTCTCCGGTACGATGGCAATGGATTCCACCGCACAACTCCAGCGAGAAATCAGGGATCTCCACCATCCGCACCCGGTCGCCGTACTTCTCACCAAACAGTGCTATCGCTCCGCGCTTCTTGGCTTGTTCGAGCGGCACGTCGTCGTGGATCTCTACCTCGGCATCGCGAAGGATCCAGTCCTGCACGATCCCCTCGACCTCGGCCAGTTGCTCTGAATTGATCTTCTCGTAGTGACTGATATCGAATCGCAATCGGTCTGGAGCCACCAGGGATCCTTTTTGCTGGACATGATCTCCCACAACGACTCGAAGAGCCGCATGGAGAAGATGAGTGGCGGTGTGATTGCGCACAACATCGGATCTTCGTTCGCCGTCGACCTGGCAACTCACCTCTGTACCCGGTGAAAGTTCTGGCAGTTCACCTTCGACAGGGTGAACCACGTGCACGAAAGTGCCCTCGGAGTTCTTCTGGCAGTCGATCACCTCGAGACGACAACCGGAAGCTTCGATGACACCTGTGTCTGCCACCTGGCCACCCGATTCGGCGTAGAAGGGAGTTCGATCGAGAACCAGCAGCGACTGGTCCTCTTCCGACATGAAGGAGACCACGCTGGCTTCCGATTCCAGCTGGTGATAACCGAGAAACTCGGTCGCTCCCAGTCCCGTGCAGGCAGCGATGGCACTGTTCGTTTCACTGCTGAGGACAACCTTGCTCCCCTGGCGACTTCGAGTTCTTTGCTGTTCCATCAGATGATCGAAACCTTCCTTGTCGATCTCGAGATCCACTTCACGTGCCATTTGCTCGGTCAAATCGATGGGGAATCCACAGGAGTCATGGAGAAAGAACGCTGCCGGTGCAGGGAATTGCTCGCCTCCTGCGGAACGCAACGTGTCCACCTCTTCGTCGAAACGATTCATCCCCGCCTTGAGTGTACGCAGAAACTGCTCCTCTTCCGATTGAATCAGTTTTTCGATGAGCCGACGACGCTCCATGAGTTCGGGATAGGCCTCCCCCATCTCGGAGACCAGATGAGCGACCAGTTCGTGGATGAAAGGGCGTTCCATTCCGAGTTTGTAGCCGTATCGGCTGGCACGACGAAGAATCCTCCTCAGTACATATCCGCGTTGTTCGTTGGAAGGGAACGCTCCGTCGGCGATGGCGAAGCATAAACTCCGCAGGTGATCGGCGATCACCCGGTGTGGGGTTCCCTCCGGGCCTTTCGATGGAGCCACTCCCGTGATCTGGCCGACGTTGTCGATGATCCCCTCGAGCAGATCGGTCTCGTACACGTTGTCCTTGTCCTGGAGGATCAACGCGAGTCGTTCCAGACCCATGCCAGTATCGATGCTCGGGCGCGGCAATTCGATTCGTGAGCCATCTGCTTGCTGCTCGTACTGCATGAAGACCAGGTTCCAGAACTCCATCCAGCGATCGCAATCGCACACTCCGAGAGCACAATCGCTGCCACAACTGCGTCCGGCACCGCGATCGACATACAGTTCAGAACAGGGTCCACAGGGCCCCACATCTCCCATCGACCAGAAGTTGTCCTTCTCACCGAGACCGACGATGCGTCGCGGATCCACTCCGATCTGATCGGACCAGATTTCTCGCGTCTCGTCGTCATGCTGGTATATGGAGATCCACAGCTGATCGGGATCGATGCCGAATCCCTCGGTGACCAGTTGCCACGCCCAGCAACAGGCGTCCTTCTTGAAGTAATCCCCGAACGAGAAATTGCCGAGCATCTCGAAGAAGGTCAGATGGCGGGCGGTATATCCGACATTTTCCAGATCGTTGTGTTTCCCTCCCGCCCGGATGCACTTCTGCGAGGAGCATGCGCGGGTATTTTTTCGAGTCTCGCGACCCGTAAATACACTCTTGAACTGATTCATGCCGGCATTGGCAAAGAGCAGGGTCGGGTCGTCAGCGGGGACCACCGGACTGGAAGTAACTACCTCGTGCCCGTTGTCCCGGAAGAACTCCAGGAACCGACTCCGGATCTCAGCGACTCTCATCTTCGATCTCATCTCGCAACTGAGGAACTCCGACCAGATGGTCAGGGAAAAGCAACAGCGGCATTCTGGTCAGTTCCGAGGAAAGCTGCAAGAGGAGCCACCGCTGAAGCAGCCCTGTCCGTGTTTGTCGTTACTGGCCCACCAGAGGAATCCCGTCGATTTCACCGGAGAGTTCTCGCTGTGGGTCGAACAAGAGCGGATAGAACTCCCCCCCGAGGGATTCACCCTGAGGAAGGATGGGGAAGTTACCCGTACCCGGACCCTGCAACGCCTCGGGATTCGACCACACACCATCGGCGACGAGATTGACGACCGCTCCGCGACGAGGAGAAGAAGAAATGTTCTGAAACGAGCCATGCATCGTCAGTGGGTGGTGAAACACAGCCTCCCCGGCATGCAATTCGACCGCCACCTGGCGATCAAAGTCTTGCTTCTGGGAAGGATCGAGATTTTCACGAACAGAGTCCATTTCTCCGGACAGACCGGTAACCGGTAGCAACCCCCATCGGTGGCTTCCGGGGATGTAATGAAGGCAACCGTTGTTACGAGTCGCATCATCGAGGGCGATCCAGCATGTCAAGTGAGCCATCGGCTGGGTCCAGGTCCAGTATGAAAAATCCTGATGCCAGGAAACTACCGCGCCATGCTGAGGTGGTTTGCAGAAAAGTTGGTCGTGGAAGAAACGCACCGCAGAAGCGAGTAACTGGTAAGAGACCATCCGGATGACGGGGCTAAACAAAAGATCATGAAAACCCTTCTCGATACGCCAACCACCGAGAGCGTGAAATAGAACCGTATCCGGGTCTTCCGATTCATCGACGTGGTACTCGTAGAAGAGAGAGTTTCTCGGATGGTTCGGATCCATCAATCGGTCGAGTTGTTGTCGAAGATATTGCACTTGATCGCCGTCGAGAACGGGGATCCCCGCGATGAAGCCCTGCTGTTCGAAGGTTTTCACTTGCTCTGAAGAGAGCGCGAGTTGCAACCAATCCTCGTGAGAATCCGGTTGCTCGAAAGTATCCGTGATCGGTTGGTGGTAGATGGCTAGATCTTCGATGGAATCCATGCAGCCGACACAAATCTACCGATCAGGGTACCTACAGAACAACCTCCACCGGCCCCAGATCGAGCATCTGCCGATAGTTGTCGAAGCGCTTCTGCAGCGCAGTCGCGCCGACACCAAGAAGGCCGTTGACGCCGAATCCTGCACAACAGAAGGAGGCGGTGACGGTTCCCCAGGCAACCGCAACCTTCAGTGAATCGAGATCGGTCCGGGCACTTTTCACCAGAGATCCCATCATCCCACCGGCAAAGGAATCTCCGGCCCCGGTAGGATCCACGAGGTCCGCCAGTGGTAGAGCAGGGAGAGCCGTTTCTCCCCCATCGTGAAAGATCATCGCTCCGTGCTGGCCCTTTTTCACGATGACGTAGGCCGGCCCCAGTTCGCGAATCTTCCTGCCGGCGAGTACCAGATTCTTCTCAGAACTGAGAAGCTGAGCCTCCTCATCGTTGAGAACCAGAGCATCGACTTTGCCGACCAGATCTTCGAGATCCGCACGGGCAGTGTCGATCCATAGATCCATCGTATCGACCACGGTAAAGGGAGAGCCCTTCATCTGATCGAACACACTGGCCTGTGTCAGTGGCGGGCCATTGCCAAGAAAGAGGAAAGTCGCATCACGATAGGATTCGGGCAGTGTCGGCCGGAAATTCTCGAACACGTTGAGATTCACGCTGAGAGTTTCGCGACGATCCATGTCCTCGAAGTATTTCCCTGACCAGCGAAAAGTGTTGCCGCCGGATATCACCTCGAGACCGCGAGTACAAATTCCGCGGTCTCGAAGAAGTTGATGACGATCCTCAGGAAAATCCTCTCCCACGATTCCGACCAGTTGGACCGGTCCAAAGAACGCAGAAGCGAGGGAAAAATGAACCGCAGATCCTCCGAGAGTGTCCTCGATGGATCCAACAGGAGTCTCGATGCTATCGAAGGCAACACTTCCCACAACGACCAGTGACATGTTGTGCTACCTCCTATTGGTCCTCGTCGTCTTCTTCCGCCTCGAGCCGCTGGGACACCTCCCGCACGCGGACCTCTGCTGCCTTCAACTTGTCACCGCAGATTTCGAGCAACTCGGCGGCACGTTCGACGTCATCTGCAAGAGCATCGACGTCGATCTCGTCGGCGTCATCGATTCGACGCAAGATTTCGTCGATCTCACGGGTCGCATCCCGATATCCCGGTACTTTCTTGGCACTCATCGTGACCTCGTTCCTCTCCTTGCCCTCCAGAAAACCAGTCTAGCCACGATGAAGCTATCGGGACAGGTCCGCCGGAGGATCCCCTCGTGATCTTTCAACCCGTGCATCGATGACCCCGTCCCTGATCTGGACCTCGAGCATCTCTCCGGTCTTCGAATCTGCGATGGTGCGGATCGTTTGTCCCGATTCCCCTCTCACCCAGGCGAATCCGCGTGAGAGAATTCGTGCGGGATCGGCAGCACGGACTCGTCCACCTCGAGCGCTCCACCTCTCTCTCTCCAGGGCAACACACTGGCGTGCACAGTGCACCAGCGAGACGGTGGTTCGCTCCAGTCGATCCTGCTGAGTGCGAAGAGATCTTCCTGCGGCATAGTTCAGACGATCTCGATCAGCCTTCAGCCCGCCGCGAGCCTCTCCGATATGACCAAAGGACGAGGATTTCAATGCACTTCCGCGTGCCAGCAACGATCTCTCTTGCTCGTGGATCGCAAACTCGATCTTCTGGGACACTCGACTGCGCAGCCACTGCAACTCGGATCGTAGGATCTGTAGAGACCGACTTGCCGCCAACATGATCTGTGCGACACGATTCCTGAGGGTCTGCCACGAATCACTGACGCGCTGGATAAGGAGTTGTGCGACCGCGGTCGGGGTCTTTTCCGAGTGAGCCAACTCGTCGAGCACCGATCGATCCGCCTGGTGACCGATCCCGATGACGATCTTCAATGGATGTCGTGCCACCGCCAACGCCAGTGGTAAACTGTCGAAGGCGAGCAGATCGGCACGAGAACCGCCACCTCGTACCACCAGCACGACATCGTGGTCCTTGGCATGCTGCTCGAAGTACGACAGCGCTGCGAGTACATCGCCCTCGGTATGCTCTCCCTGGACATGAACGCCGAACAGACTCACAT
>CAWLAN010000090.1:0-11196 GCA_963854815.1 Planctomycetes bacterium UBA1146
GCCGGAACCGTCAGCTTCCATCCCTGGGAGCAAGGAGAAATCACTCTCGACAAGATAGAGAGAAGCGGGGCGCGAGAAACACTTGGTATGCTCCAGGATGCAGTGGAACTGAACTACACCGCAACCGAAGCGGCGCGACTCTCCGAAGCGCTGGAGCGTCTCGGTGATTCCCCCGGTTCGACCCTCTGGGCCCGCGCCGCCATCCAGGAAGATCCTTGTGACCCGGCGGGCTATCTTGCGATCGCTCGGAGTTACTTGCGTCGCTTCCGCCGTCGAGATGATGCGGTGGCAGGACTTCATGCACTGAGATACCTGACCAAGGCGTGCCAGTTGAAGCCGGGTCACAGGGAGTGCCTGCGCTCCCTGGCGATGTTGTTACTGCTGCTGCGAGCTCCCGTCGCCGCTGCAAAGATCTTGCAGCCGATAGAAGTAGATTCTCCCGAGGATCCGATGGTGCTCGCAATGCAAGCCCTCACCTCGAGGATGCCTGCTGAAGGCACCACGAACATCCAGGAACTGTTCCTTCGCTGGGAAACCGGAACCACTCCCGTACATTTGCCAGACGGCATCGGGGCGATCCCCTGCCCGGATGGAGTGAAGGCCTGGGAGCTCGACGAAAATCGTTCCCTCATTGCAACCAGTATCGGTGCCGCCCAGGACGCAGTTACAGCTGAACTCTTCTCGGTACTCGCCGGAACCTTGACCAGTGCAACCTCAAGGATGGGACTCGGGGAGTTCTCGAAATTCACCGCTCGTGGCCACGGCAACCTCCTCATCGGCCTGGCCGCACCAGAGGGCATGATCTTCTGCCACACCGATCGGAATTCCCGTGAGGAATCGCTCTCCCGGTGGATCGAGAGCCATCGCAGCGGGGAGACGTACCGATGAAGAAACTCCTGCAGCAGGTCAACGATCTCCCCGGAGTCATGGGAAGCATGGTGATGACCGAAGATGGCCTACCGGCCGCTTCCCTGCTCGGCTCAGGACTCGACGAAGAATGCGTCGCAGCATTCGCGTCCAGTTCCAGACTCGCCGTGAGTCGCGCAGCAACTCATTGCGGCGAGGGTGAACCTCAAGAAGTTGTGCTGGAATCGGAAGGTGGCAACCTGCTCCTCATCGGTATCGATGGAGCAACGCTTGCGGTCATCACTCATCCTGGACTGGAGATGAACACTGGCCTTGTCGAAATCCGTAGCATCGCAAGGCGGCTAAGCGAAGCCCTGAAAATACGGATCTGAAAAGAAGATGAAACCAACGAAGATCTTGGAGAGTAAAAAATGGTACAGATCAACTTCGCGCTGAAGGAAGTCAATTGCAAGATCGTGTACTACGGTCCGGGGCTCAGTGGAAAGACCACGAACCTCGAGATAGTTCACCAAAAAGCACCCGGCAACAGTGTCGGTAACCTCACCAGCATCGCTACCGAAGGTGACAGAACCCTGTTCTTCGACTTCCTCCCACTGAACCTGGGACAGGTTGCCGGGATGAAGACGAAGTTCCAGATCTACACCGTCCCCGGACAGGTCTATTACAACTCGACGAGAAAACTGGTTCTTCAGGGAGCCGACGGGGTCGTGTTCGTCGCCGACTCCAAACGTGGAAAGATGGACGAGAACATCGAGAGTCTCGGAAACCTTCAGGAGAACCTGAAAGAGCATGGCCTCGACATCTCGGGCATGCCCATCGTCCTCCAGTACAACAAGCGCGATCTTGCCGATGTCTACAGCGTCGAGGAACTGGAGGAAGCGCTGAACTCATGGGAAGCGCCGCATTTCGAGGCGGTAGCTCGCGACGGCCAGGGAGTCTTCCCCACCCTCAAGCGACTCGCAGGAATGGTCCTGGAGTCCCTCAATGATCAGCACGCAGCGAAACGGAGCAGTTCTATCGCGATTTCCCGCGACCGCAGACCTGCCATCGCACACTCGGGTAGCGCCGCAACGGCAGTGGCTTCACCAGCAGCCCCGGTTGCTGCATCCGAGCGTACCGGAACTTCCAGGGTGTCCCTCACTGCTGATGCCAGCACGGCCCCAGCAACCAGGGTCCGGACAATGGTCCAGGAAGTCCCTGCCCGTCCAGTGGCCGCCGGGCCACGCAGCGCGATCTCCACATCACCGAGGCGCAGGAAACGTCGTGCGGGACTGCTGCTGGGACTCCTGTTCGCCACCGCAATCACGGCAACGGTGCTCCTTCATCTTGCTGGCGTCATCCGGATCTTGCCCTGAGTAACACGGAAGGAATCAGAAAATTGGTCACCGATAGCGATCGCCTACGAGATCAACGCCTCGTTTTCTACCGTGAAGACCTGGACCAAATCGACCAGGTTCTGGTGGAATTCCTCGAACTCTCCGGAAGCAAATGCAATCTCCTCATCGATAAAGAGGGTCACATGGTGACCTGCTGTGGAGATACGAAATCAATCGACCAACAGACCATCTCCGCACTGGTGGCTGGATCTTATGCAGCCACTCGCGAGATGGCGAAACTTCTCGGAGAAGACGAATTCTCGGTTCTCTTTCACCAGGGGAAACGCGACTGCATACAACTCTCCGTGGTTGGGAATCGGACCATCATGGCGACCGTGTTCGACGACCAGACCACGGTCGGCATGGTTCGCCTGTACTCCAAATCAGCCTGCGAGAGTATGGAAAAGATCTTCGAGGAGATCGGCACGAGACCTGCAAACAAGGCAACTCTCGACGCCGAGTTCGGAGATTCCGCCAGAGGAGCGCTCGACTTCTTCTTCTCCGAATAACGGAGGTCGCGGCAGCTAGATCCCTTCGCTCTCCTTGTGTCGTTCTTGTTCCTCGATCATGTCGAGCAGCAGTGCCCGGATGTCCCACTGACGATCCGCCATGTCAGCGAGAGTGTGACTCGCCTCGGACAGGAACTTGATGACCCCGAAACCGAACAACGACAGTGCCACGACAGCCAGGACCGCGGCGGTACTCCCCACCATCACGCAGGCTGCCATGCCCAGCCCCAGGATGATCCATGCGAGAATCATCAACATGTGCCCGAGGATTCGTAGGCGCCGATTCCTGGTTCCGGCGCGCCGCTGGAAATAGCGAACCGAGTCCTCGAACCCTCCCCGAACACCCTCGATGCGTTCCTGTTCTTCCAGGTCATGTAATAACTCGAGTCGTGATCGATACTCTTGCTGACGTCGTTCGTTCTGCTTGCGGCGCTCCTCGACCTCCCGTACTTCAACTTCATCGAGAACCCGGGTCTTCTTACCACAGGTCGGGCAGGTCACACTGGTTCCGACACTCGCATCGGGTGCGGAGAAACCAGCTTCACAGTGCTCGCAGATCGATCCGATCGCCATCAACACTCCCTCGCCAGATGCCATCGCGGTACCCGAACCACTCTCCCCACAGCTGCGCCCGCATCGTGACGGTCACGATGGCTCCCAACCAGTAGCAGGTAGCAAGAAAAACGGGGGCGAACCGAGCTTTCGGTTCACCCCCGCATCAGATCCCAACGGTTCGGGAAGTTACTCCCTGAAGACAGCAGGCTGGATGCCCATCACTCCCAGAGCCCTGGCAGCAGCTTCGATGATCCTCACCTCGCCGCTCTTCATCGCTGTGTTCACTGCATTCAACACGCTCTCCTCGACCGTCCCCGTTCCACGATGGATGTTGCCCAGAGCAATCAGGGCCATCTGGCGGAGGTCCACACTGGCATCATCGCCCTCCTCGATCACCCTGACCAGGGCCGCACTTGCAGCCGCCGGGCACAATGCACTCAGGACCGCACAGGTCGGGATCCTCACCGCATCGGCAGGGTCATCGAGAGCACTGATGAGTGCATCCGTGGTGGTGGAGAGATCGAACTGACTGCCCTTGCCGGACAGATGGCGCAGAGCCTGGGCAGCCTGTCTGGCAACAATTGCTCCCCGCGTGTCATTACTTCCTGCCAGGAGGCCAACCAGCAAATCGTTGCGCAGGCGCAACGGGTCGATGGAGCGGTTGACGACGAACACTCCCGTCTCCTCGTCACCATAGGTAGCCTGAGCCATGGAAAATCCATCGTCGTTGGCAAATACGATGATGGGAGTACGAGCGGTTCTGTAGTCGTTTCGCAACCTGCGGATCACCTCAGCTGCAGGAAACTGGCCGGTAGCCGACGAGATCGCGATGAGGTCCTTCGGGAAGGAGATCGCTCTCTCGAGGCCTCGCACTGGATCGTGGTCATTGAATGGTTCGATGTTGGCCCGACGCAGCAGAGAGCCGACCAGCAGTGCATCATCCTGGTTCGGGAAGATGGTCAAAGCGACTTTTCGATTTCCCTCGGCGAGACCTTCGGCGAGGTTCGGTATCACATTGTCGGACCCGATGAAGGACCCAGAAGGATTGTGGTATGCCACGCAGCGCGCGGCTGCGAATCGAACACCTCGCTGTTCGTAAGAAAGAGCCCTCTCCACAGCGGAGGATACCGGGGTGTCATTCAAGCCCCAGAGGAAGTCTCTCAATCCCGACAGGAGATTGATGGCAACCTGTGGACGACGGTCGGTAAGAGCCAGATCGAGTCCGGCTTCCAGGACAACCACGGGCATCGTGAATGCTGAACAACGGACACGCTCCATCTCCAGTTCTCGGGCACGAAGATCCGCCAGTTGTGATTCGTCGGCATCGCCCGCCTCCACCTGTCGGGAGATGACGGAGCGAACATCGCTGTACTCACTCCAGCGCGCCATCAGGTTGCAGACATTCAACGCCAGGGCAGAACCTCCATCTGCGGTGAGGGAGAGGGCATCGCCGAGCAGTTGCTCGGCACGTAATTCGTTCAGTTCCCAGCCCTCGACCGTCCGATAGGAGAGGGCGCCATCCGAGACGTTCCAGATCACAGGGTCATGGTAAGTGCGCACCATCATGGTGCTGTCGATACTGAACTTGTGAGCCTGATCGACCAGCATCGAATACGCATCGCCACTGCTACTGCCGGCGATGATCGAATCGGCCGCCGCACTTGCAGCCGCCTGGATCAGAGGATCAGCACTGCTCTCGGCGAGCCAGAGAAGGCAGGGAATCGCGGTCGGGTTCTTGATCTTCTGCAACGAAGCGATGGCACCGGTGACAACTCCTTGCCTGGAGGAGTGAAGGCAGCGAGACAGCGGCAATACTGCATCATCCGACATCCGGATGATCGCCTGGATCGCCAGCACTCTCGCCGTTTGCTCAGGCTGTCCCAGACGATCGACGAGACCCGGCAACAGATAGACACCATGGTCACTGATCGACTGGTAGAGAAGTTTCGTACGTTCGAGCAGATCCTCTTCACTGAAGTAAGAGTCGAGGGTGTCGGTGATGGTAGCAGCATCCATCGAACGGCGCTTGGTTTCGAGCGAGGTGAGCCGAAGAAGGGCTCCCATCTGCGCTCCGAGAGTGTCATTGCCCGATCGGATCACCCGGATCAACTGGCCGTAGCCCACTTGATCGACCCAGTCGAGAGCTTCCTCCGAGGTGATGTCGAGCAACAGAGCGCGTTCGAATTTTTGCTGAGCCTCCGAAAGTTTGCCCTGTTGAAAGAGGTTGATTCCCTCGTCCAGTAATTTTTGCACATCCGGTCGAACCTGTGCCGAAAGCGATTCTATCGACGTCATGGTGATGATGAGCGTCGCAAAGATCACGATCGCCATCTGGAGGACGCGGCGAATTCCTATCCGACGCTCCGTGACCACCTCGTTCATGCTCGTCATCCCCTCCTGGGCAACCCCGCTTCCGATGGCAAGCCGAATGACTTCCACAACAGCGGAGCACTCATTTCAAAGGTGTCTCAAAAAGAAACTTCTGGAACACAGGGAACAACCCGCAATAGCACCCCGATACCCCTGCTAGGGGCGAGGCAGACCCACGCGGACTTCCCTTTTCTACACTTCTTTCCGATCCAGCAACCCTCACCCGAACAAGGATGAAGATCGATCCGGGATCCGCCACGAATTGACCACCTCCCGGCATAATGCCCCGGGAGGTACGAGTCGATTCCTCGACGAGTCCATGTTTTCGCACAGGACCCCTCGCCTGTCGAGTCTTCGCCTGCAACTCCCGGGCTCTTCTTGGGCCTATTGGCCCCCAACAGCCAAAAATGAAGGGATCAGTCCGACACAAGTCGGTTGCATCGACCCGCTCTCCCCCTTAGCACTGAAGGCCAGATGCCGCTCGAAATAGAAAGTCGTAACCTACTTTCGATGAACAACTTGAAGAAATCCAATAGGAACCGTCTGTTCATCGATGCCTCACGGGGAATCGCCGGCGACATGCTGCTGGCGGCCCTGATCGACCTGGGAGTCCCTCCTGAGGCGATCACCGGGCCACTTTGTCAGGCATTACCACGCCATTCCCTCGAGTTTCACTCCGAATCGCGCCGCGGCATCGGCGCCTGTCGGGCGAGTGTCAAATCGGCGGAACAGACGCCCCCGCACCGCAAACTGCCCGATCTACTGGCAGCACTGGAGCATCCGAGCATCCCGGATCCGGTCAAGATCACCGCCGCAGCCGTCTACCGTCACCTTGCAGAGGCAGAGGCCAGGGTCCATCAAACCACTCCTGATGAGGTGCACTTCCACGAGGTCGGGGCTCTCGATGCCCAGGTCGATATCATCGGAATCCTGCTTGCACTGCACTGGATCGATCCGGTCGAGATCATCGTATCGCCCCCACCGCTGGGAAGCGGAGTCGTCAAGGCAGCGCACGGGATCATCCCCATCCCCGCGCCAGCAGTCGTTGAACTGCTGAAAGGAGTCCCGGTCTGCTCCGGTCCCGCCGGCAGAGAACTGACCACCCCCACCGGCGCAGCAGTGCTCACCACGATTGCGCACCGGTACTGCCACGCTCCCGAGGGCAAACCGATCGCCCAGGGCTGGGGAGTCGGAACCACGGTGGCTCCTCCCGATGACCCGCCCAACATGCTGCGTGTGATGCTGCTGGAGGCCTCCGGTGAGACCACCGAAACGGTCGCCATCCTGGAGACACACTTCGACCACCTCTCGGGAGAAGAAGCCGGCGGCATCGTCGATTCGTTGGTGGAATCGGGAGCTCTGGACGCAGTGCTGGTTGGCGCCTGGATGAAGAAGTCGCGACCAGGTCAGTTGCTGACCGTCATCACGCGTCCCGAGGATCGACAAAGATTGATTCGAGAAATCCACCTCCTCACGGGAACCCTCGGTGTCCGCGAACGGCTCCAGCAACGCAGCGTACTGCGCCGTGAGGACCATCAGATCGAGGTCTCCGGCGAGACGATCCGGGTCAAGAAAGCCTGGATCGGGGAACATCTCGTGTCGATTCGCCCGGAGCAGGACGATCTGAGGGCTGCTGCTGACAGGATTGGCATCTCCCTGTCGCAGATGCGACGCAGAGCCGAATTCGAGCTCGAGAAAGCAGGGCAATCGCAGTGAATGAACCTCCATCTCATGCGTCATCCCCTGTATCGGCTTCGTCAGGAAGCCAGCCCGCAGGGGGTTTAGTGGATGTGGAGCAAGACGATGAGGACCGTCGACTGGTTCGCTGTCACCTCTCCGGAGATGCCAGCGGCTTCGAGCAACTCTATCGTCGTCATCGCGAGAGGATCTTTGCCGTGCTGGTGCGGATGTTACGAAATCGTGAAGACGCCCTCGATGCAACCCAGGAGGTCTTCATCAAGGTCCACCGGGGGCTCGATTCGTTTGACCCATCGGGAAGATTTCTCACCTGGGCCTACCGCATCGCCACCAACCATGCCATCGACACGATCCGTAGAAAAAAGGTTCGCAAGGAAACGTCCATCGTCGAGGAAGCGGTCGATGCTGATGCTGATCTCCGGACCGGTCGCAGGACCAATCCAGAAGCCGGATCTCAACTGGAACGAGGAGAGGTCGCGACGACGATCGCCAGGGCAGTCGACCAACTCGGCGAAGCACACCGGATGGTATTCACTCTTCATTGTTACGAGGGACTCTCATACGGCGAGATCGCCGCGGTACTGGGCATCCCGGTGGGTACCGTGATGTCGCGTCTCTACCACGCACGACGCAAGGTGAGGGACGCGCTGCCGCCTGACTGGGATCCCGGTGGTCCCAGTCGCTCCCGAGGAAGGAGCCAGTAGTGAACCAAGATTCTGACCTGCAACGATTCCAGGAGCTGGTGGAGGCTTCCGCCCACCGGGAACTGACCGAGGCAGAGACCGCCTTCATCGGGCGCATGG
Organism: Planctomycetes bacterium UBA1146; assembly: GCA_963854815.1. GTDB lineage: Bacteria > Planctomycetota > UBA8108 > UBA1146 > UBA1146 > UBA1146. The sequence goes on from CAWLAN010000090.1 coordinate 8,179, forward strand.
GGTTCCAGTCCAAGGAGTGCCGCCAGTGGCTCGAGGCAGATGCCCAGACCGTCACCGCAGCGGTCGCGGAGGACCCCCTGCGCAACGTCCCGGCCCCGTCATCGCTCGACTGGGCACGCCTGGAAACGGGCCTGCGTCGTGCTGGAGCCCTCCCTGACACGAAGTCCCGGGTTCGGAGACCCTGGCCGATGCTGCCGGCTGCCGCAGCGATAGTGCTGTGCATCGGGGTCGTATATGCGATCCTCCGTGACGGTCTCTCCGATGCTCCGGTACACTCTTCCGAAATGGTTGTGGAGATTCTCGACTTGCCAGAAGACGATGGAAGTCTCATCTTTGACGGGGGCGAAGACGACGATGGCGTCTTGATGATTGTCATCTCGAATGGATAGGAAATCGGCATGAGAACGTCGCTCAACCTGATCGGAGTACTGATGCTGGTCACTGCCGTGGCCAACTCCACCGCCGTACAGGCACAGCAAATCGCCCAGGATGCCAACTCCTCGAGCGCTGCCGTCTCCCTCGAAGTGGTTCACACCAGCGCCAGCGACTCCGGCGGCATCCCCGATAGCCTCAAAAAATACGGCAAGTATCTGCGCCGTGCTGGTTCGGAAAACTGGAAGTTCCACTCCAGGAATTCGCCGAAACCGGTTCCCGGTACGCCAAAAACCGTCAATTTGCCGGCCAAACTGGGCAAGGCGATCATCTCTATCGATGCCAAGGGAGTGGCTACCGTCAAGATCCTGGACAGTCGCGGTAAAAGCCTGGGAATCTACCGTTCCAGCCGCTTTCCGCTGGTCATCGCCAACCAACGACTGCGCATCGACGGCAAACCGTACGTGCTCATCCTCGATCGATTGAAGAAGAAATAGCCTCTCTCGCCGGGATTCCATTGCAGGAGAACCCCTCTAGGTCCGATCTTTTAATAGATGGAAAGTTACAAGATCGCACTTCTGGGACTGGGCAACGTCGGGGGAGCCGTCGCAAGACTGCTCGCCTCAACTCGCGATGAATGTGCGGTGCGCGCCGGACGTTCGATCGAGGTCGCCCGCATCGTTGTGCAGGATGCTTCCCGCCCGCGCGATTTACCTGCTGACTTGCCTGGCAAGATCGAGATCTGTGACGACCCCTTCGTGGCGATCGAGGATCCAGAAATCGATGCCATCGTCGAACTCGTCGGTGGAACCGACCTTCCTTGCCAGTGGATCCGACTCGCACTCGAAAAGGGTAAGGACGTGGTGACCGCCAACAAGGCCGTGCTGGCGATCCATGGCGAAGAACTGTTCCAGGTTGCATCCGAACACGGTCGAAACCTCTACTACGAGGCTTCTGTCGCCGCCGCAGTTCCGATCCTCCAGGTTCTACAGCAAGGGATCCCCGCCGGTCCGGTCGATCGCCTGACCGGAATTCTCAATGGAACCTGCAACTTCATCCTGAGCCGACTGGAGCATCTCAGTTTCGAGGAAGCGGTGGCAGATGCTCAGCGAGCGGGTCTGGCAGAGGCAGATCCCACTCTCGACATCAACGGCATCGATTCAGCACACAAACTGGCACTGCTGGCCCGAATCCTGCTCGGCTGTGCCGTTCCCATCGAAAAGCTCAGAGTCGAGGGAATCGAGGGACTGACTCCGTACGACATCGAGTTCGGGAAGAGACACGATCTGCATTTGAAGCTGATCGGCATGATACGACGAGATGGAGAAGGCACTTCCATCGGAGTGATGCCCTGCTTCCTTCCCTCTTCCCATCCACTCTCGTCGGTCAAGGATGAAGACAATGCCGTGCTGCTCGAGGCAGAACCTTTCGGTTCGCTGGTGCTACAGGGCAAGGGGGCCGGTGGAATGCCGACCGCCGGAAGCGTGGTCGCCGACATCCTGCGGGCCGCTCGTGGCGATGCGATCACCTACCCCATCTCCGGTCCAATCGAGAAGATCACGGACCCCGGGGAGATCCCGGCTCGTCACTATCTACGCCTCGAAGTACCCGATCGCCCGGGAGTGCTGGCACGCCTTGCCGGAACTCTTGCCTCCCAGGAGGTCGGTATTGCAGCCCTCGACCAGCCTGACAATGTCGATTCGGTGAACCATCAGGTACCGATCCGAATCCTGACCCACTCGGTCGCAACCACCGACCTTGATCGGGCGCTTTCGAATCTTGATTCCGATCTACGAGCGATCTCGGAACCGATCCGGATCCGGATAGAGGAATGACGATGGCAGGCATCATCGAACGCTACCGAGATCGTCTCCCCGTCACTCCCGAAACTCCAGTGGTGAGTCTCGAGGAGGGATCGACTCCGCTGATACACGCCCCAGGACTCAGTTCCATCCTCGGTGGCGATCGTCAGGTTTTCCTCAAGTTCGAGGGGCTGAACCCGACCGGTTCTTTCAAGGACCGTGGCATGACGCTGGCGGTCTCCAAGGCGATGGAACAGCAGTGCCGCGGTGTCATCTGTGCCTCGACCGGAAACACCTCTGCTTCGGCCGCCGCCTACGCAGCGCGTGCGGGAATTCCTTGCTGGGTTGTGCTTCCGGCAGGCAAGGTCGCGGCGGGAAAACTCGCGCAAGCCATCGTTCATGGAGCTCGGGTGATCCCGATCGAGGGGAATTTCGACGAGGCGCTCGAACTGGTCGTCGAGATCAGCGAGAGGGAAGGCATCACCCTGGTGAACTCGCTCAATCCCTATCGGTTGGAGGGGCAAAAAACCATCGCCTTCGAGATCATCGACGAACTGGGCTGTGCGCCCGACACACATTTCTTGCCGGTCGGGAATGCAGGCAACATCACCGCGACCTGGAAAGGATACCGCGAATACCAGCATGCCGGAGGCACCTCGAGGCCACCGCGCATGATCGGCTGCCAGGCCGCAGGTGCTGCACCCATCGTTGGTGGTGCACCCGTCAAGAACCCGGAAACCATCGCCACCGCGATTCGTATCGGGAATCCCGCCTCATGGCAGGGTGCACTCGATGCCATCGAGCAATCGAGTGGTGACATCCTCGCCGTCGAGGACCGGCAGAT
>CAWLAN010000091.1:0-11071 GCA_963854815.1 Planctomycetes bacterium UBA1146
TACAACGTTGCAGACCCGACCTGGGTGATCAATTACCAGTTCAGCGATGGATCCGAGCCTCCTGCTCCATTCCCCGATTGCGCAACCGCCGCGGGGCAAGCCCCGGAGGATTGCCTCGAATATCCGATATGCGAATAGAGTCCTCATAGCCACTGGATTCGACGATGAAAACAACAGGAGATCGGCCTCACGCCGGTCTCCTTTTTCACATCAAGGAGACAGTGAAATGCTACGTCCTTCATCGAGACTTCGAGCTTCTGCTTCCAGCAGCCGGGTGACGCGAACAGCCTCCGCCAGATCCGGCTGAATCGAACTCTCGTTTCGTTGCACCGATTGGAGAATATGCCTCACCTCGGCCTCATAACCGTTGATGTCGGGAATTGATATCTCCTGCGCCTCACCCCCGCGATACAGGATCAACGGCGCCTGCTCGCGAGAGAGATCGAAATCCGCAACCGAATCCTCGAATCCAACGTGATATCTCACCTGGAAGGGATAACCCGGATCGGGATACCAGGCTGCCTCCGCCATCACCGTGGCCGGTCCATCCGGATAGCGGTACTGGGTGACCAGTTGAGAGCGAGTTCCGCAGGTAGAGACCTCGGCAGGCATACCGAAGGTGGCGACGATGAAATCTGCATCGTGGACATGGAGATCGGTGAGCGCGCCACCGGATCGCTGCTCGTCGAGATAAAAGTCCTGACTCCAGGTGGGAGAAGCGCCAATCCGCTGGAAGGAAGCACTGGTCACAGCCCCGAGGCTTCCATCCTGAACCGTGGCACGAAGCCACGACCAGCCAGGCCAGAAACGCATACACATCGCCGGCATACATAACAGGCCACTACCGTCATGGGCTTGCTGAAGCCGTTCGACCTCGCTGCAACTGAGCGCAACCGGTTTTTCCAGCAGCACATGTTTTCCGGCCTCCAGTGCTTTGATGGCCAGATCGACATGGGTATCGGTGGGAGTACAGATGCTGACCAGATCGATGTCATCGCAGGCCAGCAAAGTGTCGACCTCCTTCGAAAAACGGATCTCTGAGGCGAGCAGGTCCAGGCCCGTCGAGGCCCCGGTGTCGACATTGCCACCACTTGCCGATGATGGATCGTCAAGGCTGAAAACTTCTCTGACACCACAGGAGATGCCGGACTCCGAGGCTCGCAGATAGGCTTCCAGATGTGTGCGGCCCATGAATCCAAAACCGATGATTCCGATACCGATCTCACTCATCCGTTGGTCTCCTTGCAGTGTTCTTCAATCAACTGACGAGCCCGGATCACATCTTCCACACGTTGAGAACCGGCCTCTCTTTCGATGACCAGGTCCGCTTTGATCCCTCGATCAAGCAGCACCTGGAAGAAAGCGGACCAGTCGACAGCTCCTGCACCTACCGGCTCCTCGCTACCCCACTCCTGTGGGTTGGAGGAAGGAAGAGCGTCTTTGACATGAAGCTGGAATACATGGGGAGCCAGTTGATCGAGAGCGGCAACAGGGTCGCCCATTCCGTAGAGAATCATGTTGGCGGGATCGAAATTGACACCGACATCGGGCAGGCACATCTCATCGAGCACCGAGAGTAACGTCTGGGCGGATTCTTGGCCGGTTTCGAGGGCGACCCGGCAACCGGCATCGTTGAACACCCTCGAAAAGGTCGTCAGACGGTCGATCATCTTGTCGCGCTCGGGATCGTCATGATCGTGAGGGATGAAACCGGCATGGAAACTGACCAACCCGATCCCGGCAGCCGCCGCGATGCGGGCGTTCTCGGCGGCACAGTCGAGGTTTCTCTGCCAGCTGGCGTCGGGTCTCACACCCCCGGTGACCCGGATCGATTCCAGTGTCGAGTAATCCTCGGCTTCCATCATCATCATGGCGCTGAGCACCTCGATGCCGGCCTCGCGGATCTGAGAGATGGAATCTTCTCCCCAACTGGTACGGACCGGATCGAGGGCCAGTTGCACGGCAGAGAGTTTCGTGGCACCGACCTTTTCGATCAGATCTTCCGGTCCCTCGGGACACAAAGACCAGGAGCAGACTCCCAGATGCATGGCGACCTCTCTTGCCACCAAAGCATCGTCTGAGGATCTCGCGGTTGCAAGGGTAGAGGAAGGTAGAGGTTCGCGGCTGGCGAGGACGACGGGACTCGAACCCGCAACAACCGGCTCGACAGGCCGGGACTCTAACCAGTTGAGCTACGTCCCCAATCAGTCGCGAACCTGATCCGCAAGATCATCTGAAGTGATCCCGGAAAAACCGGCCAGCGCGGAGATATGCCCCGTCTCGGGACGCACCAATCTGTCTCCTTCGCGACCGACGATGAAGGATATCTCACCGCCCCGATCTGTCAAGCGAGGCCTACTCGAAGGGAAAGGAATGGCTTCGAATCTCGCCCTCACCACAGTTCGCGAATGAGCGAGAAAATACAGTACAGTAAGCAACACATCGCCAGCGCCAGTTTCGCCACCAACCCCACGGCCCGTCCGATCATCGAGGCGAACCCGACCTTCAGCGCCCTGGAGCCACCGTCTTCGGCTGTCGGTCGCTGGCGACGGGATTTCGACTGAGCCGACCACTCACCGACGAAGGCACCCAGCCCGGTTCCCAGCAAGATGCCGATGAGCCCACCGATCAGCGGGAACAACAGGTTGCCGATCACACCGCCAAAGAAGCCGCCCAGGATCGCGCCCACGGCTCCCCTGCGACTCGACCCCGCCGTCCTTCCGCCGACCAAACCTGACAGGAACTCGATGATCTCGGCGAAGATGGCCAACCCCAGCAACACCAGCGCCTCGATGCCACGGGTTTGAACGGCCGCATCCGATGGCTCGAGAGCCAGCAACCAGAAGACGAGAGCGATGATTCCGGGTAGAAACTGACCAGGAATACCGATGGTGATCAACAGCAGCCCTATCGAGGAGCCCAAGCACTGCAGCAGGTAGTAGAAGAGAGCGAAGTGCTCCGATAGGCTCTCCATCGTCAGCTTCCCTTCCGTCCTCGCTTGCGGGCCTGTGCTCTCCAGAAGACCCGGAAAGATGGTCATTGTCGCTATCGAAAGGATGATCGTTTGTACGGCCTCAGCAAGAACAGATTTTCTTTAGTCACCATCAGCAACATCCTGGTGCTGAACTTCCTGCTCCTGTCCATCATGAGCGGCTGTGGATCCACGCCATCCGGATCGGATTCGACAATTTCCGTATCGCCCGATGGAATCGATGAAATCGAAGTCAGCGACGAAACTTACACCCGCATCCTGCGACAGGGGGAAATCGTTGGCTATCTCGGAGAGAAAACCGTAACCGTGGTCGCGGGGGGTACAACGGCGACCACTCTCCAGTACAACATCTACGACATCGCCTTCAGGATCCTGGGAACCTTCGATGAAGCTGGGGCCACCTACCGTTTCACCAGGGGAGATCCCGAGAAACTTGGCAACTTCTCCCCTGAACACTCCATCCGTCAGGTGACCGGGATCGAAGGAATCCTCGAGTTCAGGGAAGGCCTCCAGTAGCAGCAGATCGGAACAGGATGAAGAAGTCGTCGTGGCTCTCCGGCAAGAGGATCTACGTACTTGTCTTCCTGTTGACTGCCATCGTGCGGCTGATCTCCATCAGCGAACTGGCTTCAGATGATCCTGCCTTCGCCTATCCCATCGTCGATGAACTGACCAATGTTGATCAGGCCAGGGGATTTCTCGCAGATGGTCCCGCTCATGCAACACCCTACTGGAAGCCGCCCGGATATCCCGCACTGCTGGCGCTGGTCGCTCTCGGGTGGCAGGAGATCGGTGCGGTCGGTCAGGGAGTCCCCGTTTCCTACGCCTGGACGGTGAAGATTCTCCAGTCGCTGCTCGATGGCGCGACTTCCATCCTCATCGTGTCGATCGCAGCAGCCTGCTGTGGAGCCCGGGCCGCTTTACTTGCGGGACTGCTCTACTCCATCGCCTGGATGCCGATCTATTTCTGTGGCCAGTTGCTCGACACGACCTTGTTCACGTTCCTGGTGGTGCTCTCGGTCTCACTGGCACTATCGGCAACGAGAGATTCACGAGTCCTGCCATGGACGCTGGTCGGCATGACCATCGGACTGGCAGCACTGACACGGGCGACCGCTCTTCCTGTCGCCGGTGCTCTGGCGCTGGCCGCCTTGTTCACATCCGGTTCGACATCGATGCGTAGCGGACGCGCCACGGCAGTGCTGGCAGGGTGCCTTGTCACCTTATTGCCGGTCTTTGCCGTCAACATGAAGATCGGCCAGGAGCCGATTCTGATCAGCTCCAATGGTGGTATCAACTTCTACATCGGGAATCGTACAGGCGATGGGATCGGATCCGATGGGCTCACCTCGGTCGCGGCAGGACCGCGCTGGGATGAAATATTGCATAAAGGCTCCGACATCGAGGGTGCCGCTGCACGTAGCCGTCACTACTACCGACTGGCCCTCGAAGAAATCGGAGCGTTTCCCCTCCAGTGGGTTCAGAAGATGGTCCACAAGACGGCGGCACTGTTCTCGGCTCACGATGTGCCCAATAACAAGAACCTCATCGATGAGAAGAACCGAACTACCACCCTGCAAATCCTCGCCTGGCTTCCTGGCACCAGTGGACCGCTCATCGCCATGATCATCGCCGGGGTATTGCTCTGTCGGCGTGGACTCCGCCAATCGGATCTGCCCGTCGTGCTTGCAATGGCGACGCTGGCACTGGTCGCACTGGCATTCTTCGTCGCCGGCAGATATCGGGTTCCGATCCTTGCGCTCGGTTGCATCGTGGCGGCACGAGGAATCGTCACCTGGGGCGTCTCGATAAAATCCGTGGTGCTTTATCTGTTGTTACTGGTGGGAGTCCATGCCATTGCCGTACCCGATCGAGCACTGATGGAAAGTTACTGCATCGATCCGGTCGCCATCGGCTACATGTACGAACAGAAGCAACAACCCCAGCAGGCTATCGCGTGGTATCACCGCAGCCTCGAACAGCATCCAGGCGACGTTCGCGCTCTCCACAATCTCGGCCACCTCGCACAGGAAGCCGGCCGTATCGAGGATGCTCTCGAACTGTTCAGAAATGCCACCGTGACGGCTCCCGACCACAGTCCTTCCTGGAACAGTCTCGGCGTCCTGCTGGTTCCCATCGATTCGTTGCAGGCACTCTCCAGTTTCCAGCAAGCCGTCAAGATCGACCAGGGATACACCGGGGCCTGGATCAATCTCGGCCAGTTGCTCGAGGGCAAGGGAGAACTTCAGAAGGCACTCGATGCCTACCAGAGAGCCCGGCTGCTGGAACCAGAGCGATTCCTGGCGACCATCCTGGAAGCGAGAGTACAGTTGAAACTGATGTCGCCACGAAATGCCGGGAGGCTGTTACGAAGGGTCGATTCCGGATCGCTGGAACCAGGGGTCAAGACGCTGCTGGAAACCGTCGAGAGACAGTGGCAGCAGGCTCTGGAGGAGTCATCAGAAACCATCCAGCCACCACAAGTTGCTCCCCCCGATCGAACGCGAGAACGCCGCGAGGAAGGCGAAGGCTGAGCCCCGTTGTCAATTGGTCCGCCGCAGTATGGTGAGATAATCTCTGCGTGCTGAGGGAGCCCCTGCGGGTTGCAGCCACACGTAGTTCCCCAGGATCACATCTACTTTTCCATCGCGATCCACGTCATCGAGCAATACCGCCGAATGCACCGGATTCCCGACCTCCAGGGTACGAACTTGCCACGATTTGGCATCGCCGAGATTCTCGGCCCAGACCACCGAATCCCAGCGATGCCAACCATCCGGCGAAAGTTGCGGAAAGAACGCGGCCCCCACCACGTCCAGGTCCCCATCTGCATCGAGATCACCGATCGCAGCACGCTCGCAGCCGGGTAGAAGCAGGATCTCGTGCAAGGAGGTGTACTGATCTCCCGACCTCTCCAACCATCGGACACCATGGATCGGCTTGGGGGTGTTGTCGTCGAGTGTATCGCCATTGACGATGATCAGATCGCGATCTCCATCCTGATCGATATCGACCGCCATCAGGTCGGAGCATCCCCATGCAGCGTGGGGAAAACTCAACAGCACTTTTGGCTCGAACACTCCATCACCCATATTGGTGAACTGCATCAAGAGTTCATGATGTTGCGAAAGCAGCGCGACGATATCGATATCACCGTCCCCATCGATATCCTCGAGAATCGTAGCAACAAATCCGTCACGCTTGTCGAGTTCTCTGGGTATGAAGCGTCCACCGATGTTCTCCAGCCACACCAGACGACCAGGCCCCCGGAACCCGAAGGCACAGGAGACGAGATCGATATCGCCATCCCCATCGAAATCAGCCCCCTCGAGAGCACAGGCGCGTGCCAGCGCTCCACCGACCTGAAACGCTGCCATCTTTCGATCAGATCTGGCGATGATCCAGGCTCCCCCCTCCACCTCGTTGCTAGGATTCATGGCACCGATGGATGAAACGAGGATGTCGAGCTTTCCCTTGCCGTCGAAATCGACATGGCTCAGGGAGGCTGGATAGTTGAAGTCGATCGATCCCATGTAAGGGACCAGTTCGGTCGCTTCGAGGGCCCCGTACGGCAAGAACATCAGACGACGACTGCGAAGTTCGGAAACGAGAATCCCTTCGCTACGTCCTCGATCTCCGCCGAGCATCAAGAGGTCGGAGACCGCCGGGATTCGTTCCGATTCAAGGCCCGCTGGCGTCAGTTCGACCGTTTCGAAGTAAAGATCCTGTTCGGGCGGATGGTGGTCGTAGTCGAGTTCCTCGGGCGCTTCCTTCTCGTAGTAATGCAATGCGATGGCGATCTCCTCGGTCGTCACACCGACCTGTCCCCATTCATCCACCAACCCATCCATGGCAAAGATCGCCTTCTCCCAGGCACGACGCGGCAGAGCATCGGTGGGCAAGGGTGCATGGCAACGACTGCAGGACCCCATCACAAGATTCTCGGCATCGGCGATCACTTGTGCAGTCAACTGCGGAAGATCTTCGCGGCGCAGTCCCACAGACCTACCAGATTGCTGGTCAGCAGCAGTCGTGGATTCGATGGCGTGATGATCCTGGGACCGGGTTCCAGGTTTGACGGAGTCGGCGGAGTCTCCCCAGCATCCTGAGACGGTGACCAGGAGCACGGAAACGACAACGAGTCTGCATGTGGGCCCTATCGCCGATGGCTGCACTGGAAGTCCTCCTCTTTGGCTCTAGAATACTGAAAGTTCACCTCGAGGTCGAATCCTGCGCGCTGGAGGACCATCGGCCCGGTGCGGGACCCGAATAGAGGACAGGAGTTCATCATGTCCGGAGGATTCCTCCCCTGGATCCTACTCATCCCCCTTTCAGTATTGCCGATGCAATCCGTACCGGATGACGACGCGGGTCTCGATGCCACCTCCGAAAACTCACTTCCCGAGCCGATCTTCAAGACCGACGAGGGGCGCAAGACTTTCGAGCAGGGAAAAGAACTGTTCGAGCAGCGCGACTGGAGAGGGGCGGGGAAAGCCTTCACAGCCGCACGCAGGGATACCGTCGACAGGGAATCCCGGTCTCGTCTCGAACCGTGGGAAGACGCCTGCAAGGGCGGCAAATCCCTCGATCGAGCCGCCGGGGATCTCGTGCGCAAGAAGTACAGAAAATGCTGGAGTGCAGTCGAAGGTCTGGTGAAAAAATACGGCGACACGCCCCTGCGCACCTCGATCGATGAACTACACGATGAGGTCTATCCGATACTATTCCTCGACCTGGCCAAATTCGAAAAGGAGCCTGTCGAAACGGAACAAGCCGCGCGCAGGGCGCTGCCCGAGGATCGTACCCGAATCACAAAAGATCCCGACCGCATCTTCGAGGGAAAGAGTGCCCTCGAGTGGCGCTCCGGAGGTGGGCAAGGATTTGCCGGCTTCAATTTTGGCCGCTTGCCGCTGGCTTCCATCGAGAATGTGGTGATGGAGGACTACCGTTGGCTGCGCATCTCGATCCACAGCGAAGATGACAACTTCGGCAAGTTCACTCTATTCTTCGGTCGAGATGAGATCGGCCCCAATCAGGCCTGGGCCGCCACCGGGGGAATCCGCGGTCTTCTCAGGAGAGATTGCTATTACCACCACCTGACCATCAAGAAAAAGGGCTGGACTCACCTGCGCATCGACCTGGTCAAGGAACTGTCGAAGAACGAATCCATCAGCTGGTCCGATCTTCAATCTCTCTACCTTTTCACGGTTCCACCGTCTCATCCCAAGAGGCTCACCATCGACGCCCTCAAACTAGAGGTGCCCTAGCCAACAGGTGCCTCCTGCCGCAGTGCAGTCTGATCAGGCCGGGTCCAGATCAGCGACCCGATCGATTCCACGCTCAGGGAGCCAGCGCTTCGGACGTAGAAATCCGTCGACGACCCTGCCGATGCCACGTACGACCCCCTGGCACCAGATGACCCGCAAATCACCTTCGACTTCGCAGTTCATCGCCACCTGAGGGTGCTCCAGTTCATCTATGGAGAGGCACTGGCCATGCCCGAGACAAACCGCCTGGTGCTGATCCACCTCGACACGAGAGATGTGCCCGAGCAATTGCTCCAGCGAGAGCCAATCGGATTCAACGACACGATCGGGCAATACCGCATCGATCAGCGAATGGACACCGCTTGCGATGCGACGCAACGCCATCAGGCTTGCTGGACATCCGAGGCTGTCTCCCAGATCACGCGCCAGACTGCGGATGTAGGTCCCGCGACTGCAATCGATGCTCAATCGTAGACGCGGCCCATCGAGTTCCAGGACGGTGAGGGAATGAAACACCACCTCTCGACTCGGCGGTGGCGTGTGGTCGCCCATTCTTGCTCGTTCGTAGGAGCGGCGTCGTCCGATCCGTATGGCACTGTGGACCGGAGGGACCTGAGTCTGATTGCCCAGAAAACCGCACAGCGCCTGTTCGATCCGCTCGCGAGTCGGTATCTGGCAAAGAGGAACCGGACAGGAGAGTGGACCCTCGGCATCGTCGCTCACACTGGAGATACCGAACCAGATGGTCGCCTCGTAACTCTTGTCGTGAAAGGTGAGCAACTGCTGGAAACGACGACCAGCTCCGCCGATGATGACCAGCACTCCGCTAGCCATCGGATCGAGGGTTCCGCAGTGGCCGAGACCCTTGAAATCGAGTCGTACTTGCACCTGATCGATGATCGCCCGCGAGGTCGGACCCCTCGGTTTCCAGATGACCAGACCCCCGTCCGGGGCTGACGAACGGCTCGGCAAGGCAGTCACCCGACCTCGATCCAGCAATCGACCCGACAAAAAGATGAGAAAATGGAGGCGCCGGGAGTCGAACCCGGGTCCCGAAACGCTTCCCACGAAGCTTCTACAGGCATAGTCCGTCTTTTATTGCCTCGCGATCGGCTCCAACGGACAGGATCCAGAGCGCGAGCGCCGGTTCAATCTCGCCTCAGAGACCACCGGCAGGGTCTCTTTTGGCCAGCCCGGAAGTATGGCCTTCCGTCCGCCGTACCAGGCAAACGACGGGGGAAGGGGCGCCTAGGTTACTAGGCAGCCATTGCGAAGTTGTTGTTCGCAGTCAAAAAATTTACCCGGTGTTTTAGGAGGCCTCCGGATAACCTCCGCCTGCCACTCCATGTTCCGACATCCGGTCGAAACCGTTTCGCCCCCTTCTCATCTCAACTCATCTCGACGGACCGGGCGGTTCCCGATCCGATCCATGGTATCAGATTACCGATGCCTGCAACGCACGGCAACATATCTGCTCGTGCGACAGACTCCATTTCCGACCCTGTTCGTGGAATTCCGGCAACTAGCGACGAAATCGAGCATCTGCACGATGGATCCTCGGTGCAATCTCGAAGGAATGTGGTCGCGGGAGATCTACAGGCAGCCCGACAGCAGCGCCCCATCGATCAGTCACCTCTACGTAGCGCGCGCTGGATGTCGCGCTTCATCTCCTTCTCCTTCTTGGCGCGTCTCTTGTCGTGGGTTCTCTTTCCACGACCCACAGCGATCTCGACCTTGACCTTGCCCTTCTCGTTGAAGTAGATCTTCAGCGGCACCGCCGTCAGACCCTTCTCCTCCATCTTGACGCGCAACTGTTTCACTTCACGCCGATGGATCAGCAACTTGCGCTTGCGGGTCGGGGCGTGATTGGAGTATCCACCGTGACTGTATTCGGCGATGTGGACCTTCAGCATCCACGCTTCATCGGCCTCGATTCTGACGAAACCATCGACGATCTCGCACTTTCCGGCACGAAGGCTCTTGACCTCCGATCCGCGCAAGACGATCCCCGCCTCGAGAGTATCGAGAATCTCGAGTTCATGTCGGACTCTACGATTTTTCGCGATGATCTTCATCTTGCGGATGGACCCTTCACGTCCGTCGAACACCGTTTACCGGCTTGCGTTTGTACCACGACTGCTCACTCGACATCATGGGACTCTTGACAATACGCCCGGGCGGGGCTATTCATCCGCGTTCGTGCCGAAGTGGCGGAACTGGCAGACGCGCCAGGTTCAGGTCCTGGTCCGGTTTTAATCGGGTGGAGGTTCGAGTCCTCTCTTCGGCACCATTTTTTAACTCCGGGGGCGATTAGCTCAGCTGGTTAGAGCGCTACGTTCACATCGTAGAAGTCACTGGTTCGAATCCAGTATCGCCCATTCATGAAACGACAGTGCTGGGGGCGATTAGCTCAGTTGGCTAGAGCACCTCGTTTACACCGAGGGGGCCGGGGGTTCGAGTCCCTCATCGCCCACCAATTTACCAGTGCCTATCCAGCCTTCGCCGAGACAGGCGCAGGTTTTGGACGTGAGAAGACCAGAGTGCTATCGCTGCTGTCTTCGGCCTGGATTCGATAACCCTCGCTATCAAAGCCGGACAGATCAGAGATCTTCTTTGGTCGGTGATCGGCCATCCAGCGTGCCATCAGGCCGCGGGCTTTCTTGCCGTAGAAGGAGATGAACCTGGCCTTGCCCCGGTCGACCTCGAGGAACTTGACTCCGATCACCGGTACCCCGAGCGAATCGATATGTGCCGCCTTCGAGTACTCATCACTGGCCAGGTTGACGAGCGCTGTAGCCCCGGCCTCGGCAAG
>CAWLAN010000092.1:0-11037 GCA_963854815.1 Planctomycetes bacterium UBA1146
GGTAATCGGCCAGAGGATCGTCCAGAACCGTCGATACGCCACGCTTTTGCAACTTTCGACGCTGTCTCTCGATGGCTGGAGGTGGCCACGGGACGAATCCATGGGCGGGCTCGGGATCACCACCGAGTACATCCTGGCACAGTTGCATGCGGTCGATCGACAGCGACAAGGCGCGGCGTACCGCCACGTCATCGAGGGGAGGGCGATCGAGATTCAATCGATAGAAAGATATCGCCAGATAAGGGTCGGCTCGCCATTTCGAAGACCAGTCGGGATCACTACGCAGGACCGGAATCGCGGCAGGCGGTACACGAACCGCCCAGTCTGACATTCCGGCAGCAAAGAGGTTGAGCATCGTGTTGCCCGATTCAGCGGCAAGAAAATCGATCGTCTCGAGCGTCGGACGAGCAGGCCCGCGGTAATTGGAATTGGGTACGAGGCGGATTCTGTCGCGTAATCGCCATTGCTGCAGTTTCCATGGTCCGTTGGTTGGCACATCGACGCCGGCTGTGCCGCGGGAACTGATGTGGACCGGTTGCAGTGGAGTCTGCGCGCACAGGTACGGGAACCACGGTGCCGGGTGGATCAGTTCGACCACGAGGGTGCTGCTTCCCTCGGTTCGAATTTGAACCTGCTGGCGACTTCCTTGACCTCTTCTCCACTGTCGTGCGCCGACCACTATTTCGAGTAGATCGCCGTAGGGAGCCCCCTGAGTCGGATCGATGAGGTCGAGCCATGACCTGCGGAAATCGCTGGCATCGAGAGGCGAGCCATCGCTCCAGGCAAGTTGTGGCTGGATCTGGAAACGCCAGAGAGTGCCATCGGCAGACACTTGCCAGCTCACAGCACAACCGGGGAGTGGCTCGAGAGTGGCAGGATCGAGCAACAGCAGGCCCTCGTGAAGGGCTAGAATCACCCTTCCCTCGGGGATTCCGGTGGCGCGGTGGGGGTGCAAACTGCCCGGGTCTGTGCCATTCCCGATGACCAGATCGGCCCGACCCGGCAGTGCATCGGGGATCAGGGATCCCAACCAGATGGCCACAAACGTGATACTGAGCAGTAGCAACAACCCCCGCGCCGACATCTTCTCCCCGCCTCCCGCGCCGCGAATGATGCGCCCCCGGGGCATTGTGGGCAAGCCTCGGCCGATGGCCCTGCTTTGCTTGCTGTTGGAGGGGTCGACCGTTATCCTGCTGGGGCCGTGGAAACTCTCCGTTGGTCACAGTGCGCGAGTAGTTTTCGGTAACAACGAAGCCAGCGGATCGGTCGGGGTGATACCCCATTCCAGAGGAAATTGGACCAAGATGTCGATTCACAGAACCCTGAGAAACACCGGTGCCCTCAAGGGCACCCGAAACGTCCTCACCCGCTACGAGCGGATTCTACAACTCGAAGCAGAAGGTCGATTCACCGAGGGTGAAGACGACCCATTTGGTCTCCCCAAGACCCGGGTTCTCAAGGTAAAGAAACGCGCCAAGGAAAAGAAAGAGACAGAAGAAGTCGAAGTCCTGCTCGAAGCTGGTGTCGAGGTCGAAGCTGGTGCCGAGGGCGAAGCGGACAAGGAGAAGGAAAAGGAGAAGAAGTAGGGACTCCGCTCCCGTTCCTTCTGTATTCCGCAACTTTCGCGCGATTTCTTGTTCGGCCCGGTCGCTTCGCGTCTGGGCTGTTTGCGTGTAACGATCCCCTTTCCCGGAGGTCTCCATGACTCGTCTGACCAGTGTTGTGTTCGTGGTGCTCGCCGTGGTTATCGGTTGTTGTGATCCGCTCCAGGCCGATTACGACCAGGTCGAGATCGATGGTCGGATGTGGACCACCAATACCACCTTCGAACCGCCGGGTAGTCCAGATGCAGTTCACGGAGGCAAACTCCGCGTAAGCATTCCCAATTTTCTGCCGACTTTGCGCAATGACGGACCAAATTCCAAGCTGACCACCATCACCGATATCTACGCTCTGACTCATGATCGACTGCTCGGGATCCATCCGGAAACCCTCGAGTGGGTTCCCTCACTCGCGTCTCACTGGATCATCGAGAAAAACGAAGATCACCAGGTGTTCTGGTTTCGCATCGATGAGCGGGCTCGTTTTTCTGACGGTACCAGGGTCACCGCCGATGACGTGCTGGCGTCCTTCGAGCACATCGTGGATCCGGATATCAAGGATCCTGCCATCACCAATCTCTACAACGAGTACGAAACGCCGATGGTCCACGATGAGCGGACCATCTCGGTCAAGACCAAGAAAATGAACTGGCGTCTGCTGATTTACTTTTCTGCCGGCCTCGTCATCTATCCGGCCGAGCAGATTCGCATCCCGGGAGATGTTTATCTCGACGAGTTCAACTGGAAGATGATTCCCGGCTCTGGTCCCTACGTGCTTCGCGAGGACAGCATCCAGCAGGAGATTTCGGTCACTCTTTACCGCAACGAAGGCTGGTGGGGTTGGGGTACACGCGGTGCCCGAGGCCTCTATAACTTTGATGAGATCCAGTTGATTGTGGTGCGTGACCGTGAACTGGCGTTCGAGAAGTTCAAGGCAGGAGAACTCGATTACTACAAGGTGATGCGTGCGCAGCGTTGGGCCGAGGAGACCGGTTTCGAGGCGGTCCGAAAGGGCTGGATTCGCAAGCAGAAGATCTATAACGAGAAGCCGCAGTCCTTTTCCGGATACATGATGAATATGCGTCAATGGCCCTTCGACGACAAGAATGTCCGACTGGCATTTTGCTACGGTGTCGATCGAAAAACGCTGTTCGACAAGTTGTTCTTCAACCAGTACGAGTACATCGACAGTTATTATCCGGGTGGCCGATGGGGGAATCCGGACAACCGCAAGATTCGTTACAACCCGCGCCGTGCCGAGCGGTTTCTCGATCGAGCCGGATACACCACACGAAACGATGATGGCATCCGGGTACACGAGAAGACTGGCAAGCCGCTCCAGTTCACCATCGAATTCGGCTCTGCTTCTTCGACCAGGATTCACCAGGTCATCGCCGAGGGGTTGCGCAAGATCGGCATCGGTATGGACCTGAAGTTGGTCGACTACAACGCGCTGATGAAAAAAATCAGCGAACGTCAGTTCACGGTTCACATGCAATCCTGGCGCGGGATCCTGTTTCCCAACCCCATCACGTCGTGGCATGGAGACCTGGCCAATGAACCCTACAACAACAACATCTGCGGTGTCTCCATCGACGAGGTGGATCAGTTGATGGAGCAGTACGACCGTACTTTTGACATCGACGAGCAGACTGCGTTCATGCAAAAAATCGACGGCCTCATCTTCAAGGAACATCCAGTCGCTTTGACCTGGTACGGTCCTTTCGAGCGGATTCTGTCGTGGAATCATTTTGGCCAGCCGCAAAAGATCCTGTCGAGGACCGGCGACGACCATTCCCTCTGGGCCCACTGGTGGACCACTCCCGAGATGCAGAAACGCCTGGCCAAGGCCAAGGAGGACGAGACGGATCTTCCCGTCGGTTCCGACGTGATCGATCCATGGGGCGTCAAGGCTCGCATGGAGGCCGGCGGAGAAGTCAAGGAATAGGATCCTCTCGAAGAGTTGCGTGCGCCGGGGAGGCACTGATCGATGAGTGGCATGTGGACTTACTTCACGCGCAGGTTACTGCTGGTCCCGGTCACCTTTATCGTCATCACTTTTATCGTGTATGCGGTATTGCGCATCACTCCGGGCGGCCCCATCGAGCAACTGGAAAATCAGATGCGAGCTGCTGCCGCCGGGGAAGCCGGTGGTGGCGGTGGCGGCCTTGGCGACGAGAGCGTCGGTCTCGACGAGAAGGCGCGCGATGAACTGAAGGCCTACTACAACCTCGATCAGCCGATTCCACTGGCGTATCTGCAATGGCTCGGTGTCTATCCGAAAAAGACCAGGACGCCGGTAACCCTCGAATATCGGCGCGACGATGCCGATTTCTGGCAGCAGTCGCAGCAGTTGTGGAATGACTACAGGGAGGCGGAGCATCGACTTCAACAGTCACTGATCGACGGTGATCTTCTTCTCAGTGGCGATACGATTCTGATCGAGGTGACCGCTGCTGATAGAAGTCGTTTCCCGGAAGAATTGAACCAGGCGGATCAATTACTGGCCGGTGGAGTTTCGCGTCGGTCCCAGTTGAATCGACTCCTCTCCGGTCTCGGTTGGTCACTGTCGGGTGCTCGATTCATGAGGACAATAACCGCACAGGAGAGCGGTGGAACCGGCATCACTGCAGTGTGTCAACGCCAGTTGCTGTTGCGGGAGGATTGCTACCAGTCTCTCCAGCAGCATCTGTCTCCATCGAACATCGAGGCCAACCGCAACGGATCTTATTACCACGTGAAGAATGCTCTCAGCGGCATCCTCCAGGGAGATTTCGGCAGATCTTTCACCTATAACGAGGACGCTCTCACCGTCATCATCTCGAAGTTCCCCATCTCCATCTATTTCGGCTTGATCGGCTACCTCGCCACCTGGCTGGTCTGTATCCCGCTGGGGATTTCCAAGGCGATCCGCCACCGGGGTCCCTTCGACACCGCAACCAGCGTGCTGGTGTTTCTCGGCTATGCGACCCCTGGGTTCGTCGCCTGCTTGTTGCTACTGGTCTTGCTCGGTGGAGGGTCTTACTGGAATCTGGTGCCGCTCGGTGGCTTCCGCTCCGATGGCTGGAATCAATGGTGGCAACAGGGCCAGTACCTTCGTTGTGTCATCGATCAGATCGAGCACACGATGGTGCCGATGTTTGGCTACCTGGTCGGATCCTTTGCCAGCATGACGGTACTGATGAAAAACTCGCTGCTGGATAACCTCGGTGCCGATTATGTTCGGACCGCATTTGCCAAGGGGTTGACCGAGCGGCGAGTGATCTACGTTCACGCCCTGCGCAACTCATTGATTCCGATCACTGCCGGAATCGGCCATTTCCTCGGATTGCTCTTCGCCGGCTCCTTTCTCATCGAGAAGGTGTGCAACATCCCCGGAATGGGATTGCTCGGCTACGAATCCATCATCCGGCGCGATTATCCGATCATCCTCGCCACCCTCGTGATCGGGGTACTGATCCGACTCACCGGCAACATCTTCAGCGATCTGATCTGGGCGCTCATCGATCCCAGAATCCGGTTCAAGTAGGGGGCGGGGCAACATGACGTTTCTGCTGACCCTGTTGGTCCTGACGGCTGGAGTCTTGTTGACCCAGAAGGGCATCCCGTGGCTGTTTCGTTTGCTACTGGGTCTCTGTGGCATCCAGCTACGGACCAGTCCGCTGGCGCAGAAACGCCTACGACGGTTCCGGTCGATTCGACGTGGATACATCTCGTTTGTCATCGTGACCAGTTGCTTCACCACATCGATGTTTCTCGAAGTGCTGGTCAATGATCGACCGGTCATGATTCGCTATGGCGATCAGACCGCCTATCCGGCGGTGAGGGATCTGTTCAACACCTGGATCTTCTTCAGGCATGGACCGTTTGCTACTTTTGATCGCTCTGGAGATTTTGGAATTCCAGGAGATGGACCTCTCGACTACAAATCTTTCGGCAAGATCGTCGCCGATCCGACCGGTTCTTTTGGACCGATTGCCGAGGGACTCATGAGCGAAGCGAAGTCCCTGGAGCAGGAGATCAGCGATACCCAGCAGGAGATCGATGAATTGATCGCTGACGGGGAAGAGCCGGAGGATTGGCTCGTCGAGGATCTGCAGGCGGCACGGATCGACCTGACGAAACTACGCGGCCAGATCGCGGAACTCGGTGACACCGAGCAGCTGTTTGCCTCCGGAGGGGCGAGCATCATCTGGCCGTTGTACCGCCACGGGCCCTACAAGAACCGACTCGATTTGCCCGGTACCGCACCCCATGGGCCGTCTCTTCCGATCCCCGGCATCACACCGCGCCATCGTTCAGCAATTTTGCTCGGCACCAACGAACAGTTGCTGGGAGGAAGACCCACATACCAGGTAGGGTCCGTCGACGGGAAACCGCTCGAAGAGGGGCTGAAGTTGTTTGTCATCGAAGAAGATGCGGACGAAAGGATCACCGACGTTCTCGGGATCCTGCTCGTCAGGGAGGTCGATCCCGATGGGCTCCATGGCACTGCAGAAGTTCTCGCGCAAGGCGAGGGCAAGATTTTCCCCGACAAAGCACAACTGGTGAGCCGGTTCCTGGAAACGTGGGAAGCTCCCCTGGGAACCAGCGATTCCGGCATCGATGTGGTGCCGCTTCTTCTGTACGGATTCCGTGTCAGCGTCGGTTTTGCACTGATGGTGATGGGGGTCGGTTACCTCGTCGGCATCTTCGCCGGAGCCATCATGGGCTACTACGGCGGCTGGACCGATATCCTCTTGCAGCGTTTCATCGAGATCTGGGGCTCGGTGCCGTTCTTGTTCCTGATCATGATCATCGCCAGCATCATCAATCCCAGTTTCTGGATGCTGGTGATCTTCCTGGTGGTCTTGCGATCGTGGATGGCGATCACCTATCAGATCCGCGGCGAGTTCTATCGTGAAAAAGCCAGAGACTACGTCCAGGCAGCGATCGGCAGTGGTGTCAGTGACTTCACGGTGATGCTCCGTCACATCTTGCCGAACTCGATGGTCCCGGTGATCTCCAGAGCACCTTTTTCATTCGTCAGTTACATCAGTGCGCTCGTATCTCTCGATTTCCTCGGCTTCGGCTTACCACCGACCGACCCATCGTGGGGACGTCTGCTGAATCAGGGATTCCAGTTCATCCTGATCTATCCGCATCTGGTGTTGCTGCCGGTGGTGGCGCTGGCGATCACCTTGTTCCTGGTGGTACTCATCGGCGAAGCGGTGCGCGAAGCGTTCGACCCCAAGGTCTTCTCGAGGCTCAGGTGATGGCGATGGAACCCAAATCAAATCCACCATCGGGATCGCCAGAACTGCTGCTACAGATCAAGGATCTGCACACATCCTTTTCGGTCGATGGGCAGACCGCGCGTGCGGTCGATGGCGTCGACTTCGATATCCATGCCGGAGAGGTGCTCGGTCTGGTCGGCGAATCCGGCTGTGGCAAATCGGTGACCGCACTCAGCCTGTTGAAACTGATCCCCGATCCGCCCGGTCGTATCGAGAAAGGATCGGCGATCTTCAAGGGACGTGATCTGCTGTCGCTCACCTACGATGAGATGAGAGTGATTCGAGGGCGCGAGATCGCGATGATTTTCCAGGAACCGATGACCGCTCTGAACCCTGTCTTCACCATCGGTTTCCAGATGCGCGAAGCGATCCAGCATCACACCGGGGCTTCCAAGAAAGAGGCCATCGGACGATCGGTGGAGATGCTGGAAAAGGTCGGAATCTCCGATGCGAGGGCGAGAATGTTGGCCTATCCGCACCAGTTCTCGGGTGGCATGCGCCAGCGAGTGATGATCGCCATGGCGCTGTCTCTGGAGCCAGCTCTGCTGATCGCCGATGAACCGACCACCGCGCTCGATGTGACGATCCAGGCGCAGATCCTCGAGTTGATGCTGGAGATGAAGGAGCAGCAGCAAGGCGCTTCGATCCTGCTGATCACGCACGATCTGGCAGTGGTGGCGGAAACCTGTGACCGGGTCGTGGTGATGTACGGCGGCAAGATCCAGGAAGTGGCATCGGTGCGGCAGCTGTTCCGTCAACCGAAGCACCCCTATACCCAGGGTTTGCTGCGCAGCCTGCCGAGACCGGACCTGGATCGCAAACAGGAACAACTGGAGACGATTCCCGGCATGGTCCCCAACATCTTCGACTGGCCCAAGGGGTGTCGTTTCTGTACCCGCTGTCCGCTGGTGGAGGAGCGTTGTCGTCGCGAGGAGCCGCTGCTGAGAAGGGTGGGGCAGGGTCACGAGGTGCGGTGCCATCTCGTCGATGAGGACGGGGGTGACTCATGAGCGAGACCCCGGTAGTCGGTACCACCGTCCAACCGATCATCGAACTGCAGGATCTGAAGGTCTGGTTTCCGGTTCACGGCGGTGTCTTCGCCCGTCACATCGCCGATGTGAAGGCGGTCGACGGCATCAGCCTTCGAGTTGAAGAGGGCGAGACTCTCGGTGTGGTGGGCGAGTCCGGTTGCGGAAAGAGCACCCTGGGCAAGGCGGTGATGGGGCTGGTGCCGGTGACATCGGGCTCGATCCAGTTTCATTCCGTCAGCGGTGAAGTGGTCGAGTTGACGAAGCTCTCCCGCAGGGAATACCGGCCCTACCGAAGCGAGATCCAGATGGTTTACCAGGATCCGTATTCATCCCTGAATCCGCGTCTGTCGGTCGAGGAGATCGTCGATGAACCACTACGAGTGCATCACCGCAGCATGAGTCGGGAGCAGCGTCGAATTCGTGTCGATGAACTACTGGAGCGGGTTGGTCTGAGAAAAGAGCAGGCCGAGCGTTACCCACACGAGTTCTCCGGTGGTCAGCGTCAGCGCATCGGGATCGCACGAGCACTGGCGACACGGCCCCGGCTCATCATCGCCGACGAGCCGGTCAGTGCCCTCGATGTTTCGATCCAGGCCCAGGTCATCAACCTGATGCAGGAGTTGCAGCGGGATCTGGGTCTAACCCTGATCTTCATCGCCCATGACATCTCGGTGGTTCAACACGTTGCTGATCGGATGGCGGTGATGTACCTCGGCAACCTGGTCGAAGTGGGCACGACCGAACAGATCTTTGACAACCCGTCCCATCCGTATACGCGCGCCCTGCTCAGTGCGATTCCGCGGCCCGATCCAGAACTCGAGCGTGTCGGTCGAATCATGCTCGAGGGAGATGTTCCCAGTCCGATGGACAAACCCTCTGGTTGTGGCTTCCGCAGCCGCTGTCCCATCGCCCAGCCGAGTTGCGCCGAACAGATTCCGCCGATGGAGTCGATTGACGAGGGCCATGAAGTGGCCTGTCCCTACCAGGATCGATATCAGCAGTTGCTCGAAGATCGTCAGAAGTGAGGGTGCTGGCGAAGCCAGGGGCGATGGCCTAGGGTTCCATGCTGTGAGAGAGAGGTGTCAATAATGGCCGAGGATGTCAAGAACCCCCCGGATGGGATGCCCAGGATCACCGCGGGAGTGTATTACCAGGACTCGGCGGCGGCGATCGAGTGGCTGGAGAAGGCTTTCGGCTTCAAGACGCGCCTCAAGATTCCCGGCCCGGAGGGGCAGATATTGCACTCGGAGCTGGAGATCGGGGACGGTCTCATCTTCGTCGGTCACGCCTGTCCCGATGAGAAGAAGACCAGCCCGCAAGACCTTGACGGTGCCATGACGGCGGGCATGTACATCTACGTCGACGATGTCGATGGCCATTGCGAGAACGCCCGGGCCGCCGGGGCGACAATCATCCAGGAACCCGAGGATATGTTCTATGGCGACCGCGTCTACACCGCCAGCGACCCCGAGGGCCATCACTGGAAGTTTGGCACCCACGTCCGCGACGTTCCGTTGGAAGAGATGCCGTTTCCGGTTGTGGAGGAATGATGGGAACCGGTCGCTGACCTGTAGACCTGTACAGGTTGGTGGTGGAGCCGGGATCTGTCTGGCCGGATGGAGGTCACCATTTATTTCCCTGTGTTTCCTCGGTTGTACCTACTTTTGCCTCTGGTTGTGCTGGTCTCACTACCCTTAGCTGGCCAGAAACCTGCTGATCTGGTCCTGACCGGCGGCAAGGTGGTCACCGTCGATGCCGATGTGCCCGAGGCGACAGCACTGGCAGCGCGCGGCGAGATCATCGTCGCGGTCGGCAGCGAGCAACAGATCGCCGACTTCATCGGTCCAGAGACACGCGTCATCGATCTCGAGGGGCGGTTGGTGGTTCCTGGCTTCATCGATGGTCACGGTCACTTCATGAGCCTCGGGAATTCGCTGTTGCAACTCGATCTACGCCCGGCGCGATCGTGGCAGCAGGTCGTCGCTCTGGTCGAGCAGGCGGTCGCCAAGGCGGCGCCCGGGGAACTGATCCGCGGTCGCGGTTGGCACCAGGAGAAATGGGACCGGCCACCCGAACTGGCCTTCGAGGGCCTGCCGCAGCACGGTTCCCTCAGTGCTATCTCTCCCGACAACCCGGTGATCCTGCGCCATGCATCGGGCCATGCCGTCTTTGCCAATGCACATGCGATGAAGATGTGCGGAATCGACAGCGAAACGGTCAATCCGCGCGGCGGCGAGGTGGTCCGGGACGATAAGGGCGACCCGATCGGTGTCTTCCGAGAGACCGCCTCGCGATTGCTGGCGCCGGCGAGCAAGAACTCAACATCTGCCGATCCGCGCCGGGTCGTGGAACTGGCGACGAAGGAGTGTCTCTCGAAAGGGATCACCAGTTTTCAGGATGCAGGATCTCCCCTGTCGACGGTGGAACTGTTCCGCGCGCTGGCTGTGGAAGAAGCCCTCGGCGTTCGGCTGTGGGTGATGCTGAGTGACTCCAATCGGCGTCTCGAAGCGGCTCTTCCGGCTCTCGATGTGAAGGGAATCGGCCATCAATATCTGACGGTCGGAGGCATCAAACGCCTCATCGATGGTGCGCTCGGATCGCACGGTGCGTGGCTGCTGGAGCCTTATTCTGACAAACCGGAATCGACCGGTCTCAACACCACTCCGCTGGCTACCATCGCAGAAACCGCACGGCTGGCGGTCGCTCACCGTTTGCAACTGTGCGTTCATGCCATCGGTGATCGAGCCAACCGGGAAATCCTCGATATCTACGAAACAGCCCTGGGCAGCGTCGACGACGGCAAGCAACGACGATGGCGCATCGAGCATGCCCAGCACCTGCATCCAGACGATGTGCCACGTTTCACTGAACTCGGCTTGATTGCCTCGATGCAGGGGGTCCATTGCACCTCGGACGGCTCGTGGGTTGCCGATCGCCTGGGAGCCCAACGGAGCGCCAGTGGTGCTTATCTGTGGCGTGAACTGATCGACAGTGGCGTGGTTGTCTCCAATGGCACCGACTGTCCGGTCGAAGATGTCGATCCAATCCGTTGCTTCCATTCCACCGTCACACGATTACTGGAAGACGGAACGACCTTCTATCCAGAGCAAAAGATGACGCGGATGGAGG
>CAWLAN010000093.1:0-10798 GCA_963854815.1 Planctomycetes bacterium UBA1146
GCACTGTCGGCACCGTCCGCCACACCGTCGCCGTCATCGTCCGGGTCGCCAGCATCGCACAGTCCGTCATTATCGGTGTCGGTGCCGTCGTTGGCAGGATCGAACGTACCGCTGGAACAGTCGTCGCAACTGTCACCGTCGGTGTCGGAGCAAACAGTGTTATCGAGCGGTGCACTGTCGGCACCGTCCGCCACACCGTCGCCGTCATCGTCCGGGTCACTATCGTCGCACTGTCCGTCACCATCGGTGTCGGTGCCGTCATTGGCGGGATCGAACGTACCGCTTGAGCAGTCGTCGCAACCGTCATTGTCGTCGTCACTACACTGGGTGTTATCGAGCGGTGCACTGTCGTCGCCATCGGCTACACCATCGTTGTCATCGTCAGGATCGCAATCATTGATGGTTCCGTCGCCATCTGTGTCCGTCTCACAGCTGTCGAGAGTTCCATCGGTATCGCAGTCTAGTGTTGGATCTAGAGCAATCTCACAGGAGTCGAGAACGTTATCCCCGTCACAATCGAGGGAAGGATCTCCCCCCAGTTCATCGGAGTACTGACATAGATCAGGTACACCGTTCACATCGCAGTCGATGGTGGCATCTGCTGCAATGTCACACTCATCGGGAGAACCGTTGCCATCGCAATCAAGATCGCACTCATCGGGAACACCGTTGCCATTGCAATCGTCGGCTCCCAGGGCCACTTCGCAACTATCGAGCAAGTCGTTATCGTTGCAGTCAGACCCACCAGCGAGAATCTGGCATGTGTCCGGTACACCGTCGTTATCGCAGTCTTTTGCGGTTCCATCGGCGATGTCGCACTCATCGGGAATACCGTTGAGGTTGCAATCGGCACTGGTTCCATTGGCAATATCCGTTGAATCTTCAACGCCATTGGAGTTGCAGTCGAGAAGGGGAAAATTCGGCAACAGTGGGATCAACATCGTCGCATTTGCGGTCGACCCGATACAGAGTGCCAAAGACAAGATCACAATCGCCTGGATACCGGCGATACCGAGAATACGGGACGGTCCGTTCCCCATCACTACCTCCTCAACGGGCGTTCGACTGAACCGCCCGAGTTTGCATTACATCAATTTTTCCTCATCGCCTCCACACGGCGTGCGATATGACAATTCAGGAGTTACTAACAAATAAAAACTGCCAGATCTGGTCTCGAAATCCGGTCGAGTCACTGAGACCAACACGGCTTTCTGGACAATTACTCTGGCATAAACCCACATCGATTATCGGACCGCAAGGTATTTAGTCAATGTTCTTGATAAAATCTCCGAATGGCAAGGTGACTCGGTTATTGCTCGTCTGGGAGTTGAGTCGTCCGGTTCCACCTTGGCCGGGACGTGGTGATCAGCCGCGCAGGTGAGAAAGAGCAACGATAGAACAGCGGAGGCGGGCAATTCCCTACTGTGGACTCCTCTCGCCCCCATCGAGCAGAGCCCTCAGTTGATAAAGGAGTTCCTGGGCCTTGCGAGGCGTCAGATCGTCCGGATCGACCAGTTTCAGACGATCACGCAATAGATTCTCCTGCTGATCGAACAGACCTGGCTGGATCGGATCGGACGGATGCTGGGCGGAGGCACTGCCAATACTTCGATCCGCGCGATTCATCACGGTGCTACCGGTCTCCAGCTCAGCCAGGATTCCTCTGGCGCGATCGAGCACCGGCGCTGGAATTCCGGCGAGCCGCGCGACATGAATTCCGTACGACTTGTCTGCACCTCCGGAAACAATCCTGTGCAGGAATACGATCTCGTCACGCCACTCTTTCACCTCGACGTTCAGATTGCGAACCTGATCAGGCATCTCCTCGGCAAGAGCCACCAGTTCGTGATAGTGAGTCGCAAACAAAGTGCGAGCTTTCACTCGACGAACCAGATCCTCAGCAATCGCCCAGGCGATGGAAATCCCATCATGGGTACTGGTGCCCCGACCCACTTCATCCAGGATGATCAAGGACCGTTCGGTAGCATTATGCAAGATCCTTGCCGTCTCGATCATCTCGACCATGAAAGTAGACTGGCCGTGTATCAGATCATCCGCAGCACCTACACGCGTGAAGATGTGATCGGCAATCCCCAATCTGGCCTTCACTGCCGGGACGAAGGAACCCATCTGAGCCAGGATCGAGATCAGTGCTGCCTGACGGATATAGGTCGACTTCCCCGCCATGTTCGGACCGGTGATCACCGCCAGGGTTCCCGACTCTCCGCCCAGTTCGAGATCATTGGCAGTAAAATCTGCCCTCGCACTACCAGCGCCGACCACCGGATGGAATCCGGCTTCTACTTGCATGATCGGTTCTTCTACCAGTTCAGGAGCACTCCACTGCTCCTGACGTGCCACCGTCGCCAGTGAAACGAGAACATCGACCTCTGCGATGGCCGCGGCGGCAACCTGCAGCATCGAGATGGATGCGGTCAATTCCTCCCGGAGCGACTGAAAAATCTCACCCTCGAGGACATTCGCTCGTTCTCGAGACCCGAGTACCTTCTGCTCCATCTCCTTGAGAGCAGGAGTGATGTATCGCTCGGCGTTCTTCAGTGTTTGCTTGCGGAGATAATCCTCGGGCACTCGATCTCGCTGAGCATGGGTGACCTCGATGTAGTATCCGAACACACGATTGTAGCCGACCTTGAGGGTCGAGATCCCCGTGCGTTGCTGTTCTTGCGCCTGGAAACTGGCAATCCACGAAACACCATCTCTGGAGATGGAACGCAACTCATCCAGGGTCGGATCGTATCCATCTCGGATCATCCCACCTTCGGTGATGGAGAACGGAGGTTCATCGACGATCGTCTCCTCGATGCGATCAGCGATTGCCCTCAGACCATCTCCGTCGAGATCCTCATCCAGTTCCTGAAAGCGATGCGGTTCGACATCGGCCAGAACTTCCTTGAGGATCTCGACTGCGCGAAAGGAAACCGATAGAGCTCTCAGGTCTCTGCCGTGGACCCGCCCCAGTGGCAATTTCGAGGAGAGCCTTTCGATGTCCCTGACCTGGCGCAATCCGTCACAGAATCGGTCGCGAACAAGATCATCACGAACCAGGGCCGCGACCGCGGCCTGTCGGGCCAGTATCGGTTCCCTCTCCATCAGGGGAGCTTGCAACCACTCACGGAGCAATCTCGCCCCCATGGCAGTTCGAGTGCAATCGAGCAAGTCGAGCAGTGATCCACGCCGTTCTCCGGTGCGGGAGACCTCGAGCAGGTCGAGGGCACGGTGACTGGTGACATCGAGCCCCAGACGTCGACCAGACGTTCCGGCACGTAGAGCAGTGATGTGTGGTAGTGCCTGTCGCTGAGTCTGGCGCAGATACTCCAGCAGCGCTCCCGAGGCGGCCACGCCGCAGCGCAGATGCTCGATACCGAAACCATCGAGAGTGCTGGTCGAGAAATGAGCCAGCAACTTCTCCCGGGCAGGCTCCGGCTCGAAGTGCCATTCTGGCCATCTCGTGATGACACAGGAGGGGAAGTGCGCCTGCAGCCACTCGATGTGATGATCTCCTTGTACCGAGTACCCCTCTGGCAGCAAAAGTTCTCGCGGAGCCACCGCCAGCAGAGTCTCGGTCCCCTCACCCGGCTTCAGTTCATCACAGTGAAAACGCCCAGTCGAGAGATCGACCCAGGCAATCCCTACCGGCCCCTGATTCGAGGGCCGCAGAGCTGCTAGATGCATCGGAACGTGCTCATCGAGGCAGTTCTCTGCGATGAAAGTACCAGGCGTCACAACCCGAACGACTTTGCGGTCGACGATTCCCTTGGCCGAGCGGGGATCCTCGACCTGTTCACAAATCGCCACTCGATGTCCTGCCTCGACCAGACGTTGAATGTAATTTTCTACACTCTTTACGGGAACACCGGCCATCGGGATCTTCTCTCCCCCACGATCTTTCGATCGCGAAGTGAGGGCAATCCCGAGCAACTCGGAACAGAGACGAGCATCTCCAAAAAACATCTCGTAGAAATCGCCCATACGGAAGAACAGGATCTCATCGGGATGCTCCAACTTGGCGGCATGATACTGACGCATCATCGGAGTCTCACGTGCCGCTCCAGATGCTGGAGTCACGTTTTGAGCAGCGCCGAGTTTTTCAGGAGTGTTTGTCTCTCCGCGAGCCACCGTAACCCCTCCCCTCCCCGTTCAGATCGGTGCGATCCGGCATTCTAGCCAATACAGGGCGTACTGCGAGCCGACTCCCACGTCGGGCAAAACCGGTCAATTCGGTCTGTATCCGTTCCCACCAGTACTTTTCGGGCGGTATCATAAGAATAGAGGAGGGTGAGAACCTGCCCAGGACCCGATTTCGGGGTCAACATGGTTCTCCCCGGAAGGTGGAAGGTGGCACCGTGTTCCCCAGTCTGCGTTCAGTCACATGCGGCATCCTGTGGATCTGCCTGATCCTTACCGGAACTGAAGTTGGTCTCGCAGATATCACTCTGTGTACGACACTCCCATCTCCTGTACCCATCTCCGAGGACACAGCGAATCCAACCGAAGAGGTCATCAACGTCACGACCGACGAGGCGGTGGTGGACGTCGATGTATTCGTCGATATTGCCCACGATTACATCGACGACGTACAGGTCGACATCATCTCCCCCAATGGAACATCGGTGCGAATTCACGACCAGGGGGGCGGGACCAACGACTTCATCAATGTGATCTTCGATGATCAGGGTCCAGCCAACGGTTCGATTCCCTTTGACTCCGGGTGTCGGATGCAACCTTCCGGACCGGGAACTCTCGCTGACCTGGTCAGCACCAGTGCCATCGGTGACTGGACTCTCCGCTGCCTCGACATATACTCCGGCGGAGCCACAGGAGCTCTCAATGGTTGGTGTCTGAACACTTTCGATCAGGCGGTCTCGACCGCGGTCCTGGGCGTCGACAATCTGCTCTGTAGAGATCTAGGCGGAACTGGAAATGTCGAGGTCACCTGGTCCAATCCGATGACCTACGACCAAGTTCAGGTGCTGGTCGGTGGGATTCTCGTTGATACATTGCCCGGAGATGCAACCGCTTACACCGCCATCGGACCCGGCATCGGAAATACCCTCGAAGTGTGCCTGCTCCCGACAATATTCGGCGATGTGCCCTGTTCTCCCGAATGCTGCACCCTGCTCACCCAATCGGTGGCGCCAACGGTGGAATCGTGTCGAACACCCGACTCGGTTGTCGGCAATACCGTGCCCCAGACGGTTGACGTGATCACCATCACCGACGATATCGAGATCGCAGATCTCCAGGTACAGATCGATGTCAACCATCCCTTCATCGGGGACCTCGTCATCGACCTCCTCCATGCAGGAACCACGGTTCGGCTCCATGACGAGAATGGCGGAGCCGCCACCACCATCGAGGCGATTTTCTGGGATCTGGGAGCAGCCCAGGGCACCTTGCCCTTGACCTGTGGCTGCCTGATCCAGCCAACTGGACCTGGTGTACTGACCGACTTCCAGGGGATTTCCACCGTCGGTGACTGGACCCTCATCATCGATGATGTTTACACCGGGGGAGGACCGCGAATCGGATCCCTCGACTCCTGGTGTGTGCGAGCCTTCGAACAGGGGAGTGTGACCGATTTTGTCTGCGACGCACCATCGGGGTCTGCATCTGCTGAGCTCAGCTGGACGAATCCACAGACCTACGAGGGATTTGAAATCTACGCCGATGGAATCCTCGAAACGACGATCATCAATGGCAGCGCTACCAGCTACACGTCCCTCCCACAGACAATTCCATCTTCAGTCCTTTACTGCGTGGTCCCGCTAGTGACCGGCGAGGTGCTTCCTCCCAACTGCTGCACCACCGAGTTTCTCGTGTACCCCGTGACGGACCTGCTCGCCAGTTCCACGCCGGGTACCGGAGAACTGGAAGCCTCCTGGAACAATTCCGTGGTTTTCGACGAAATAAGGGTCTATGTCGATGGAGCGCTCGAAGGAACCCTGGCCGGTACCAGCACCTCATGGATCGGTGGGCCCCGACCGGTTCCCGGCACCGCGGTGGTCTGCATCGAAAGTTTCCAGAACGGCAATGTTTCCCAACTGGTTTGCAGGAACGTGGCGTTGCTGGAATCGACAGATATCGAGGTGTGCCGTGAACCGGGCACACCCATCAATCAGGCGGTCAGCCCGGTGTCGGATTTCATCTTGATCACCAACAACGTGCTCATCGGAGACATCGATGTGCTGGTCGATCTGCGTCACCCATTTATCGGAGACCTCACCATCGATTTGAGTTCTCCGACCGGAATTGGTGTTCGACTTCATGATCTCCTCGGAGGTGCCGAACCGGATATCAATGTGGTCTACAGCAACGGAGCGGCCGTGAATGCGCCGCCATACAACTGCGGATGTCCGATGGAAGCGAGCGGCCCCGGTGCGATGCAGGATTTCGTCAATACGGGTACCCAGGGACCCTGGTTGATGACGATCGAAGACGTGTTCCCCGGCAACGTCGCCACCTTTGATCGCTGGTGCCTGATGATTGATGCCGGTTGCCAGACGCTGCCACCACAAGGTCTGACAGCCACCACCGATGGCACCAATATCACTCTCGAGTGGGTCAACCCGATCGACTATGACGAGATCCAGATCGTCAGGGATTCAATCATCGTGGCGACCGGCATTCCCGGCACCACCACTTCGTTCATCGATACCCCTACCGCTGGCGCTCATACCTACGAGATCGTCGGCTTCGACTTCGCACAGGGCTGTAGTAATACGAGCCTGGCTGCCACCGCGGGTGTTTCCATCACCGATGTGGTATGGATCGGCGAGACGGGCGGAGAGATCCTCAGTGGATTGATCTTGTCAGATATTCTCACCCAGCTCGGTCGCAGCGTCATGACGGTAGACACCCTCACGGCAAACCTTCTCGACCAGACCGGGATCCCTGAGATTCTCTGGTGTTGCCTGGGAACCTACCCTGAGAGATATGAACTCACCGCGGACGATGGAATCGTTCTCTCCGAAATCCATACCGGAGACAGCGGACTCGATGGATCCCAGGAGCGCGCCGCTGTTTCCCTGTACATGGAGAGTAATGATGTCTGGGCATACGATGATCCAACCACTTTCGCGTTGTTCGATGGCGTCGAGGATCAGATCTTCGGAAACGTCGAAAACGGTGATGACTCCCTCGTTGAACTGGTTGGACTCGATTCGAACTTCGGTCTCGATCTCACCGGTTTCGATGCACCCTACATCCAGGACTCAGGCGGCAACGACTACACCGATCGCCTGGTCCCCTGTGACCAGAATCCAGATCTCGGCGGAAACCGCGCGGGGATGATCTGGCAGGGATCGGACGCCTTCGTCAATTATGGAGTGGGAGTCTATTACGACAGTGATATTGCACCGGTGATCTGCCAGTCGTGGGAGATCGGTGGTTACGCAGCCGACCTGTTCTTGCTGGTGCCGGCCTATCTCGAGGCCCTCGAAGGCGGTGGTGGACCTACTGACACTGAGTTCCTGCGTGGCGATATCAACCTCGATGGGGGACGAAACGTGGCGGATGCGGTGTTCCTGCTCGCCAGCCTGTTCGTTCCTGGATCGGATCCGATCGCCTGCTTCGATGGAGCCGACTGCAATGACGACGGTGGCGTCAACGTTGCCGATGCAGTTTATCTGCTGTCGAGCCTCTTCATCCCGGGATCCCCACCTCCGCCGGCTCCGAGCGGTCCTGAGTGTGGAGTGGATCCGACCGACGACTCGCTGGATTGCGCTCAGCCGGGGATATGCCCCTAGAGTAGGCTTCTGACAACCTTCGTCAGAACCAACACCAGCAGCGCTCCGAGTAATCCACCGATCAGCAAGGTGGAGAAGCCGCCGGGCATCGAGCCAGAAGCAGATTCGGGTTGCTCTACCTCTTGTGACTCCGAGGACGCATCGGAATCGATCTCTGCGACAGTACTGGTCTCCTCGGAAACTCGCAGGACATTATTTGTGGTGGCAAGAGTCTCTCTCTTCGATGCCACTGCCGCAGTGGATGATCGCTCCCCGGTACGCTCGCTCTCTAACACTTCCGTTTCGGGTCTGGCCGAACTGGGTGCAGGCCTTGAAGGTTCCCTCGTCACGGCTGCACGAACTACCGTCACAGACTGTTGAACTTCCGGTTCGGTAGTATTCACGATCGGATCTCTCAGAACTTTCAGCCCATCAGCACAGGCGGACAGTAATACATCCAGGGAATCGACCTTCTTCTCGCACTGCAAGACACGCCGTCGAATTCTATCGGCGAGCTCAGGGAGATCACGGGGTCGCAGTTCTTTATCCTTGATCTGGGTAACCGTCCATTCGATCTCTTTGATGCGGGATTGAATTCGACCGGAAATCGATTCGGTCTGCTCGACAAGGGAGAAACTCTCCTCTCTCAGGTTCGAGAAGAGACGACTATTTCCATCGCTTGCAGATCTCCACGCACGCAGCGACTCCTTGCATTCATGTCCGACTTGCAACAGATCCGCAGACCTGAGAACAAGTTCCTCGCAAACCTGATGTAATCGCTGGAGCAGGTTCAAACCCTCCTCCAGGGAACTACTGGTAGAGAATGGCTCGTTGAGCGGAGCAGTAACCCGAGAAGACGAGGAGGGAGTGCTGGAGCCGGAGGGGACATCCAGACCCTCTCCACGACCACTGCGAGCATTATTCGATGTCACGGCAATTGCCCTGTCGCGCCGCTCTTTGCGCCGCTGTTCCCTCACCACTGCTCGGGCGGCGATGAGCCCGGCTCGCTCCTTCAATACTCGAGAGGTACGTTCCGCTGAGATCGGAGTGCTCGAGAATAGTTCGTCTCTGGCGATGGTAACGGTGTAGTAGGTGGAGATTCCAAAATCGAACAGTTGGATCCGATACTGTTCATCAAGAAGTTGCACCTCCCCTATCTCCTCGCGCTCACGTCCAAACAGCAGGAAGTGGACTTGTTCCAGAACCACGGAATCGGGACGTACAGGATCCTGTGCGGAACAGACTCCGTTCAGGGTCATCAACATGAGCAGCGTCAGGACAGATACATGGCACGCTCTGGGGTCACGCCATGAAGCAAGAGGGCACAAAGGGAACACTTCCTTCCGAGCGACCAGTCTACACCATCGAGAACGTGGAATCCCCCGAGAGATGGGCCTGGATGGTGGAGATCTCCCCGGCAATTTCTATTGCGCTCGGCCGCTGGGATGGCTCGAGATCTAGCATTCGCGAGATCAGTTGACGCCAGGGGGCCGGTGTTGTGTTGGACTTGTCTAGCTCGAACTCACCCTTCGCCAGTTTTCGGATCGCATCTACCCCGCGTGAATTTCCGAGCGGATGAACTCCCCCGACCAACTCGCTCGCCAGCAGTCCAAGAGAGAAGATATCACTGGCTGGAGTGAGGCTTTTCCTGCGTGCCTGCTCGGGGGACATATATCGCGGAGTTCCCCAGGCAATACCATCGCGGTCGATCTGCTCACCAGATCGGCGAGCAATCCCGAAATCAGCGATCTTGACCCTGACATCGACGGGTAGTTTCCTGAGTCTCTCGATGGCAACCAGGCCCTTGGGCTCTCCACCGAGAACACCCTTGAGGGCCACATCAATCGCTCGACGTTCTCCCTGAGCTGCAGCTTCCCTGATCAACTCTCTGGCCTCATCGAGGGCCTCGAGGAACAGGGTTCTGGAATAGCTCGATCGTGCCAGCAATCCCGCCCGGAGGATGGACTCCAGGGCCCCCTGGAACCGTCCTGCTGCTCTGAGCAATTTGCCACGCTGAAACATCGAGACCGGCTCTTCCTGTTGGCCAGGACTTTGCGATTCCACCAGGTCAGCACCCGAGCGAATCAGAGCCTCTCGCTCAGCGAGGGGGACACGTCTCGTGAGAGCCTCACCCAGAGCAACACTGGCGACCTTCAGCGTCCCATCGGCACACCTGGTCAAGAGCCCGACCTCGATCGACTCCTTGACCAGGGAATGAAAAATGGCTCGATCATGATCGAGCAGATTTGCAATCTCTGAACCAGTCAGTGCACCTTCGAAAAGCGCGATGCGTTCCAGTAATTTCTTGGAAACGGAAGCAGTCGCATCCAGCGCCGAAGATAGTCGTTGCATCTCTTCGCGCCCACTCTCCTTCATGCGCAGAGGATGTAATAACGCCCCACCCTCCTGAGGTATCCAGGCCGCTCTTTCGATGCTCTTCTCGATGCTGCGCAGCAATCTCGCGGGATGGCCGTCGGCTCCTTCAGTCGTATCCAGCCGCGAGAGAAAGAGCGATCCTTCACCGCTGCGTGCCTCCAGCAGACGTTCAACCAGTCTTCCAGCAGGACCGGGAAGCAGTGCACCAAGATGGATCTCCCTGAGCATCCCGGATTCTGCCGCAATCGTTCGTGCCTCGACCCAGGTGCTCTCTTCGGGCCACTCTTGTGGCATCGGAGTCAACCACACCCCTGCGAAGGCGGTGGGAGGGATCTCGAACTCTTGCCCCTCGTGAACCCGGTCTCCCAGCAACCGCCGCGCCTCCTGCGCGAGGCGATGACGCCCCACCCCTCTCTCACCGAAGATCGGGATCCAGCACCGTTCCAGCCCTTCGAGAGCATCCTCGATCAAGGCCAGTTCCCCGCTACGTGCGATGAATGGAGGATCCTTCAATGCATCGGTGGCACGTTTCAGGAAGGCGTTTTGATCATCACGTTCCGTCGCAGGATCGGTCGCGATGTCGTCCTCTTCTCGCAACAGGATTTGTTCCTCATCCGACTTCGGTTGCTGGGCAAGTCGAAGGATGTTTCCCGGCTTCAGGTCAGCATGAACAACCT
>CAWLAN010000094.1:0-10782 GCA_963854815.1 Planctomycetes bacterium UBA1146
CGCGAGGAACCAGGAGGTGATATGCGTCAACTGGTGTATTTTCTCGACCGACCAGT
Organism: Planctomycetes bacterium UBA1146; assembly: GCA_963854815.1. Lineage (GTDB taxonomy): Bacteria > Planctomycetota > UBA8108 > UBA1146 > UBA1146 > UBA1146. The sequence goes on from CAWLAN010000094.1 coordinate 57, forward strand.
TGTGCTTGAAGGCCTCTCCGATGGCGAAGATCCGTTCCTCGGTCGGCACACTCAGCAATTGTTCCAGTTCTTCCTCCTCGAAGTGCTTGCGAGAAGAAACGAGACCGTGGGCACCCACTCCCAGCATCCGACAGGCCTTCTGGATCGCTTCGGGAAAACTACGACCGATGGCCATCACTTCGCCGACACTCTTCATCTCACTACCGAGCAGGTTGGATACCCGTCGGAATTTCTTCAGATCCCAGCGCGGCATCTTGATGACGCAATAATCGAGAGCAGGTTCGAAGCAGGAGGCGGTTACCCGCGTGATGGAGTTGGGCACATCGACAAGGCAGTAGCCAAGTGCGAGTTTCGCGGCCACGAAAGCCAGCGGGTAACCCGTAGCCTTGGATGCAAGGGCAGAAGACCGAGAAAGACGTGCGTTCACTTCGATGATTCGATACTCGTCGCTGGTCGGATGCAGTGCGAACTGAACGTTACATTCACCAACGACACCCAGATGCCTGATGAGGCGAATCGAGATGGAACGCAGGTGGTGGTAATCGTGATCGCTCAGAGTCTGCGAGGGAGCCACCACGATGCTCTCACCGGTGTGAATCCCGAGCGCATCGATGTTTTCCATGTTGCAGACCGTGATGCAGTTGTCCTGGGAATCGCGAACCACCTCGTATTCGATCTCCTTCCACCCCTCCAGGTATTCCTCGACCAGAATCTGGGGGGTGTTGGCGAGCGCAGTGCTGGCCAGCGCGGTCAATTCCTGACGATCTCGTGCAATCCCGGAACCCTTGCCACCGAGGGCATACGCAGCCCTGACCATCACCGGGTAAGAGATCTCCTCGGCGGCGATCAGCGCATTCTCGAGGTCCTCACAGGCGAAACTTCTCGGAGTGTCCAGATCGATGGATCGAAGAACCTCGGCAAAAAGGTGCCGATCCTCTGTCGTACGGATCGTCTCGAGAGGAGTGCCCAGCACCCGAACACCATGGCGTTCCAGAATTCCCTCTCGATCCAGTTCCACCCCGCAATTGAGAGCGGTTTGTCCGCCGAAGGAGAGCAACAACCCATCCGGTTTCTCTCGTTCAATGACGCGTTCGACGAACTCCACATTGACCGGCAAGAAGTAGACTTCATCGGCCAGGTTCTCGCTGGTCTGGATTGTGGCGATGTTGGGATTGACCAGGATCGTGGTGATCCCTTCTTCCTTCAGCGCCTTGATCGCCTGGGAACCCGAGTAATCAAACTCCCCTGCTTCACCGATCTTGAGTGCTCCACTACCGAGAATGAGAACCTTTCGAGGCAAGACAACCTCTCGCGAACCGCCTGTGGTCAGTACCGGATCTCCCTGATGATCGGTAGTTCTAATCATCGGACCAACTCCAGGAATCTATCGAAGAGTCCCGCTGCATCGAGCGGTCCTGGATTGGCTTCGGGATGGAATTGAACCGAGCAGAAAGGTTTGTCACGGTGACGGATCCCCTCGTTGGATCCATCGTTGGCATTGATGAACCACTCTTCCCAGCCCTCGGGAGCACTGGTTCCATCGACTGCATAACCATGGTTCTGACTGGTCACCCAGCAACGCGAGGTCCCCACCTCGACACAGGGTTGGTTCTGACTGCGATGTCCAAAGTCGAGTTTGTAGGTATCGAATCCAGCAGCCAGCGCCAGCAGTTGATTGCCGAGGCAGATCCCCATCAGCGGCCGGGAACCCTCGAGAGCACGACGGATATTATCCACCGTCTCGGGGGCCTTCTTCGGGTCTCCTGGTCCATTGGAGAGCAATACCGCATCGCCGGCCTCGGTCACAAAATCGTGATCCCATGGCACCTGGAGCACATCGGCACCACGGGCGATCAGGCATCGAATGATGCTCGTCTTGGCACCGCAATCGACCAGGATCACTCGCACAGCGCCGTCGTTACCACAGCGGTGCAGAATCGGCTCGGTGCAACTGACCTCGGCAACCACATTTCGACTGCCGGGATCCTGATACGGGGAGTTCGCAACTTCATCTCGATCGGGACTTTCGTCGATCAGCAATCGACCTCGAATGGTTCCATTATCACGCAGCCTTCGAGTCAACGCCCGGACATCAATCCCTTCGATGCCAGGAATCCCTTCCTCGATCAGCCACTGTTCGAGAGAGGAGGAAGCATTCCAGTGACTGTAGTCTGGCGATAGATTCTGGATCACCAGTGCTTGCGCCTGGATGCGCGACGATTCGAATCCAGGATTCAGAGGATCGTCAGCGCTGCGGGCTGGTACTCCATAGTTTCCGATCAGCGGATAGGTGAGCGTGAGAAGTTGTCCACGGTAGGAAGGATCGGTGAGCGATTCGGGATATCCGACCATACCGGTGGCAAAGACCACTTCACCCGAGATGGAACGATTGGCACCGAAAGCACGACCCTCGTAACGGGTTCCATCTTCGAGTTCCAGGTGAGCGGCCCGAATGGATGACAGACGGTCACAAGAGAGTGAAGCACTCTCCAGCTCAGAAGACCTGGACTCGACTATGGGATCCCCCAAGATGCTGCCTTTCGCCCGGCCGATGACGGAAAAAATGCACTTTCGCGTCGACGACCGAGGGAGGATGCCAACCGAAACACCCCCCGGAGATCATATACAGATCCTGAGGATCAGAGTTTATGGGCACATCCGGGCGCTGCAAAGCGTCCTCGAAAAGAAGTCAAAAATTCCACCCGAGCAGTAAACCGCCCCGACCGGTTCACCCTGCATCACCTCGATGACTCAATAGATGCGGATTTCCGGCACTACAACGCAGATCCATGGCAATTCGACCGTGATGGAACTGTCCGCCCAGCAGTTACTCCAGCGGCACGATTCGAGGGTCTAGCGGCGCAACGATCGCCCAACCAGGCCATCGGGACCTCGATATCACCCCAAGAGCGCAATGACCCTGCCAGGTCGACCAGCCCCAGGGGCTTCAGGCGCCGGAGGTTTCCGCACCGGAAGATCCGTTGGAACCCTCCTCCATCCACAGAGGAAGCAGAAACTCGCGAGCGAAAGTCTTGGTGATCGCTGCCAGAGGTACCGACAGCAGCATCCCGATCACTCCGAACCAATGGGTAAAGATGAGGAAGGTGACGATCACCGTGACCGGATGGAGACCGACCTTGTCGCCGAGGAAACGGGGGATCAAGACGAATCCCTCGAAGGCTTCCATCGCGGCGAAGACCGCTCCTGTCGCCAGTAGCAGCATCAGGTCGTGATTTTCGAACCAGCACATGCCCAGAGCCGGAATCGCCGCCAGCAACACTCCCAGGTACGGGATCAGCGACAGGAATCCGGCCGCAAAACCGATCAAGAAACCGTACGGAACTCCCGTGAACATCAGGCCGACACCGGTGAGAGATCCTTTGATGATGCAAACCAGCAAACGCCCACGGAAGAAGGAAGAGAGCATCCCGTGAATCTCTTTGGCGATCTTGTCGCTGCGGGGCCGTAGCGATGACGGGATCCAGCCACGAATCCGCGTGATCATCGGATCGATTTCGATCAGGAAAAAGAACACGTACACAGGCAGCAGCAAGATCCAGTTGCCCAGAGCCAGCAGACGATCGAGAGCTCCAGGACCTCGCTCCTCGTCGGAGTTGATCTTACCGATGGCTGCCGCCAGATCCTGGCCGGTCAGGGCTGCTTGGCCGCCAGCAGGGTCGTTGTGAGCAGGTCCCAGATAGGCCTCGATCGCTCGACCGAGCGTCGCATCGAGCGTCGCCTCGACTCGTTGTGCGAGAGCCTCGTTTGGATCTTGCTCGGTGCTGTCGCCGAAACGACTGGCGATCCGCTCCTTCCAGCGCTTGAAACCGATGGCAACGCCGGGAAAGTCTCGCTCCAGGATACCTTCGGCCTCGCGGACCCAACCAGGATCGTAGATCCCATCGGCGTCCTGATCGATGAACCAGGTGCCACTGTCCGGGTCCTGCTGCGCCTGCGGGGTCGTTGACTGATCAGCTCCAAGCAGGGTATCTCCCGCCAATTTCCTGACCAGAGTTGAACCGCCACGTGCAATTGCCACCGAGCCGGCCAGCACCCCGCCGACAAGAACCACGGTGGCGAGGATGAAGATCAGAATCACTGCAGGGATTCTCTTCATACCCTTTCGTTCCAGGGCATCGGCGAGAGGATCCAGGATGTAGGCGATGAAGAATCCCGCCAGCAACGGTGCGAAGATCGATCTCAGCGTGATCATCAATGTGATCACCAGGATGGCGATCACACTGTAGATAACCGGTCTCAGGAAGCGCTTCGGTATGATGCGATCCACTCGTCCTTCTCCTGACAGTACTCCAACTGTGGCTCTATGGCGAAAACCTCGCGAAAGGACAAACCGCCGAAGCCGCAGTCAAAGTCACCGATCTGATCGGTGTCTTTCTTGCCGAGCAGTTGATGTTCGACCAGGTTGAAGACCATCACTCCGACATCCTCACTGGCATTGACCCCCCAGGAGTCGAACACACAGCCGGCCAGACATCCGAACTCCAGGATGGCAAACTGACGCACCGATTCCAGTAACTCCTGGGCCTCCACATGGTGGATGTCACCGGTATCGATCAATTCGTAGCTCTCGATGCAATGGACGCGACGCACCGAATGATCGAGCGCATCGAACAGGAAGGCGTATGCTTCTTGGGGGTAGTGCGGGCAAGCCTCTAGCATCAGCTCGAAGCGTTGCTCTGGTGCTGGATCCGTCACGGGACGGCCTCCCGGTCCGGGATCCCCGCGCGGCGAGCGGTTTCCATCCGGACCGTGATGGCGAATGGTAGAAGGTCGAACTTTTCCAGCAAGTGGATCGGGGGCCAATTCGGGTTCTCGAGCGCATAACTCCTGGACAATCACGATCCCTGGGGTATTTAGCCTCAGGCAACCCCAAGGGATCGTGGCAGCCGAAAACGAAGTTCTGCCGGATCGAGGGCCGATAGGATCATCGCGGCGGTCTCCAGCGCCAGATCCGGAGATCCGGACCATTCGACGTGACGGGCCACCTGGGCGAGCAAAGTCGCGCGCTCGGCAGCAAGTCGGCGGCCTGCCGGATCTTCACCACGATATGCCCAGACCCCGTCCGCGAGCAAACCAACGGTGGCCAGCACCGCATCCCGATCGGGTTTGGCGCCATCCTCGGTGGAGATGGCAACCAGGTCGCGTGGATCCTCTGGAGGCGACGCGATGACGGCACGGAATTGCTGTTCGCCTCCGCATCTCTCGATCGCCTCGACCAGAGAAAGGGCTGCCCCGGGCCTTCCACCGGTTCCCTGGTAGAGGCGGCAGGCCAGTTGTTGCTCGACCTGGTGACCCGCCAGTACCTCCAGAAAAGGCTCGCGAGCCAGGGGCCCCATCATCACGCTCTGGCAGCGAGAGACGATGGTGGCCAAGAGCTGGGCGGGTCGATGGGAGACGAGCAGGAACACCGCTCCGGGGGGAGGTTCTTCGAGAATCTTGAGCAGCGCATTGGCTGCCGGTTCGGCCAGACGCTCGGCAGGTTCGAGCAGTACCACTCGTCGTTCGCCGCTGCGAAGCGACAGAAATCGAAGCATCTCACGGATCTGTCCCAGATCGATGCCGCGCCCCTCGCCGGGGGTGAGGATCTGCAGGCCGCCGTGATTGGCCGAGTTCACCGCGTGACATGAACCACAATCTCCGCACTTTCCCACCTCGGTAGAAGCGGATGATCCGATGCCGGAATGCGGGCACAACAAGGTGGCTGCCACCTGAAGCGCCAGCAGCCGCTTGCCCACGCCCTCGGCCCCCCCCAGCAGGTAAGCATGGGCGATCCGTCCGCGTTTCAGGGCGCGGCAGAAGCCGTCTCTGGCCTGTTCGTGACCGAGTACTTCATCGAAGGCCAACGACCACCTCCTGTTCGATCCGGGCTGCCACGTCATCGGCACTTGCGCTGCCGTCGATCCGGATGATTCGATCACCCGGAATCCCCTTCACCTCGTGGAAGGCTCTCGTCGTTCGCTCGTGGATTCCCGGTCGAGACTCGAAACGATCTCCGCTGCCGATTCTCTTGTCGATTCTCTGCTTTAGTTCCTCAGGGCTCATCTCGAGAACGATGTTGAGTTCCGGTCGTCGCTCTCCGATGACGGCATGACACAGTTCAACGGCCCGTTGCTCCCCCAGTTCTCCTGCGATGCCCTGATAAACCAGCGTCGAGATGTGGAAGCGATCGGCGATGACCCATTTGCCCTCAGCCAGTGCCGGTTCGATCACTTCCGTGAGCAACTGGGAACGTGAAGCCAGAAACAGTAGTGCTTCCGCCTCGGCACCGAGCGGTTCTTTTCCATCGAGCAGAATCTCGCGCACCCGTTCTCCCAGAGATGTGGATCCCGGTTCCCTGACGGTAACCACTTGCTCTCCCCGGGAGAGCAATAACTGCGCGAGCCGATCGACCTGGGTCGACTTGCCACAACCGTCGGCTCCCTCGAGTGCGATGAAACGAGACATCACGACAGCGGTACCTGGGTATCAGCCATGTAGGATGAGCGGACAAAAGGACCGGAGAAGACCATCGGAAAACCGATCTCCTCTCCAACCCGGCGCCAGTCATCGAATTTATCTGGATGGACATACTTCTCCACGGCCAGACTCTCCGGGTCAGGTTGCAAATACTGGCCGATGGTGACGATGCGAACCCCGCAGTCGTAGAGGTCCTGCAGCAATGAAGCGATCTCCTGGTCGGTTTCCCCGAGTCCCAGCATCAGACCCGATTTCACCCACATCCTGTGATTGTGGCCAGCGGGTTCCCCGGCGGCGGCAACTCGAGCCAGCAGGTCGAGGCTACGTTGATAGCGCGCTCCGGGTCTCGTTTTGAGGTACAGGGAGGGAACCGTTTCAATGTTGTGATTGAAGATATCGGGGCGTGCAGCGATCACCCGATCGATCGGTTCCGGGCAACCGCGAAAATCAGGGGTCAATACCTCGACCTTCACTGCCGGGATGTGCTGACGAATCTCCTCGATGCAGCGCACGAAGTGACCACTTCCCTGATCGGGAAGATCATCCCGGTTCACCGAAGTCACGACGACGTGCTTGAGCCCCAGTTCAACAGCAGCTTCGGCGACTCGCACTGGTTCGAGGGGATCGGGCGCACTCGGTGGGCCTCCCTTGACCGAACAGAACGGACAGGAACGGGTACAACGATCCCCCAGCACCAGAAAGGTGGCGGTCCCGCGCGACCAGCAGTGGTTGCGGTTGGGACAACGTGCTTCCTCGCAGATGGTATGCAGCGATCGATTCTGGAGGGTGGTCGCGGTCGACTGGCCCCGGGCACTGCGCGACAGCGGCATCCGCAACCATCGAGGCAGACGTTGCCGGTTCCAGCGCTGGCCTGTGGAACGATGATCGAGATCGTACACATCAGTGGAAGTCATCTGATCCTCCCCAAAGAGCGGTCGAAGCACTGCACCCAGCACCCTAGCCCGCCAACGGTACGGCGACAAGGAGCGCCGGAACTTCTCGCTGATCCCGACTGATCATCAATGTGCTGCCAGCACCTCGCGCAGGGCCGGCAGGGAACTCTTCATCGCATCGCGTCCTGCCTCGACGAGGCTGGAGAGGTTTCTGAAATCGCTCCAGGAACGAACTCCGACGCGCGGGCGCACCACGATGTCCGCTTCCTCCAGTTCGTTCTCGGTGAGCCAGTTGCGAGCGATGCTGGCAACTCGTTGGAGCGACTCCATACCGGTCTCGATGTTCCCCGTCGGTAGCAACCGACGAGATGGATCGATCGCCAACACTATCGATTCCGGATCGGAAGCCCGTGCTGCCGCCACCGGCACGCTGCAAACTGCCCCGGCGTCGCACAGCAGCATCCCGTCGTGCTCTACCGGCGGAAAGACCCCGGGTAGCGCGCACGATGCTTCGACCGCGTGTGCGAGATTCCCCGAGCGAATCGTCACCAGTCTGGCTTCCTTGAGATCGAGGGCGACCACCTGAAAGGGAACTCGACAGTCATCAAATGTCCCCTCGCCGACCAGGATTTCGATGAGTTGCTCGAGAACCCCTTCCTCGATAACAGAGGACCGTCGCACCAGATGAGCCAGGTGCAAGCCTTTCCTCAACAGTGAGCGGATCGCCTGGAAGGGGCCATTTTCCTCATCACTGGCGGCTGCGAGCATCAGCCCGCCAAGGCGAATGTTCCTGAACTCAGGAGAGGACATCACCTCGATGGCGCGCAACGACAACACGGCGGCATCCGGATCGAGGCCCCAGCGAGCCCCGGCGATGGCACCAGCGGAGATGCCGGAAACGGAACGGATCTCGATTCCTTCTTCCTCGAGAACCTGCAGGGCTCCCAGATGGGCCAGTCCCCTCGAACCACCTCCGCCGAGGGCAACCGTGACACTCATTTGGAACTATCCTCGCCATCATCGGAGGCGACCTGCTCACGAAGATCGATGATCCGTTTCTCCTTCAGTTGTGTTTCCATGCCGAGCCGCTGCAACATCTCCTCGCGATCGAGGAATTCCATGTGCGAGGGCCGCACCTCGGAAGCAATCTGAATTTGTGAGGCGAGAGTCTCACCGACGTTGTCTTGGGGCTGACCATCCATAAGACTCACCGCGATTCGCATCTCATCCACATCGAGCGGATCATCGTTGCGCTTGCTCAGTACTATCTGCCACTCGTCGACCAGTGGCGAGTCGGTGAGTAGATCGGAGATGACGTTCAGGTTCACGAGAGTCCCCTTGATCTTGGTCAAGGACATGTCGGTCTGGTTCGATGCCCGGCTCAAATCGGAGGAGAAACGTGGCACCGTTCTCCCGCAAGCGGGACAGGGTTCATGAGTCATGCCACCGTTGGCCAGATCTCCCGTGCGGTAACGCATGATGATCGAGCCACGTCCATCGAGAGGTGTATAGACCAGTTCCCCCGTCTCTCCATCCGGAAGTCGATCACCGGTCTCTGGATCGACAATCTCGAACAGATCGAAATCGGGATAACTGTGAAAACCGGTCTCCACTCCACCGGGGCACTCGACCCAGCACTTCCTCGACTCGGTAAAGCCGAACACGCTGAACACTATCGGATCCTTGGAACCGATTTCCTTGAGCAAACTGGCGAGTTTCTGCCGGTAGCCAGCGGTGACGCGATCGCCACCGAGAAACACCACCTCGATGGAAGAAAGATCGCGCCCCTGCTCCTTTCCCTGGCGGATGAGGTGATAGACGTAGCCGGGGATCCCTGTCAGGTGCGACGGACGCATCTTCTCCAGCACCCGCAGGATTTTCTCGGTACCCATGGCGCGTCCGCCACCGGTGTGCAGGGTGAACACCTCGTTGGCAAGACCGACCCCGTACACCTGCCAGAAAGCCAGATGCGGTGCGTAAGGGAAGACACTGACGAGTCGATCCTCGGACGAGGGACCTCCGGCCTCGTCCCCCATCCCGATCACTTCCCCCATCCGACGACCACATTCGTGAAGGACATCGAGATCATATCGACTGAGGAAGAAGGCGGTCGGAAGTGCCGTTCGACCGGTGGTGAAGAACGCCTGGACCGGGCGATACTCGGTTCCGAGCCTACGTCTCACTTCCGCTTTTCCGTGCCGCATCGCAGTCCACATCATCCCCGCCTTCTGGAACGGAGTGAGCACCTTACGAATGGAATCCTGATCCGGTTGCAAGACGAAGTTCTTGGGACGATCAGGAGTATCTGCAGTAGGAGCCACGTCGGATTTGGTAGAGAAGGGGATCTTCGACATGTCGTCATAGCGCTGCAGTGATTCGATATCGAGATCGGAGAGCGACTGTCGGTAGTGAGGATGGAAGGGAAGGATCTTCTCCTTCAGTTGTTTGCGCAGCAGCGACATCTGAAGTCGTTCCAGTTGTGCTGGATCGGGCTGGCCCCAGTTGCGAGACAGTCTCCCCTTTGGCTCCCACCGGCCTTTCCTTGCCAATCTCGACTCCTCTCCCCATCCCTCCAACGAGCCCGGATCACCGAAATCCATCACATGTTCCGGAAACATGGACCTGAAAGGCAACCGTTCCCCGGTCAGGAGAATAACATCCCGATGCCCTGCAGGGCCATCCCTCGATTCGATCCAATTCGACTTCAACCCGACCCTCATCGTACTCTTCTGGGGAGTTCCCTGTCCGTCGGGCAGCCCTGACTCCCCGTTGGAAAAAGACAGGGAAGGTGACTCATGTCCTCCTGGAAATTGGCCTCGGTGCTGTGTGGCATCGCTGGTTTCTCCTTCATCGCCCTCGATGGGCCGTCGAAGATGATGGGGATGTTTCCGCACATCCCGGAAACGATTTCGGTGATCCTGCTCAGTGGTACGCCGTTTCAGACCACCGTTGCGATCATCAGCCTGGTGCTGGTGAGCCTGGGCCTGATGCCCAGGAGTGATCAACAGTTCAGCCGTGGCGAGTTCCTGCAGGCGATCTCGCTGGGTTGCGCCATCGTGGTGAGCGCGTGCCTGGCGATGGCGATTCACTTCTCTTCCGGAACTGGACCGATCCTTCCCGGGATCGTCACCTCGGTCGCCATTCTCCAGGGAGCCCTGGGGATCTGTGCGGCCATCATCCTGACCCTCGATCGCGAAACCCGTCCGATGGCGAGTATCCCACTGATCGCAAATAGCGGTCTGATCGCCATCACCATCCTCTTTGTCATCGGCCCTTCAGCCTGAACCGGAGGCCACCATGCTTTACTGCGACGATTGCGGAACCATCTCCGACAAGAACTACGGTCCCGAGGATGG
>CAWLAN010000095.1:0-10493 GCA_963854815.1 Planctomycetes bacterium UBA1146
CACCCTCGAGCGAAGCAGCGACCTTCTGATGTCGACTCACCAGGCAGTGGCAGACACAACGCTATCTTCCTTCGGGTTCATCGGGGTCGTGATGATCAGGGCAGTAGTGGCAAGGATCAAAGTACAGACGAACTGGATCTTCGCTCAACTCTCCTGTGCGCAGCGGTCGATTCTCGCGGCCAGAACGAAATCAGCTTCGCTGAGGCCATCGATGGCATGGGTCCAGATAGAAATCTCCACTTTTCCCCAGGTGAAGGCGATGTTGGGATGATGGCCCAGTTCCTCCGCCAACGCCCCGACCCGATTGACATGCTCGAGGGCGCTGACAAAGTCGGGGAACGAGAAGATGCGCACCAGATGATGCCCCTGCTCGACCTGCCAGTCGTTCAATTGCTCCAACAAGTCCTCGATCTGCTGGCCAGACAGTGCCGGTACCCCACCGTGACACGGTTCACACTTTCTCTCGGCCAGCGGAGTCTCTTCTTCCATCGGTTTCCCTCCCTTACACAGTCGATCCTAGAAGATGGTTGGGCGCGTGCTATTGACAGTTAAGACAGGTTCGACAGATGAGTCATAAGATACTATTAATAATGGAGTTATAGATCATCTATCTGGCCTTTTTCGGCCATAATTTTCCGCCTTCGGCCAGATCTAGCCACAGGCCAGAGGCGTTTTGCCGCTGCCGGGCGATCCTCGACCTTTTCGACTTGGCATACCGATTGCTCCCCAGAATACGGTTCTATTCCAAGCACAGACGACACTTCGGCAGTCTGGGCGACCAGATCGCCGGGTTCGAAGCCGTTTATCGAGTCGATGACCGAACTATTCAATCCGTGCAGTGTACTTATGCACGGTTCGCCTCTGGTCTGCCGGCAGGGGTTCGGAGAGGGACAGGGATGGCCCACTTCGGCTTCGGCGACCAGAGGCTTTATTTTTCCCCCGCTCAATTCGGTAGACCGTTTCCCGGGGTGGTCATAACCTAACAGTGGAAATCATGGAACATTGAATTCCTGACGGGAGAACCGTGTCGGTCCTCGAGATGCCAACCCTGGTGTTGAATCGTGGCTGGACTCCGATCCATACCCTGCCTGCACGCCTCGCCATCGGCCTCGTAACACGAGATGTCGCCTCCATCATCGATCCGGTGACTTATGAGGTCCATGACCTGCAGTCCTGGCACGATATCTCTTCATTGCGGGATCTCGCCGAAGAGCACTCGATCCGGTCATCATCGCTGTGTCTGGCTCCGCTCGAGGTCATCGTCCTGACCACCTATGCAGGTGTCGGCGACCGCAACGTCACATTCTCGCGTCTCAACCTCTACAGGAGAGATCGCAATACCTGCCAGTATTGCGGCGTTCGTCCGGGAACCAAAGAACTCACCATCGATCACGTCCTTCCGAGAAGCCGTGGTGGTCATCTGTCCTGGGAGAATTGCGTCCTTGCCTGTGTCCGTTGTAATAAGCGCAAGGGAAACAAGATACCACCCGAGGTGGGAATGCAACTGCTACGCACACCGTTTCAACCGGACTGGACGATGATCCAACGGATCCCGCCGCGACCCATCTGGTCCTCGTGGGAGCGTTTCATCAGCGACGCATACTGGCAACGGGAGATGGTCGACTAGAACACCTGGTCGGAAACCACCGACTTGCTGGCGCAGTATATTCTTCCGAACGGCGTGACGCGGAGCCGACCCACCAGAGCACTGACCTGCCCCAGTTTGCGGACTTCACCATTTTCATCCTGGACCGGCAGGGCCACCCCTGCATCGAGATCGGGTGGCGCAGAAACGACATCGGCGATCGGATCGAGAGTGGCATCTGAACGCTGTAGTTCTTCCACCCGCAACGCGAGCCGCCGGGTAACTTCGTCGATATCTTTCCCCTCGACGACGTCCCCCGTGGCGCGGTGATGTTCTCGACGCATGATTCGTCTCGCATCGAGGTATCCAGCATGTTCCTTGTCGAGCTGAATCTGTTGCAGTAGTCCCAGAATTTTCGAATCGTCCCACCGGAGATACTGCTCAGGATCTTGCGGATAACGACCCCCAGGTATTACCTCACGGAGAAAATCGATCAGATGAAGATCGAGAATCCTGCGGGTCCGGTGGAAGTACACCTGGGTGAACATCGAGAATCGAGCCCACTGCATCCCTTCGGCAGCGAGTACTCCTCCGCGTTCGATCCCGAGCCTCACCCCTTCATCGGTCTCCACCGGAAGAAGGGTGTGGAGAATCCTCGGCAGGTCGAAGTTTCCGTACTGGACTCCGACGAAGTGTGAGTCTCTCAACAGGTAATCCATCCGATCAGCACCGAAGCCACCACAGACGAGTGATCGGACGAAACGCAGGCTCTCGGGAAGTTCATCGTCGCGCGGATCGAGCACCCGCAGCACCGACGATTGAATCTCTTCTCCACATCTGGTCAGGGGTTTCGAGATGTCGGGATGATCGAGCAAGGATCTCGTCATCTGCTCGTGCCCCCCTTCTGGAAGCAGTTTCTCGGTCACATGGGAGAAGGGCGGATGACCGATGTCATGGAGCAGCGCGACATATCGAGCGATGCGAAGTAACTGGTGAAAGTGAGCCTCATCGGTCGCCATCGACAGGGGGCTCAACAGCCCCTCCAGTCCCAGTCGAGCTCTCATCTCCTCGAGCAGTCGAGTGGTCACCTCGACGGTACCGAGGGCATGCTCGAATCGACTGTGCCGGGCACCCGGGTAGACCCGATCGGTGAGACCCAGCTGGGAGATGAGCCTCAGCCTCTGAAAGGGTCGACTATCGATCAGGGCAAGATCAGCCCTCTCGAGCCTGACCAGCCCATGAACCGGGTCACGGATCGCCTCCGACAGGAACATTCGACCTCCCAACGGCTGTCAGGATGGTACCCAGAAGCGACTTCAGCAAGGCGCGACGAGAGGTATCCTGACGACGAGGAGGCGCATGCCAACTGCAATCTGTTTTCACCACAAGCCACTTCGAATCGATGGGATTAGCGCCGGAATTGCAGCTTTGTGGCGAGACCGCTCGTTGCTGGCGATTTCGCTCAGTCCGGATCGAACGAGAGCCATCGAACACTGTCTCGAGAGCGCTGGCATCGACCAGTTCAACTGTGCTCCATTGCCACCGCCACTGGCCAGAAATTTTCAGGATGCATTCGCTGGAAAACGAGTTCACTGGCGCTGGAGTGCATCTCCTCGCGGTGGAACTGACTTCCAGAGAAGGATCTGGAAGCTGCTCGATGAAATCACCCCCGGCACGACCATCTCGTACCTGGAACTGGCACGCAGAGCCGCTTCTCCTCGGGGTGCTCGGGCAGTCGGGGGCGCCTGTTCACGCAATCCTCTGCCACTTCGGCTTCCTTGTCACCGGGTCGTGGCTAGCGATGGAGGCCTTGGGGGATTTACCGGCGACCTGCGCCTGAAGGCCATCTTGCTGGCGAGGGAGGCGGTGGAAAGCCTCGCGACGGAATCTGTCCGCCCATGAACATATGATGACTCGCCTCTCTCATCTTTCCCTGTCGAGCATAGAGGCTCGCCAGCAGCTGGTTTGCCAGTTCCCGTCCTGGATCTGCCTGTATCGCGAAGTACAGACATTCAGCGGCCAGATCCTCGATGCCATCCTCCAGCAGCAGAAGGCCGAATCGTTCCCAGGCGGCGCTACAGCCCGGATCCGATCTCAGCAACATCGCCAGATCGGATCTCGCCTCCGATCTGCGCCCCGATTCCTGCAACGCACAGGCATTCTCGAAGATGCCAATCGGTTCTCCGCTGCGGCGGATGAGCAACTGGTGATCTCCGAACAGGTTGTATCTCTCCAGAATCAGACCCTGTTTATATGACTCAACGGGAACGATGACGTGCTCGTGTCCTTCCACCTCCACTGATGCCGGGCGAGTGGAACTGATGACGAGAGCGTGTGCCCAGCGTCCGCTCACCGTTGCCACCGGAGGCAGGATTCGATCCAGTTGGTGCTGGTAGATCTGCCATCGATCTTGCTGGTGAGAGATCCGATGCAGGTTGACAGGCATCAGCAGTGCCACCACTGCAACGATCGCCATCCAGATTCCCACGGTCGGTCTCAATCCGGAACGGATCGTCAGTACGATCCCCACCATCGCAGTGATCAGCCCCAATGAGATGGCAATCCGGACGGATTCCCCATCACTGGATGCGGTCGCGATGGATGCTGCAAAAAGAACCGTCATCGCGAAGATCAACAGGGCGATCCTGGGTCCCTTGCCGAGCAAGATCGGCGAGGAAGTCACCTGGCGGCCGAGATCTGCCAGAACGTCCGTCACCAGCAGAACACCTGCCGGGATCAGCACGATGAGCGGGAAAACGGGAAGCGTTCCGGCCAGCACCCAGGGCAGGATGCCAGTCACTAGCAGGATCCTGAGCGGATGAAACTGCTGGTCGGTACCCCTGGGACCGGCGATCAGCGCCGCGATGACCGCGATCAACCAACCCGGATCCAGACCCAGGATCGAGGGAATCGTGCCACCGCCAAAGAGATCACCCGATCCGGAGATTCCCATCGCCAACGATTGTGGATCGGCACCGAACCGGTGAAGACTGAGTATCGTCGCTGCCACAAGCAGCGTCATCACCGTGCCTCTGGGACGCAATGTTCCTGGAAGCAACCTGCGAATCCCCTCCAGCAAGCAAGCTGGATAGGCCACCGCGATGAGAGGACTGATACCCCAACTGAGCAGAAAACACAGCAACAGGGCTTTCCACGGTGCGTACTTCCCCTCCCTACCGGCCAGCAGTACCACACACAGGATGGAAAGAGCAGCCAGGGGAATCGTCCCGGGACCACTCGCCCACGGCAAGAAGGTCGGCTGCAAGGCCACGATGAACGCCGCCAGGGTCGCAACCGATTCACCTCTTCTGCGCGCCAGCACCAGCGCCACCAGAAGTATGCACAGTAGAAATGGCACCACCGAGAAGATCTTCAGCGTCGCGATCCCGATTCCGAACAAGGAGAAGGTCTTCATCGCCAGCATGGTGAGAATCGGCCTGTCGGCCAGATCAGGAACTCCCGGCTCGATGTCGAGAAATAGTGCCCGTGCATGGGCAAATGGCAGCACGCCCGTCTCGGGAAACACCGCCGCAACCCCCGTGGTGGTGTCAGGATCTCCTTGCGATTCGGTGCACATCAGCAGGGCAAGACAGATGACGAAACCCAGTATCAGACCTTTAGAGGGGATCCTGGTCTCGACGGGAGTGAGATAATTCACTGGGAATCCGAATAGGATCGCGAGCGAATCCCGAGTTTCTGGGCACGATAGCGCATCTGTCGATAGGAGATCCCCAGCAGACCCGCTGCCCGGGTCAAGTTGCCATCGGTTCTCTCCAGTGCCTGGAGTATGAAATCTTTCTCGAACGAAACCAGGCGCTCCTCCAGATCGCAGCCACCGGGTGGCAACTGCGTTTTCAGGGTGTCTTCAGCAGATAAGATCGAGGTCGCTGGTCGCGACCCATCGATCGGATCATCGACCTGACTCGAGCTCGAAACCTGCTCGATTTCGATCCGGTCAATCCGTTCTGTTCTCGCAAGAGCAACCTGACGCTGGATCACGTTTTCCAGTTCGCGCACATTCCCTGGCCAGTGATGTTGACGCAGCGACTGCCATGCCTCTTGGGACAACCCGGTGATTGACTTCTTCATCCGTTGGCAATGACGGCGAAGGAAGTGCCCCGCCAACAGGGGAAGATCTTCCATCCGCTCGCGTAAGGGCGGCAGATGTATGGGAATCACGTTGAGCCGATAGAACAGATCTTCCCGGAATCGACCGAGACGAACTTGCTCGGCCAGATTCCTGTTGGTTGCCGCGATGATGCGAACATCGGTCGCTAGTTCCCGGTCACCACCGACCGGAATCACCTTTCGGTCTTCCAGAGCCCGTAGAATCCTCACCTGGGTGGAGTGACTCATGTCCGCCACCTCATCGAGAAAGAGTGTTCCTCCATCAGCGCTGAGGAATACACCCTTGCGATCTTCCACTGCACCTGTAAAGGAACCTCGAACATGACCGAATAGTTCACTCTCGAGCAGGCCCTCGGCGAAAGCAGAACAATTGACGGCAACAAACTGGCCTTCGCGACGATGAGATTCTTCATGGATCGCCCGGGCGATCAGTTCTTTACCGGTGCCACTCTCTCCCATGACCAGTACGGTCGAATCTGTCGGCGCGATGCGTTCGACGACCTCGAGCAACTCACGAATCACCGGTGTGTTTCCGATCAAACGCTTGGAAAGAGCGCCTGTGTCGACACCATCGTCACCGAAGGAGGCCATCGCACGTCTCACCGCGCTCTTGACGTCCTCGTTCTGAAATGGCTTGCGCAAGAAATCGAATCCCCCGCGCCGCATCGCCTCGATGGCCACGTCCGAGGTGGAGAACGCGGTCATCACCAGGATTCGCAGTCCCGGTGCCAGTTCACTAGCGGCTTCCAGAAGTTGCATCCCATCGAGACCACCCATCCTGAGATCCTGCAGAAAGACCCGAGCCCCGCTGGTACGAAGACACTCGATCGCTTCCTCTCCCGAGGAAACGCAACAGACGCGATAACCCTCGTTGGAGAGAACAATCTCCAGGAACTCTCGCATGCTCTGTTCGTCGTCGGCGACAACGATGTCGAATTTCTCAGAGGCCATCAGGTGACTGCTTTCGTCGCTGTAGGTTCCATCTTCGGAGCCAGAGGCATTCCGATTCGGAAAGTGGCTCCTGCTCCCGGCTGGCTCTCCAGTTCGATCCATCCACCGGCAGAAACTACCGTCTTTCTCACCATCGCCAATCCCAGGCCTCCTTCACGAGGCTTGGTCGAGAAAAACGGGTGAAATACCCTGGCTTGTACGTCAGGAGACATTCCCACTCCATCGTCACTGACCTCGAGCACGCCATCGTCTTGCTTCCTGGTCAGTTGGAAATGGATGTGGCCTCCGCCGGAGCACGCCTCCACTGCGTTGATGGCAAGATTGTTGACGACCTCGTACAACTCGTCCTGGACACAGAGAATCTGAAGCCTGTCGTCGACATTGTGGGTGATCTCGATGTCCTGAGCATCTTGACGCTGTCGGATGGAATTGATGACCTCATCGATCAGCAATCCGATTTCGATCGGTCGAGGACTCTCTAACCTGCGGCAACGAGAATACTCGAGGAAACCATTGACGGTCCGATCGAGCCGTTCTGACTCCCTGCGGATGATCTCTTCCATCTGAGATGCTTGCTGCGCCGGGAGTTTTCCGCTGACGAGTTCCACTGCAGCACCTCTGAGCGAGGCAAGTGGATTGCGGATCTGATGCGCCAGTCCCAGCGACAGTTCTTCCAGCTCTTCCAGGTGAAGGAGCCTGGCTTCTGCTTCGACAACTCGTCGTTCCGAGGTTCGATCGGTGAACACCGATATCAACAGCCCATCTTCGACCTCGGTGGTTCGCACCAGGAAGGAATGTTGCTCTCCTTCCCTGGGTGACCATTCGATGGCCTGGGGTCTCTTTCGAGGGCTAGTCAGGGCGTCGCGAAATTCCTCATCGGTCGTACGGCGCAGCAACTGGGACAGCAGGCGGCCCCGCCAGTCGTCTCCATCGGGAAAACCGAGAGCCCGGCGAGCCGATGGATTGGCACGAACTACCCGACCGTGACAATCCGTCACGATGATGCCCTCCTCCAGTGAGTGGACGATCAGGTCATGCTGCTGCTCGAGAGCGGTCCATCTGCCCTTCAATCTGCCACTGAGTACGGCAACCCCGTGCAGCGCCAGAGACATCGCAACCAGAGGGGCACCGCTGTCACCGAGCCCGAGGGCTCCTGTCGTGCCGAGAAAACTGACAACAGCCAGTACCAGGGAGGCGACCGTCGCCTGGAGAAGGCTTGTGCGGGTACCCAGACGTGCACCGGTGATGACGATCACCACTGGCAGCAACAAAGCAAATGGAGAGGTGACTCCCCCGGTGAGAGTTGCCAGTGCCAGAGCACCGACGAGATCGAGAGATTCCTGATATCGACGAAGCGAGCGGACCAGACACAGAAGAAGGGCGAACATCGTCCAGGCAAGCAGCACCAGACCCAGAGGCCACCCGGCGATACCGGAGGGAAGTATCGTCGTGAGGCCAATGGCCATCATCGGTATGCCAGCGCATGTGACAATATTTGCTGGAGAATCCTGTCTCATCATTTTTTCTTCGCCCCCCCGGCGATCAGCGTCCACTCACGGCGCTGAAGATGCTCAGTAGAGGCAGAAACATGGCAATCACCATCGTTCCGACAATTCCTCCCATGATGCAGATCAGGAAGGGTTCGATCAGAGAGGTCAATTGCTTCACCGTTGCTCGAACTTCCTGATCGTAGAACTGCGCAACTTTCTCGAGCAATTGTTCCAGCGAACCCGAGCGTTCCCCGATGGTCACCATCCGGGTAACCATCGGTGGAAAACGACCGCTGCGTGCAAGTGGCTTTCCGATGCTCTCTCCCTGGCGAACCGATTCAGCAGAATCGGCAATCGCATCGGCGAAATGAACGTTTCCTGTGGTGGTTCCGACGATCTCCAGGGCACCGAGAATCGGAACCCCACTACGGATCAAGGTGGCAAATGTGGAACTGAAACGCGACAGGATCGTTTTCTGGATCAGTGGTCCAAAGACGGGAATTTTCAGCAGCATCCAGTCCCTCAACCGCTCTCCGCGGACGGTACGAACCAGCGCTTTGTAGGCAAAGAAGGAGCCGATGAAGCCGGCGATGATGAGATAGAAATTGGATATTGCGAAATCGCTCATCGTCATCACGATAACGGTGAGAACAGGCAACTCCGTCTTCATCTCGGTAAACATCTGCTCGAAACTGGGAAGAACGAAAACCAGCAAGCCCAGACTGATCACTCCGATGAGAATCAGACTCACGACCGGGTAGGTCATCGCTCCCTTGATCTCACCGCGCAACTCTTCCGACTCTTCCATGTGAGTCGCCAGTCGATCGAGAACATCATCCAACTGACCACTGACTTCACCAGCTCTGACCATATTGACGAAGATGTCGTCGAACACCCTCGGATGGCGAGCCAGGGACGTCGAGAAATCCTTACCCTGACGCACCTCGGAGGCGATGTCCCCCAGTACTGCCTTGAGCGCGGGATTTTCTGCCTGTTCCTCGATCACCTCGAGGCTTTCAACCAGCGGAATTCCTGACTGGAACATCGTTGCCAGTTGACGAGCTACTGGGACTAACTCTTTACGAGGAACGCGTCCTCTGATCTTTTTTTCACCCTTGGAAGCCTTGATTCCCGGAAACTTGAACGGGAATAGACGATTACGCAGCTGTGATTTTCCTCCACGGATGGAGGTCACGGTGAGTCCTCTACGACGAAGTTCCTGAACCGCTTCCGACTCAGTTTCCGCTTCCAGGGTTCCTGTCACGGATTTCCCCTGGGGATTTCTTGAATTGTAATCATATTTCTTCAAAGCGTTCTCCCGTGCTCTAATCGCCCTGCGTCACGCGCAGAACTTCTTCCAGTGATGTCTTTCCGCGAAGTACATTGAGAATTCCAGCTCGCCGTAACGGCACCATTCCATTTTTCACTGCAATTTCTCGGATCTTCGGGGCGGATGCTCCCTCTACCACAGCTCTCCTGACCTCGTCCTCCATCAACATCGTTTCGAGTAGGGCGAAACGACCGCGATATCCGTCCTGGCAACGAGTACATCCAACCGGCTCCCAGAGTTTTGCGTCATCTGCTTCTTCAGCAAGGAATCCGAGAGCCTCGAGTCTGCGCGCAGGAAGTGTGCCCACTTCTCGCTTGCAGTCTTCACAAAGGCGTCGGCAAAGACGCTGGGCGGCAATGCACTGGACTGCTGAGGAAACCAGGTACTCATCGATGCCCATGTCCACGAGACGAGTCACGGTGGAAGGTGCATCGTTGGTATGAAGTGTTGAAAAAACCCTGTGACCGGTGAGAGAAGCCTTGACGGCGATTTCAGCAGTCTCGAGGTCTCGAATCTCTCCGATCATCACGGTGTCTGGATCCTGTCTCAGGATCGATCTGAGAGCACGAGCAAATGTCAGGCCTCGTTTTACATTGACGGGCACCTGATTCACTCCTTCGATCTGATACTCGACTGGATCTTCCACCGTGGTGATGTTCTCGGTGACAGAGAGAATCTCATTGACGCACGAATACAGTGAAGTCGACTTGCCACTTCCGGTGGGACCCGTGACCAGCAACATCCCGTAAGAGCGGGAGATCGCCTCACGAATGTCCTTGAGGGCCTTCTCCTCGAATCCGAGAGTATCGAGGCTCAGCGCCAGTGCACTGGAATCCAGGATCCTCAGCACCACCTTCTCGCCATGTACCGTTGGCAGCGTCGAAACCCGGAAGTCGACCTGTCGCCCGTCGATCCGCAACTGGAACTTTCCGTCCTGCGGAATCCTTCTCTCGGCGATGTCCAGGCCTGCCATGATCTTCAGTCGGCTGATGATGGAAGCCCTGAGTTT
>CAWLAN010000096.1:0-10391 GCA_963854815.1 Planctomycetes bacterium UBA1146
CCGATCATCGTCGGAGCTGAAAAGAGCCTCAACGAACCTCGCTACCCGAAACTCAAGGACATCATGCAGGCAAAGAAGAAACCGATAGAGAAAGTCACTCCACAAACCGGCGAGCCCTCTTTCGAAACGGTAGCGGTCACTACCCCTGCGCCGAGACCCGAAGGCCGGATCGTCGGGGAGGGTCCCGAAGCCGTGGACGAATTGATCCGCCTACTGCGCGAAGAAGCCAAGGTCATCTAGGGTGAATCCGGAAGGAAGCGCATGAAGATCATCGTGTGGATAGAAGCACGAAACGGTCAGATCAAGACTGCCAGCCTCGAGGCACTCGGGAGCGCAAGGAATCTCGCCGAGTCCGGATCTGGCGAGGTTGTCGGGGTCATCTGCGGACCCTCCGGTGCCAACGCGGCGCACTCGGCAAGCACTGCAGGTGCCCATCGAATCATCGTCCGAGATGGAGCGTCCCTCAACGATGCAATCGCCGATGGCATCGCCGATGAACTGGTTGCCATCTTCCGCGAGGAATCGGCAGATGTGGTCATCTGCGCCGCAACCTCGACTGGCAAGGAAGTCATCGCTCTGACCGCCGGAACCCTGGGTACCTCGGTGGCCGCAGATTGCGTCTCCATCACCAGGAGAGAAGACATCATCGAGATCGAGCGCCCCATCTATGCCGGTAAGGCATTGTTGCGGCAGAAGATTTGTCAGTTTCCAGCTCTGGTTTCAATTCGTCCCAACTACGGCGAGCGACTCGAACGAGAAGCCGCAACCGTGATCGAACAGGATGCCACCACCGTGTCATCTGTTCGACGCACGGGTTTCGAAAAAGGAACTGCCGGAAAGATAAACCTGACTGAAGCAGAGATCATCGTCTCAGGAGGAAGGGGTCTCAAGGATCCCGCCAACTTCGTCCTGCTCGAGGAACTCGCTGAAGTTCTCCAGGCGGCAGTCGGCGCATCGCGAGCAGTCGTCGATGCGGGTTGGCGTCCTCATTCTGATCAGGTGGGCCAGACGGGCAAAACGGTCAGTCCCAAACTATACATCGCTGTGGGCATCTCGGGTGCAATCCAGCATCTGGCCGGGATGTCCTCCTCGAGAACGATCGTCGCCATCAACAAGGATCCGAACGCACCCATCTTCAAAGTGGCTACCTACGGGGTGGTCGGTGACCTGTTCGAGGTGATCCCCCGTCTTCAGTCGCAATTGAAGTCGGTCCTGCAGTAACTCGAAAATTCGCGGTATCGGCGAGAAGCGCCGTTTGAGCCACTTCCTGCGGCCCCGTCGGCTCCATCTGAGCCATCATCGTAATCTTCTCGGGACCCTTCTGTCTCTCCAGAGAGGTCCCGGAAGGATTCAATTGCACCTCATCGTCGTCGAGGGACCAGGTCGTGGGCAACGCTTCGTACTCGGAAACGATCCGGTTCGTATCGGTCGTGATCCGACCAATGACCTCATCGTTGATGACACGCGAGCTTCTCGTCATCACGCCGAAGTGATCCCTCTCGGAGATGATACCTGGTGCCTACGTGATTGCGGCAGCCGCAACGGGACCCTTCTCAATGACGAGATCGTCGACCGTACCATCCTCGAACCCGGAGATGTGATCGGTATCGGCGACTGTCGTATCGCAGTCCATGCGGTGCAGGAGCATGTCAGTACTTTTTCGTTGAAGATCGATCCGGAGAGCCTGCAAAAACGACTTCGGGAGAATGCACCCCCAACCCAGGTCAAGAAGAGCCTTCAGGAAGCTCTGTTCGAGGTCGGTATGCTCGCCCAGTCGGACTTGCCAGCACAAGAACTGGTCAGTCAGGTGGTTGCCGTGATCGGGACAGGGGTTCACTTCGAAGCCTGGGGATGGATCCGCTGGGATGATGAAACAGGTCCTCATGCCGTGGGCCAACGCGACAAGGAGATGCTCGATCTGGAAGACCTCGATCCCAGTCGCACCCTCATCGACACAGCGAGACGACGCCGTGAGGGACTCATCTCTTCTCAGGTCGGAGAATCATTCGAAGCAAGCGTATGTTTGCGTCGAAAACAGGCGATCTCGGCACTGGCGCTTCCACTGGCCGGCCGAGGAGAGAACGCCACGGTCCTCTATCTGGAAAGAGGCTTCGGAACCGAGCCGTTCCAGGTCGAGGAACTGAACTGGGTCGCCGCGGTAACTGCACAACTGGCGGTCGATCTCCAGAATACTCGGCTGTTCGAGGAACTGCGCAGTGCACATGAAGAACTGCTCGCCAGCCGCGAACAACTGTCGCGCCAGGAGAAGATGGTTGCCATCGGAAGGCTCGCCAGTGGCTTCGCCCATGATCTGAACAATCCACTCGCATCGGTGATCGGATTCCTACAACTGGCTCAGCGAGAAATCGATAAAGAAGAGCAAGGATCCCGCACCAAGGATATGTTGAAGCGCGCTCATGACGCCGCAGATTTCTGCCGCGCACTGTGCAGAAACCTGCTCGCGTTTGCACGGACTCGTCCATTCCATCCCGGTGGAGAGGCGCCTTTCTGCGTCTCCGATGCCATCGAGGGAACGCTGGCGATCTGTGAAGCACGTCTCAGAGATGCTGGTCTCGAGACGGTACTCGAGATCGAACAAGGGCTCCATCTGTCGGGAGATGCCACCGCACTACAACAGGTGATCATGAACCTGATCCTCAATTCCGCAGATGCAGTCCGTGAGTCCGGAACCGGATCGAAATTGACCATCCGGAGCAAAAAAAATCCCGACGGCGGAATCGAACTGGAAGTCATCGACGATGGTCCCGGGATGGATCCAGAGGTCGCCCAACGCGCCTTCGAACCGCTATACACCACCAAAGACGCCGACAGGGGCAGTGGACTCGGGCTCTACGTCGTACAAAGAATCATCGATGGTGCCGGTGGAGAAATCGAACTGACCACCTCGCCCGGGAACGGAACAACCTTCCGTCTACAACTGCCCGACTCCATGGCTCGACTCGGCAGCGAGGAACTCGATCCACTCGATGTCTCTTCGATGTGGCAGGGACAATCCCGATGAACCCCTGCTCGGCCACAGAACTGGAAATCCTCATCATCGATGACGACCCCTTCGTCAGAGAAAGCCTGCAACTATTTCTCGAATCGGAAGGAATTCAAGTCAGGTCGGCAAGCGGTGGCGAGGAGGGACTGGCGAAGCTGCACCAACGCGAACCCGATGTTGCACTGGTCGATCTGAGGATGCCCCGGATCGATGGGCTCGACGTGCTCCGGGAGTTCAAGAAGATTGCACCCGAAGTAGAGGTTGTGATGGCAACCGGAGCGGCAACGCTCGAGAGTGCTCTGGCCGCCATGAGACTGGGAGCATACTCCTACATCGAAAAGCCGATCGTGGACCTGCAGAAGGATCTCCTCGAAGTGCTTCTTCGCGCAGCCGAACGGCGGAAGTTGCGCCAGACAAACCGAGACCTGCAGAGAGAATTGCAATTAACCCTGCACCGGTTGGAGGCTCAACAAAGAGAACGCCGCGCCACCGAAGCTGGATTCCCGGTCGATCAGTTGCTTCGAAAGATCGCCTCCGCCACGGAGGATCAACTGCAGGATCTGATCTTCTCTACCATTCCAGATGGCTGCCGTGCACTTCTATTCGTGCGCAAGGATCAGCTGCTGATCCCATGCTCTTCCAGATCGACACAACTTCCGGCCGAACAATTCTCCTTGCCAGTGGGTCGGTTCACCGATCCAGGAGAGCGATGGCGAGAGGCAGATTTCCCCGATCTGTTCCCAGAAAAGCAGGCAGCGGTGGTTCTTCCGCTCTTCTGGCTGGGGCGCCTGGAAGGCCTCTTCGTGATCGATGCCGATCACGCCCTGGTTCCTGGAATGCCCCCACTGGCCTCCCTGCGCTGTGTTGCAGACGCAGCAGCGGCCCTTCTGGGCTCCATCGGCGCCCGTTCTTCCGCCACCACCGGTTGAGCCAGAGGGACACATCTCTTACAAGCAGAGGGACCCCGGAGAAACTCCAGGAGGCCTTCTGGTGCCACAGTCAGACTCGAACTCGCGACACTTTCGCAGCATTTCCTCGCTGCTGCCTCACTCCATGTACGTGTGGCTACTGGGCGCCTTGCTGGCTTGCGCTTCGATACCTGTGACGATCGACCAGGTGCGGGCAGCCGATGGGGTGTGGATCCCGGCCAGTAGCAACGAACTCACCCCTCTGGTGCGGCGCATCGAGGAGAGTCTCGAAACCGGGGTCGAGGCACAAATCCTCGATTCCCTGGCGGCTCTCGCCGAGCGACTCGTCGACGGGGATCCGGGCGGGACCACTCCTGTCGGAGGAGGACTCCATGTCGGTGCCGGTGTCTATCTGCGGGCAACGGTCGCACGGCTTCAGGCGCCGCTTCGAGATCGAGTGATCGACGAGATCCGTCTGCGCACTTTGCCTCGCATCCCTGAAACTCCTGTGCCGGGTCTTGATGCTCGTGCTGATCGCCGACGGACCTGCTTGCTGATGGATCTTCCGCTCGGGGCGGTTCCTGCATCTCTGGCCAGGTCACTGGCAGAATCTGCACTCGAACGCGGTGATCTCCACAGCTGGCAACGATCGCTCGAACTGCGCTGGATCGAGAATCCCGGTCTCGAATCGTCTTCCATCGCAACCACAGCCGAGGGCCCCCCCATCGTTGAAGACGAGGTGCTGATTCCCATCGACTGCGAGGCCGGCGTCGGCGAATCGGATCGATTCGAGGCCCCGTGGCAATTTGCCCAGGGGCGTGTCGGAGCTGTCTCCGACGATTCACGGGTGTGGATCCAGTTTCCTGGTGAGATCCGTGCGATAGACCTTGCCAGCGCCGAGGAGATCTGGAGACGGGTTCTCCCCCAGCAGCACAGAGATTTACTTCCTCGGACCATCCTCCGTCCGGTTCGACGTGGATCGATGATCATCGCGAGCCTCACCGATCGCATCGAGGCACTCGATGGATCTACCGGGCAGCGACTCTGGCAGGTCGATCTCGACGCAATCCTCGGACCCGAAGAGAAGCCTCAGGCGATCCGGGCTCTTTCTTCCCCGTGCAAGGTTCCTGGCGGCATCGTTGTCGTCGCGGTCGCGAGTGAGGGGGATCGTGTCGAGGCTTTCGCGAGTCACATCGACGAGAGGGGTAGAATCCTCTGGGTTCGCCATCTGGGAGAAACGACCGGTTCCACCTGGCTGGCACTGCAGGCCTCGCCGGCAACTCCGGTGGCCGGAACCGGTCGAATCCACTGGTCGAGCGGTCGAGGATCCGTCATCACCCTGCGCACCTCGGATGGCGCGGTGGAGTGGATGCAGGATCTGAACAGTCCGAGCAGTTTTGGCCTTCGCAACCACTTGATGCAAAACCCTCCCAGTGGCCAGTTGCTGCGTAGAAGCGGTTGGCGGCTCTTCGCCTTGCCCCCTGGAGCCCCGGGAATCTCCATCCTCGATGCGCGCGATGGCCAGATCCTGGGGACCATCCCCACTCTCTCGGCGCGTCGATGGTGCCTATCTTCCACGGGAGATTCGCTGGTGGTGATCGAGGGATCAGAACTTGCCTGCTGGAGTTGTGGTGGCGATGAATCACCGCGATTCCTGTGGCGAAGTGCAGTGCCTGCACCGCTCTCCGGAGAGATCGCAGACGTGATCGCCGCTGCCGGGGGCGGCTGGTGGGTCAGTTCGGGCGACGCGATCATTTCGTACAGCCCGGATGGGGTGCTTCAATCGGTCCAGGGAATCGGAGCTTGCTCGCGTGAGATGGAACCTCTCGACGGGGCGATCCTGACCAGATCAGGCCTCGACGTCCAGATCCTGGTGCCATCGAGAACCCAGGGAGACGATGTCTGGAACTCGGTGATCCCGGGACGCCTCGATCCGCTCATGAAACTGGACCTGTCCGGCAATACTCTCCGACAGAAGGCTCTGCGTCGAACCGTGGAATTGCAGCTGGAACGCTCCGATCTGGTCTTCTCGGAGACAGAGAGGATCTTTCTCGAAACCACTCTCATCCGTGCACAATCAGACCCGGCAGATCGCATCTCACTGGGCTGGCAACGAGCGGTTCACTCGCTACGCATCGGAGCCCTGCAATGTGCAACCCTGATCTGCACGTTGATGCTGAGTGAATCGCCGCGTCCACTCGCGAATACGCTGGTCGAATCACGAAACAAAAGTTGGGTGCCAGCAGAGGTCGCGTTCACTCACCTGTTGCTCGAACTGGATCGAGCCGCCGGGGGCCAGCAGAGAGTCGCCCAGCGTGAGGTCCGCGCTGTCGCTGAGTCCAGAGAACTGGCAGACTTTTCTGCACCCGTTCGCTGGCGAGCTCTGGCTCGAATGCGACCTGGCTGCGCTAGCGGAAGAAACGCGCGGCTGGAAGCTGCTGAGGGCTATTACCGCATCGGCGATCTGAACCGCTGCCTGCACCAGATCAACCTTTTGATCGTTCGTGAACCTGATAGCGACGAGGCCGTGATCGGAAAACTAAGGCGATGTGAAGTTCTGCGTGAACAGGGACGTCTGAGACAAGCCATCGATCAGATCGAACAACTGAGTAGATCCGATGGAGACCGTCTCATGACCCGAACCATCGATGGAATCGAGCGAACGGTCACCCTCGGAGATCGACTTCAGGAATTGCGCAACGAAATCACGAAACTGCCTGATGTCAGGAGAAACCACCCGGGTCTTCCGCTTCATCGTGTCTGGAGTGGAAGACTGGAACTGGGACAGACTCGCTCCAGTGAGATCTGGCCCCTCTCCGACAACGAGAATTTTGAAGATGACTCGCGTGTACTGATCCTCACCAGCGAATCTGCGCAACTGTTGGACTCACACGACGGTGTTCTGCTGTGGAGAACTGATCTGAATCGAGACCCGATCGAGATCAGAGGAAGCATCATCCTGTCACGCCGAGATCTTCCTTCTGCTCCTGTTCACATCGATGACACAGGTCTGATCTTCCACGATCGAACCAAGATCTGGAGGTTGCAACTCGAGGATGGCGTTGTCGCCTGGAGTCACCGGATCCGATCCGATGATGATCTTGCTGGTCCGGAGATCCGTATCGAGCAATCGTGTGCGGATGAAGGGACCCTGATCACCGTCACCGAAGATGAACGAATCGTCGCCTTCGAGGCCAGAAGCGGCGAGGTACTGTGGAAACAACCTCGAAGGGGTGCTCTGCTCGATGACCCGGTGATCCGGGATGAACGACTGCTCATCGGGTATGCAATCCCTGACATGGTCGAACTGCGCTCGATGGAGGATGGTGAGATTCTCCAGCAACTAATACTGCAGGAGCCAGCAGCTTCTCTCGCTTCGGCTCCCGTGTTGGTCCCGGGGGGATTCATCGTGGCGCTCGAAGGCGGCAACGTGAGTCGGTACTCCGATGACGGAGAGACCCTGTGGACCACGGACCTCCCGCACATCATCTCGCAAATGCACTTGTCACCCTCGGAAGATCAACTGGTCTGCGAGTTGTACTGGAGGGCGGATCGACCCACCCTGCTCGGCCTTGATATGAAGACGGGAAAGGTGGGCTGGCAACGCCACCTCTCCGAAGATCGTCGTCGAATCACGGCACTCCAGATCGATGCAGATGAACTACTGCTGGTGTGCGGCGATTTCCAGAAGCGGAGCATCCTGAAACTGAGATCGACACTCGGGCTGTCTCTACGGGAGATCCCGGAAGCTGAACTGGTATGGACGCACAAACTGGCTCCTGCCTATGACTCGGTGAATCTCCAACCTCGTGGAGACTGGGTCGTGGTGGCCGATCGACTTCGGGGCGAGGTAACCATTCTCGATCGATCGACGGGTACCCCGCTCACCTCACGCCAGGGAATCCTGGAAGTGACGAACCACATCAAACCGCTTGGCCGGCTCCACCATGCATCGGTGGTCGGCGATACGCTCTTCACCGTTTCATCCCGTGGTGCAGCAGGTTTCCGTTCTCAAACGGCACGTGAGCGAGAGATCACGGCGTGGGAATCTCTGCAGGAGTCAACCAACTGGAAAGATGAGGCCGTTCGATTGCTCGACTTGCAGGAGTCGCACAAGGCCATCGACTTGATCGAGCATACGATCCTCGATCTGGCTATCGATCCGCTGCAGCGAGCCACAGCCAGCTGGATGCTCGAAGGAGCAGCGCGACAACAAGCCCTGGAGGGACGAAAGGATCACCAGATTGCCAGGATGCAGGTCGCACCCATCATCGACGGATCGCTGGATGAGCCGTGGAATGCTACCCGTGGCATCCCGCTGCAGAAGCCACGCTTCATCCGGGGACTACAAGGACCGGGCGAACCACGGATCCCCTGGCAAGACCGGGCCGACCTCTCCGGTCGGGTTTTCTTCGGCTGGTCTGAAGAAGGGCTGCATATTGCCGTGGACATCGATGACGATAACACCACCAGCCACGACCGAGACGCAAAGAGGTGGATCGGTGATTGCCTGGTGCTTGTTCTCGATACAAAAGGCGATGGAGGGGTTCGTCCACGTAGCGATGATCTGGTGTTGACCCTTGCCTTCGTACCTCCGCGGCCCCAGCCGGTTCCCGAAGAGGGAGAAACGAATGAGTCTGGAGAAGATCCTCCCCCCTTCAACGAGGAGGATGAAGATGAACCAGACGGGGAACACATCGTGGTTCGCAAAGCCGATGGAACGGGAGCAGTTTACGAGATGACAATCCCATGGGAGGGCATCGCTGAACAGAGAGGTGAAGATGATTTCGTACCCTGGCCAGGTATGCGTATGAGAATCGGCATCGCCGTCACCGACGACGATACAGGCAGCGGCGCCACCAAGTATCTCGGTCTCACTCCGGGGATGGTTCTGCACAGGGATCTCGACCGAATCTGGGAAGGATGCTGCCCCGATCTGATGCTTCCCGTCCGGTTGGATCGATGAGGATCTTGCTGGCGACCATCTTTTTCAGTGTCCTGGTCTCAGGATGCACAACCCCCGTCGATGCCGATCGAGGTGTTGCTCCATTCTACATCGAACGCAGCGAGCAACTTGCTGGCGGAATCGTGCGGGAATCGGAACATTTCTGGCCCTTCTTCTCTCACAGCAAGACGCCCAATAGCGAAGAAATACGGGTGCTCTACCCCTTCTTTCGCGACCGGGTCGAGGAGCGGGTCCGGGAGACCTGGATCATCCCCCTCTACCACCGGATGGCCTACACCCATGTCGATGGGAGCGAGGATATCGACGGCTTCTTGCTGCCCTTTTTCCTGTGGGGATTCGACGATGAAGAAGGGAACTACTTCGCATTTGCCCCGCTCGGTGGAACCATCAAGGGGATCCTGGGAAAGGATCGGATCGACTTCGTCCTGTTCCCACTGTGGGCACGACTGCGCGACAGAGACCAGGTCTCCACCTACTGGCTGTTTCCTTTCGTCGAAATCGAGGAAGGTCCTCTTCGTCAGGGACTGCGCGTCTTTCCCTTTTATTCCCGCAGTCGGGGTTTCACCAGCGATGGAAAATTGCGTGACGAATCCACCTACATCCTGTGGCCCTTCTGGCACCAAACGAGAACTCAACTCGATACGGACAATCCAACCATCTCCAGGTGGCTGTGGCCCTTCTATGGCAAGATCGAATCGAAATCTCGAATCGCAAGAACGATCCTCTACCCGCTATGGACCGAAGAACATGATTCTCGGAGCGAGACATCGAGTTGGTCACTGCTGCCCTGGACCATCGGGAAACGGCAGGGGGAATGGACTCGTCTCGAGTTCTACCCCATCTGGGGAAGACATGATCGACCCGGTCTCAGCAGTGGCTTCTTCCTGTGGCCCATCTGGCAGTGGGAAGATCAGCAGGCGGCGGGTCGGCGGCGAGAAGTACGGCGTCTCTTTCCTATCTGGCGCAGCATCACCGATGAGGATCCCGAGCGAGGCAAGAGATCGAATTATCTGCTGTGGCCGCTGGCACGCTGGGAGACCGATGCCAGCGGACGCAAGACAGGATCTGCCCCGGCGATCCTCCCCTTCGATGACCAGGACGGGATCTCCTGGTCTCATTCGCGCGCCTGGCAAATCCTTCGATGGCGCCAGGAGCAAGACTACTGGGGTCTGGAACTTCTCTGGGGGCTCTTGACCGCCGAAAGCGGCACCGAACAAGGTGGTTTCTCGGTCCTGGGTGGACTTCTCTCACGAGAGAGAGGCGTCCGACAGGATGACTCTCGCTGGCGTCTCCTGTACATTTCTCTCTGAGGAGATCACCTCCCGTCTCGCGGAGGTAAGCTGATCGCAGATCTTGCAGCTGGGGAACGGCCGACCACGGCCGCGGGGATGGAGCAGGATGAGAAGTTTGGTCGAGAAACTGGGAGTGTTCATCGGTCGCTACATCGCTCCCCTCTTGTCTTTCCTTCGTCGTAGCGCTGATTCCACCGGATTTGGTCTGGTCCTCCTCGTCC
>CAWLAN010000097.1:0-10348 GCA_963854815.1 Planctomycetes bacterium UBA1146
TCATCGACGGAGGCACCTGTCACGCCATTGAGATTGTAGCCGTACATTACCACCGTATCGGGAACGATCTGGCCGCCAGCATTCTGAAGCACGCCGACTCCGTCGTCGCCGATGGCAAATCCGACGATTTCCGGGGCAGCGGTAAAGCCGAAGGCACCTGAGAAAATACCGTTGACAAACAACTCGACGGTACCACTACGGACTCCCCCAGGAACGACAACCTGAAGGATAGAGGGAGAACCACAGGCGTTGGGATCAGAGTTATCGACGGTGATATTGGTCGCATAACCATCCAGCACCGTGTTGTTACTGAAACTGCGGAAGACAACCCGGTTGTCCTCGAGCTGGGGTGAGAAGTTCACCCCGGTGAGAGTCAACTCGGTACCGGCGCCGCCTTGCTCAGGATTGACATCGTTGAGCGAAGGCGAAATACAATCAGGAGGTGTCGGAGGAATCGGAGGTCCGGTGGGATCGTCACCGAAACCGGCGCCGAAACGGCGACCGGAATCACACCCTCCGACCAGTACAGCAAAGACGGCGATGGACAATAGCACGAGTCTCATCGTGCGAGTCGATATGTCAGCGTAGAACACGCTGGCTCTCCTTTCCCCCATAACATCCGGTAGTGGACTCTGCCGGATCCGGGGCTGGGATGCTTCATTTCTGGTCGAGAAGAACCATCATCCTCCACCACCTCCCCGAGAGGGCGGGACTACAGAAGTTTCTTCAACGCCCGTTTCCATGTGCAGCAAATCTTCGGCCAAGCAGCCCTGATCTACCCAGGACCCTGAGAATACGGAATCTCGGGCTCTTTCCGACCTCCCGGCAACGAATTCCCGTCAAGTACGATTGACGGTTCGAAGCGGTGCTGTGCCACATCTGGCACGACTTCCGACGCGACCCACTCTCGAAAGCGGAGTTCTCGCCGAAAGTCGCCCCCAGACTCCAGAAACCATGAGTATTCCCCGTCCGGAGTCCCCGCAGGGGAACAGTCCGGCATCGTATCCCGACGCCACAGAGAGTCAAGATCGAGTGAGGGTGGCATCGATCCGCTGGTCGCTTCAGGATGGGTGCGAAGGAGGGCGCTGGAGGCCCATCATGAGAGATCGGCTCCGTTGAGTACAATTCGTCGCACAGAGGTTGCCAGAAGGAGGGCAGGGTGGTCCGGTTCCTGAAACGACTGTTCGAGAAGGAATGGACATGGATTCGCTCGCGGCTGGGCTTGCGATCGCGGCGCCTCGGCGGCCACAAAGAGCCGAGAATTCTGCCATCGAAATCGCGTCACTCCTCCTCGATAACAACTCCACGGCCAACACGGACCATCAGAGCACCGATTCGAAAAGTACGCCGGCCACCTCCTCCCAGCACTGTTCGAGAGGGTCCCCTGCAGCGAGAGATCGCCACGACTCCGTCCGATCCCTTCTCCGCAGTGGTCGCTTCAGTGATTCTCCACGGCACTCTGCTACTGGTGTTGATCCCTTTCTTGTTTCCCGTGGCCGAGCCTCCCCCTGCACCAAAAACCTTCGTGATTCGATGGGAAGCCAGGAAGCCCGAAACCACCACCAAGCAGGAACCTGTCGCGCCGGAGGCACAAGAACCCGAGACAGAGCCAAGCGATGTCCCGCTCCCGGATCCACCCCTGGAGCCAGAACCCGCAAGCGCTGCAGGTGAAGAGGTCACTACCGACGTCGCCGGTGTCGGAGCCGCCGAGGGATCTGCGGGTAACGGTCGTCGAGGTGATGCCCGCTCGGAGGCGCTTCGAATTCATGGTGGCAATCCCAACACAGAGGATGCGGTTGGCGCCGGGTTGCTGTGGCTGCTGCGGCATCAAGATCAAGACGGAAGCTGGTCCCCTGATCATTTCGACCGCCACTGTGAAGATGCCGAAACACCTTGCACGGGTGCAGGTTATCCCGAACACAGGGCAGGTATCACAGCGCTCGCCCTGCTGGCCCTGTTGGGCAACGGGAGTATGCCTGATGACGATGGAGACCCGTCATCAGTTGCCTGCAATCGAGCCCTTCAGTGGCTACTCGATCACAAGGATCCGAGTGGTTGCATTCGCACCGATATCGCCACTGGCCCACGCAATCTTTACGATCACGGAATCGCTACCTTCGCCCTGTGTGAGGCCGCCGAACTCACTGGAGACCCCGCCATTTCCGAGGCCGCCCGCAGCGCCATTTCCTTTGTCGAATCGAGCCAGCAACCAGCAGGGGGTTGGGATTACACGCCCGCCCCATCCCTGCGCAACGACCTCTCCATCACCGGCTGGCAAGTTCTCGCCATCCATGCCGGTATCGAGGCAGGAATCCTGCCCAGTGCCCGAACCATCCGTTCTCTCGAACGCTACCTCGATCGGGCGATCGATGAGACCGGACATGCCATCTATTCCGATCGCGGACGCGGTAGGGGAAGAACTGGATTCGGTATTGATGCAGTCGGACTGATCACACGTCTCTCGTTGGGACATTCTCCCGTCTCGGCCCAGAGCCTCGCCAGTGCCCGCAGGATCGCCGAGCACCCTCCTCGTCCCGAAGTCCGGTCACAATGGGATCAACACCCACAATCGATGTACTACTGGTACACGGCAACGCTCGCACTCTTCCATGTTGGCGGCAGTCCATGGAAGAAATGGAACCAGGAATTGCAGCAAAAGGTTCTACAACTACAGATCCAGCAAGGTGAATCGATCGGCTCATGGCCTCCGGACCCGAATTGGATCGGAGCCGCAGGAGGAAGGGTGGCCCAGACGGCTCTCGCGGTGCTGACTTTCGAAACCTACTTCAGATACACTCCACTGCACCAGCGATTGGGAATCGCTCGCAACCCAAGAGATCGATGAAAGGGATGAAGTGTTCGAACCTGAACTTTGTAGCCAGGACAACATCAGAGACATCGATCGTCGTTGCATCGAGGAATTCGAAATCCCCGGTTTGATCCTGATGGAACACGCTTCCATCGGTGTCACTTTGTGCGCTATCGATCTACTGGAGCAACACGGCGGTAAGATCGAGGACAAGCGAATCACGATCTGTTGTGGACCAGGCGGCAATGGAGGAGATGGTTTTGCCATTGCCCGTCATCTTCATTCGCTCGATGCCAGTGTGAAAATCATCGATCTGGCGCCACAATCTCGCCATATGGATCGATCAACCAACCGGTCCATATGTGTACACCTGGGGATTCCTGTACAAGTTGACTGCGATCCTCCCGCAGCCTCCGGGACACAGAGCGAGGATCTCATCATCGATGCGGTTCTCGGAAGCGGAATCAGTCGCTCACCCACCGGAGCCATCGCATGCGCCATAGACTGGATGAACGACCAGTCATGCGCTGTCTTGTCGGTGGATCTGCCTTCGGGTCTGATGGCGGATTCCGGGGAAACTCCGGGAAAGGTGGTCCAGGCGACCCGAACCGCGACCCTGTGCTTGCCCAAGCCCGGCTTTTTGCAGCCTCGTGGGCTCCAGGTGGTCGGAGAGGTGTGGATTTGCCCCATCGGTGCACCATCTTCTCTTCTCCATGGTCCGGCACCATTATTCCCACCTGTTCCACGGCCACTCGAGTTGATACCGGGTTTCCCGCTTCGGTCGAGATGAAGAAAAGAAACGGATCCGCTACTATAGAAGCGACGGATCCGCACTGGTTCCGGGCTGCATTGCGTGGCATCGATCGCTCTATCAGGAGGACCGAAGAATGAAAATCATCGAGAAGATACTGTGGGGTACCTTCGGACTCATCTTGCTGGCAGCCATCGTCTGGGGATTCATGATAGGGCTTCCCAGCACCATTCCCGCGATCGCCATGAACTCGGAAAAGATCACGGAACAGAAACTGAGGAGTGAACTGACAGCCGAACAAAGGGTTGTGCTCGACGAGATGCTGAAACCTCCCGATTCAGCCTCCGGCACCACGACGAGAGGCCGCCCCCAATCGGAGGTATACCGCATCAACAGACCCTTGCTGGAAAGACTTGCGAATATCGCCGAATGCCAGAGGGAGTTGATGAGTGCCTCGAGCGAGGTGCGCGAAGACGGCACCCTGAAGATCTTCGGGATTCAATCCGGTAGTCTTCTCGAACGCGTCGGGCTGAGAGAAAATGACGTGTTACTGTCGGTAAACGGACTCTCCCTGAACTTCGGATCACTCGGAGACTGCCTCGACGCCCACAGTGAGAGCCTCGTGAAACTCCGCTCTGGTAATCCGGTCGTGATCCAGATCGAACGAAGAGGAACACTGAAAGCGCTCGTCATAGATCCAACTGGACTGTAATCACCGACAGGACTTGCCTGTTCCTGGGCCCCCGCTCAGTCCTCGTTCACATCTGAAGTGAGATCTTCCTTGCGACTACGTCCGACCGTTCGGTTGTAAACAGTTTTCACGTTGACGCCGAGATCTCGAGCAGCGCGTGTCTTATTTCCACCGTGATGATTGAGAACCTTCTGGATGTGGGCATCTTCCACTTCCTTCAGACTCATCGAAACGCAATATCCGGACACCTGGCGATCCGAGCCGGTTGACTGTTCGAACTGGTCCACCGGCGAAGAAGCGATCTGTTCCCGAATCGTGTCTCCATCGATCTCTGCACCGGAATTGAGCAGAACGGCTCTCTCCAGAACATTTTCGAGTTCGCGGATATTTCCGGGCCAGGTGTGCTGGATCAACACTTCAATAGCACTACTCTTCAACGGCGGAACCTCGGCATACTTGTTCCGCAGACGTTCCAGAACCGACTCGACGATATGAGGAAACTCGAACTCGCGTTCGCACAGAGGAGCCAGTTCGACGTGAACCACATGAATCCTGTAGAAAAGATCGAGACGGAAACGACCTTCCTTGACCTCCTGGCGCAGGTCTCGGTTGGTGGCTGCGATGATGCGAACATCCACGGACCGATCCTCGTTGGATCCAACGGCTCTGATCCGCCCGGACTGCAGAACCCTCAGCAACTTCACCTGGGCATCAAGGGGCAATTCACCGATCTCGTCGAGGAACAGGGTTCCACCGTTCGCCTTCTCTATCAGGCCTTGCTTGTCCCGATCAATCCCTGTGTATGCTCCCTTGAGGGCACCGAACAATTCGCTCTCGATCAGGGAACCCGGAATGGCTCCACAATTGACGGGAACCCACGGACCGTCACTCCGTTTGCTGGTCTGGTGGACCAATCGAGCGACCAGGTCCTTTCCCGTACCACTGGCACCATCGATGAGAATGGTGGAATCGGTAGGAGCCACCGCAGATAAAATCCTCAGTACCTTGATCGTACGCGCATCGTTACCGGCCACGTAGATGTCCTTGCCACCGGACTCGTTGAAAACGGGAAGGTGCAAGACCGGTTTCTGCGAAAAGACGCCGGATTCTGCTTTGGGCGAATTCATCAGACCACTTCCTCTCTCTCGAGGATTTCATCCTTGTGTTTGTCGAAAAGGGCTGCGATTCGAGGATCGAAATGTTTACCACTCTCCGTACGGATTCTCTGGAGTGCTTGATCAGCCGTGAGTGCTCCTCTGTAAGAGCGGGCGCCGGTCATGGCATCAAAAGCGTCCACAACTGCAATGATTCTCGCCATCAGGGGAATCTGTTCCCCGGATAGCCCATCGGGATAGCCGTCACCGTCCCAGTGCTCGTGGTGATGAAGAACACCCTCCAGACTGGGTTGCAAAAACGGCACCGGAGCAAGGATGTCGGCAGACATCCGCGGATGTTCCTTGACGATCTCGAATTCCTGCTCGGTAAGAGGACCACGCTTGTTCAAGATGTCCTCATGAATGCCGATCTTGCCGACATCGTGGAGGAGAGCGGCATGAGCCAGGGCACGAAGTTGGCCGCGGTCCAACCCGGAGATTTCACCGAGTTTCACTGCCATGTTTCGGACCCGCGCAGAGTGTCCGTTGAGGTAGCGGTCCTTGCTCTCCAGTGCGGCAAGCAAGGCTCCGACCGTCTGCTTCATCCCCCGCACCTCGTTGATGTTGAGAGCGCGAGACTTCGCACGTTCCATCGACGCGATGAATTCATCGACGTCATAGGGCTTGGGAATGAAGTCTGTGGCGCCACTCTTCATCAGGGCTACTGCGCTACTGACAGTACCCTCCCCCGTGGTGACGACGATGCTGAGATCTGGATTCTCCTCGAGTGCACGCAGAACCAGTTCGTCTCCACGCATCCGGGGCATATCCAGATCCGTGACGAGGATGTCCCAGTGGCCTTCCCTGATCTCATTGAGAGCTTGCTCTCCATCGGCAACCGTAGTCGGCGAGGGCCAGCCCTCTGCCGATAGAATCACCGAGATCAGTTCACGCGCACCGGAGTCATCGTCTGCAACCAGAATTTTTAGATTCGACGCACTCATCGGGAAACCTCCCGATCAGCCGCGCACAGAACTCCTTGCAGGGAGTTCTCGCAATTCCAGCGCATCAGCATCTCATCCTGCACAAAACTCTCCCAACCCCGTGATCCACAGATACGGAACTCCCACAACTGGTCATCGACCAGTTGATGCTGGAAAAGAGGTCATCCTGTGGAAAGACAAAAGAATCGTTGTTATCGAAGACTATCCCGTGATTGCGGAATTCGTCAAACGAGGCAGGGATGGGAAACCGTCAGGCTTGCTGTAAACCGTGATCCGAGCGCTCAGAAGTGCTTTCTTGGTCATCTGCAGGAGATCCTGCCTCAGCAGAATCCAGCTCGGAATAGAGCGGGCGACCACCCTCAGAAGTGATGGTTTCAGAAACGCGAGCGGCCTTCGATGGATCTTCACCCCACTGATCTGCATCCTCGATCTGGACCACCACTCGGCAAGAAACTCCCTGTTCCTCCATCGTCACGCCGTAGAGGCGCTCAGCCTCCACCATGCTGATTCGACTGTGAGTGATGAGCAAGAACTGGGAAGTTTTCGCAAACTCTTTGAGGACACGGACGAACCGCCTGTTGTTTTTTTCATCGAGGGCGGCATCTACTTCGTCGAGGATACAGAAAGGGCTAGGACGCGATTTGAAGAGCGCAAAGATCACCGAGATTGCTGTCAAGGAACGCTCTCCTCCGGAAAGGAGACGCAGGCTAGAAATCCGCTTTCCAGGAGGTCGTGCCACAATATCGATCCCCGCCTCGAGAGGATCGACGTCCTCTTCGAGCTTCAGATCTCCGGTACCACCTCCGAACATCATGGAGAAGATCTCCTGGAAATTCTGACGTACCTTCCGGAATGAATCTGT
This sequence comes from Planctomycetes bacterium UBA1146, assembly GCA_963854815.1. GTDB lineage: Bacteria > Planctomycetota > UBA8108 > UBA1146 > UBA1146 > UBA1146. Next base: position 7,212 of record CAWLAN010000097.1, read on the forward strand.
GAAGAGTGTCCGGCACTGGGCATCCAGCGTTGAGATGGTTTCCAACATTAGTTCTCGAGACCGCGTCAGATCTCCGACCTCTCCGGCAATATCGGAATGCCTCGTCTGCTCGGTCTTCAATTCTTCAACCGCCTCGAGGTTTACGTTGGAGTTCCTTCTCATCCTGGTTTGAATTTCCTGGATCTCCTTGCGTAATCGTTCTGTGAACCGATCGATATCCTCGTTCTCCTGCTGCAGTTTGGAGCGCCATTCATCGAGTGGAATCTCCTCGAGGGAAAGCTCGAGATCTTCGCGCACACGGTCCCGGATTCCTTCTATCCGCACCTTGCATTCATTCTCGGCCAGGAGATCGGATTCACGCCCCTCCCGGATCTGTTCTCCACGTCCACGGCATTGTTTGATCTGTTTTTCGGATGAGCTTCGGTCCTGGCGATGCTGTTCGAGTTGTTGTTCCAGGGCAACGCGCCGGGTAGCGATCACTCCGAGATCCATCTCGAGGGTCTTTTCCTCCTCATCGAGGGCGTGCAACTGGGACGAACATTTGCTGGCTCTGTGCTCCTCTTCTGCGATCTCGTCACTGACGCGTTCACGCAGTTGATGGCGCTGTTCCACCTCTTCAGTGAGACGGCGTTGTTCGCGCCAGTGGGATGAAATTCTCTCCTGTTCTCGAGTTGCCCGTAACTTCTGCTTCTGCAATACCGAATCCATGGAAGATAGTTGCTCGTCGATCGTGGTGAACATCTTCTCTTGCTCTTCGACGGTATCTTTCAGAGATTCTCGATCTCTGACAACCTGTTCCAGTTCTGCCCTGGCAGAGTCCCTCAGCGAAACAAGATCTTCATAGTGCTGAAGTGCTTGCTCGAGATCTCCTCCTAGAGTCTTGCGTCGCTCGGTGATCCTCTTCGAGGATTCCCGTGCCCTATCAAGTTCACGTCGAGCGTGTTGCACTTCGATTCGGGAGCGTTGCGCCTGTTGATCCAGTCGCTGGATCTCACCTCGGCGTGAAGAGATTGATTCTTCGAGTGAGTCGCCCTGCTCTGAAACCTGTGCCAGATGAGAATGGACCTCCTCCATCGAGTTGCGGAGCTGATTCATCTCCACACGCCGCGATACAAGGCCTCCGCGACTACTGGCGGAGATGCGCACGGCTCCCCAGGGTTCGATGACCGTGCAGTCATGGAGAACCACTCGATGTTCTCGGAATCGTCTTCGAAGTTGGAGTGCTTCGGTCAGGTCGCCTGCGACAAGAACCTGTCCCAGGATCGCATCCACGATGGGACGACAGATCTGATCGCACTCGACCCGAGAAGCGAGCGTTTCGACACCACGGGGGATCTCTGGAGTGGAAACTTCTCTACCGATCTCATCTTCGATGGACACGATCGTTACCGTCTCTCCATCCAGAATCTTCTCGATCGCTCGTATTCGATCCTCGATGGGAGTGCGTCCCTGCAAGACGACCGTCTCGAGAACCCGCCCGAGTACCGCATCCACCATACGGGCGGTATCCGGATCTGCCTCGATCAGACGTGCTAGCAGACCGCGGATGTCACCGGCAGTTGGGGCTTCAGAATTGAGCAGTTTCTGGGTTCCTTTTCCCAGGCCCTCCAGACTCTCTTCCAGTTCAACGAGAAACCGGAGCCGACCTTCACGGCTCTCTTGATCGGCACGCAAGGCTGATAGACGCTTTCTCGATTCATCGAGGATGGAGGTCCGTTGCCCGACTTCCTCATGGAGTTTTTCTGCCGAGAAGATGGCGGACTTCTCCAATTCCGCAGCCGACAGGATCAACTCATCATGCCTTCTGATCACCTCCTCCAGATCTTGTTGTTGGGAATGGAACTCGAGATCCTCTGACAGACGCCGCTGGCGAATTGTCTCCTGTCCCCTGAGATCTCCATCGAGTGCAGCGATGGTATTGCGCAGTCTGGTCTCCTCAAAAACCAGCCCCAGTTCCTTGTCCCTCGATTCCCGGATACCGGTGTCAAGATCCTCTCTCTGGCGGAAATGAACCCGGTGCGACTCGGCTTGCCGCTCCAGATCGATGCGAATCTCACGAAGTCCAGTGATTCCTTTTTTCACCCTATTGCGGATGTCCTGGCAACGACCCTGGTACTCGGTCTCGACGCGAATCAGATCCTGAAGTTGTCTCTCACGATCTTCATTGCGACTGATGGAATGACGGCGCTGCTCCTCCAACTGACTTCGGCGCGTCCCGATCCCTTCCAGTGCAAAACGTTTCTCGGTTTCGGACTGTCTTGCCTCGTCCAGTGATCGATGAGTTCCTTCCAGTTTCGCTTTGTACTCATCGAGTTCGGTCTCGAGAATCCCCGTCAGATCAGAGAGCATCTCGCGGAGCGTGTTTCTCCACTGGAGACGAAACGTCAGACGCTCCCTCTCCCTGGAGAGCTGATCGACATCATGGGCTGCAAGAACAGAACTGACCTCCCGGAATCGCTCGCGATCTGCAAGAAAACGCCGTGCCCTACCGGCCTGCATCTTGAGACTTCGAATTCTGCGCTCGATCTCCGTGAGTTGATCCTGGACCCTCGTGAGTTCACGCTCGGAACGATCGAGGCGACTCAACGCCTCCGATCTTTGCCTGCGGAAATTGGAGATCCCCGCGGCCTCCTCGAAGATCTTGCGTCGCTCCTGTGAATTGGCCCTGAGGAAGGCATCCACCCGTCCCTGGCCCAGGACGGAATACCCATCGGCACCGATTCCGGTATCTGCAAAAATCGCCAGGACATCCTTCAGGCGACAGCGGCGACGATTGATCTGGTACTCGCTGGTGCCGTCACGCAGAAGGATTCGGGCTACCTCCACCTCGCTCGTCTCGATGGGAAGAAGATGATCGTCGTTGTCGAACAGCAGGCGCACCTCGGCACGCGAGAGCGCGGATCTGGTATCGGTTCCCTTGAAGATCACATCGAGCATCTCGCTACCACGAAGCCCCTTGGCAGACCTTTCACCGAGCACCCAGCGAAACGCGTCGACGATGTTGGACTTGCCACAACCATTTGGACCGACGATTGCACTGGTCCCCGGATCGAATTCGAAATCGACCGGATCCGCGAAGGATTTGAAGCCAGCAAGAGAAATTCTCTTCAGGTACAAGATTCCCTTTCGATCACCGA
>CAWLAN010000098.1:0-10206 GCA_963854815.1 Planctomycetes bacterium UBA1146
TGGCGCGTCTACTCCATCTCGATGTGGATGCCGTGCTTCTGGATGAACCGACGCGGGGTATCGATGTGGGATCCAAGACGGAGGTCTATCGCTGGATCGGAGAACTTGCGGCCAAGCAAAAGGGAGTGGTTGTTGTCTCCTCGTCGATGCAGGAGTTACTGGGGATCTGTGATCGGATTCAGGTGATGCATCGGGGAGTACTCGGAACTGCGCGCCAGACCCAACAGTGGGATGAGCACTCGTTGATGGTCTGCGCCGTCGGAGGGGAAGAAGCGGCATGAAGATCTCCGTTCCCCGTAATTCATTCTCCACGCTCGCTCCTTTCCTGGCGGTCGTGGTCGTGGTGTTGATGTTCCAGATCTATGCCCCGGATCAGCCGATGACTTTCCAGACCTGGCAGTTCGTCGCAGCCCAGACGGTCGTGGTCGGACTTGCTGCGGTGGGGATGACCTGGGTGATCATCTCGGCCGGGATCGATCTCTCGGTGGGGTCAGTGATTGCATTGTCAGGGGTCAGTGCAGCGCTTGCTGTCGAGGCGGGCTGGGGTGCTGTCGGTGGAGTCCTGGCGGGAGTGGCGACCGGGGCGATCTGTGGAGCCTACAACGGGATTCTCATCGTGGGGTTGAGGCTTCCTCCCTTCATAGCCACGCTCGGGACGATGGGGTTCTATCGTGGAGTGGCCAAGTGGGTCGCTGCTAACGAATCGGTGCGTCCCGAAGATGCTGACGGACTATCCTACACCGCCGGAATCGCCGACTGGGTACAACCTGTGGCCGAGGGCCAGTGGCTTGCCCCTGCTGCCTGGCTGTTGCTGGCAACCACCATCCTCGGAGCGTGGGCATTGCGTTGGACAGTTCTCGGACGTCACACCGTGGCGATCGGATCGAATGAACTCACTGCCCGCTTGTGCGGAGTTCGGATCGGACAGTCGAAGGTCTCCATCTATGCACTCGCCGGTTTGCTGGCGGGGCTTGCCGGCGTGATGTTGTTTGGTCGACTGACGGTCGGAGATCCCACCAGTGCTGTGGGGATCGAACTCGATGTCATTGCAGCGGTTGTCATCGGTGGGGCCAGTCTTGCCGGTGGTCAGGGTTCGGTGACAGGAGCGTTGGCAGGTGCTCTTCTGATGTCAGTGCTGCGCAACCGCTGCACTGCAGTAGGTTGGCCCAACTTTGTTCAGGAGATAATCGTCGGACATATCATCATCCTTGCGGTCGCCATCGACCAGTGGCGGATCCGTAGAACCAATCGTTGAGGGGGTGCGGGTGCGAGTGGCAGTGTACTGTTCTTCCAGCGATGCGGCCGACGAGAAATATCGGCAGGATGCCGAATCTCTGGGAGCTTCGATCGGACAGAGAGGGCATGAACTGGTTTACGGTGGTGGCAATATCGGTTCGATGGGGGTGCTGGCCATAGCAGCGACCAGATCCGGCGCCAGAGTAGTCTCTGTCATCCCACATTTCTTCAACGATCAGGGGCTGACCTACAATGCATCGGACGAGATCCTCGTCACTGAAGATATGCAACAAAGAAAAAGGGAGATGTGGGAGCGCGCTGATGGCGCGATCGCACTACCGGGGGGTTACGGGACCCTCGAGGAACTGTCAGAAATACTGGTACTCAACCAGTTGGATCTGGTCGAAAAGCCGCTCGTGCTTGCCAATCTCGACGGCTTCTGGGACCCGCTGCTACAGCAGTTCGACCAGATGGTTTCGAGCAAGATGACCAGTTTGGACCATCAACGTCTGGTGAAGGTCGCTCCCGATGGATCTTCCGCGCTGTCGATGCTGGAACAAATGCTCAAGGAGGATCGTTGACTGATTCCGCTACCCCTCTTCATTTGACCGCCGCCGAGAACCTGGCCCGTGGTCTTACAGCGATCACAGCCATGTGCGAACAAGTCTGCGAGGAAAGTGCGAGTGTCCGCCCTGATGATGACAGTTGGTCCCTCAACGAGATCCTTGGACATCTCATCGATGAAGAGAGAGAGGATTTTCGATCCCGAATCGAATTACTCCTTCAGGACCCATGCGAGGAGTGGCCTGCCATCGATCCGGAAAACTGGGTCGAGGAGAGGGAGTACCGCAACCAATCCTTGCGGGAACTGTTACGCCTCTTCCAGGATGAGCGACACCGTTCCATCGCGTGGCTACGATCTCTGGATGACCCGGACTGGTATCTGGAGAAAGAGCATCCAGCCGGTTCATTGCGTGCCGGCGATCTATTGCTGTCCTGGGTTGCTCATGATCTGGCTCACCTGAGGCAGATAGCACTCTGGCATCTGTCACTGAACGCAAAGGGATTCGAGCCTTTTCAGGATGATTACGCCTTCTAGCGGCGCCAGATAGCAGATCTCGATCGATCGGATCGCAAAGAATATCAGGTATCAGATCCGTTCAGGGTCGAAGTCGTTTCTTGTGAGTGAACTCCCTTGAGGTAGATTGGAAGGGTACGCCCTTCTCTGAAAGGGAGTGATATCAGTCCTTTTCGAACGTGCAGAGGAGATCGATCAAATGATCAAATTCCTTCCCTTCATCACCAAGAATCGAGCCGCCGTGGTGGCTTTCAATACCCTGTGGATTTCCGTATTCATCGGATCTCTCGCCATCGGCGAGGGGCTTTCCAGTAGCAACCCCGGCGCACTCCAGGACCCGCAGAAGAGAGTGGTGCGCCCCAACTTCAGACAGGCACAACAGTATTCACCGGAGTATTTGCGTCAGCGCACCTACAGTTCCTCGGTTCAGCCCAACTGGATCGGCAAGACCGATCGGTTCTGGTACAGTTATCGCACCAGTACCGGGACCAACTATTACCTTGTCGATCCGGATGCCAGCACGAAATCACCGCTCTTCGACCATGTAAAACTAGCCAGTGCTCTCTCCCAGGAGTTGAGAAAACCCCTCGATGTACACAACCTCGCTCTGGAACGAGTCAAGATCGATGACGAGGGTAAGAAACTCAACTTCAACATGGAAAAGACCAAGTTCGAATACGATCTGTCCTCGGGCCAGCTTGTCAATCAGGGGGCGGTTCCGAAGGAGGAGCAGAGTCGTTCCAGGAGGGGAAGATCGAGTCGCAGCAGTTCGACCCAGGGGGGGGAAGATTCTGCCAAGAAGGATCCGAGGGCGCATCGCAATTTCTCTCCTGATCGTAGCGCCTACCTGTTCGTCCAGGGATTCAACCTCTACTACGTCGAGGCCTCCGATGAGGTGAAGGCGGAGATCAAGGTGATCGATGAGAGGATGAAAAAAGAAAAAGCCGACAAGGAAGCCAAGGAGAAAGCGGGCGGGAAGTCCGAAGACTCCGATCAGAAAGACAGCGACGAGCAGGACGGTGACGAAAAAGACAGCGAAGAGAAGGACACCGACCAGATAGACACTGACGAAAAAGACAGCGACGAAAAAGACAGCGACGAGAAAGACAGTGACGAGAAAGACAGCGAAGAGAAGGACACCGACCAGATAGACACTGACGAAAAGGACAGCGACGAGAAAGACACTGACGAAAAGGACAGCGACGAAAAAGACACCGAAGAGAAAAACACCGACGAGAAAAACACCGTCGAGAAAAACACCGCCGAGAAAAACACCGACGAGCAGGACACTGACGAGAAAAACACCGACGAGCAGGACACTGACGAGCAGGACACCGACGAGAAAGATACCGTCGAGCAGGACACTGACGAGAAAGATACCGACGAGCAGGACACCGACGAGAAAGACACCGACGAGCAGGACACCGACGAGAAAGACACCGACGAGAAGGACACCGACGAGAAAGACACCGACGAGCAGGACAGCGACGAGCAGGACACCGACGAGCAGGACACCGACGAGAAGGACAGCGACGAGCAGGACAGCGACGAGCAGGACACCGACGAGCAGGACAGCGACGAGAAGGACAGCGACGAGAAGGACAGCGACGCAACAGATGCGAAGAAGGACGAGAAGAAGGTCGACGAGAGAGAGAAGTGGGCTGACGACGTCGACGAAACCGAAGCTCTCCAGTTGAGCGACGATGGGGAGAAGAGCTACGAGTTCTCTTCTCGGCGCAGTTCTCGTCGCCGTTCCTTCGCTGATATGGAACAGGACGAGTATCTGGAACTGCTCCAGGCGGGCGAGATCGGTTCCTTGTTCGACGAGGACGACGACTCCGAGAAGGGGAAAGAGCAGGAGGACGAAAAAGAGCGCGACAAGGACGAGGAAGAGGGGAAAGAGGGCGAGAAAGAGCAGGAAGAGCAGAAGGAAGAGGACGCCAAGTCGCGACCCAGCATCAACTGGGCACCTGATTCCACTGCCTTCTACGTGACCCGGCGCGACACCCGCGGTGTCGGAGAACTGTTCCTCGTGAATTCCCTCTCCGAGCCTCGTCCGACGCTGGAGAAGTACACATACTCCTTGCCGGGTGAAGAGAAGATCGGTGCCAGTGAGTTACACATCTTTGATCGACAGCGGGAGGAACTGTTCCAGTTCGAGTCGAAGTGGAAAGACGAGGGGTACCAGAGTCTGCATTGGCCAAGGACTCCCTATTCTGATCCCGAAGACGAGTCCGCCGAGCCAGATGTCACCGGGTCCGGAGATGAGTTGCGCCTGATCCGACGCGACAGGTTGCTGAGAAACATCGAACTCTGCTCGCTCGATACACGGACGGGAGAATTCACCGTTCTCATCGAGGAGGGATTTATTGGCGCAAACATCGCTTCAAAAAGTGTTCGATACCTCAAGAAGCGCAAAGAGATGATCTGGTGGTCAGAGCGCAGCGGCTGGGGTCATTACTACCTGTACACGATGGATGGTAAGTTCAAGAACCCCATCACCTCCGGGGTCTTCCGCGCCAGCCGGATCGTCGATGTCGATGAGGACAAGGGCCTGCTCTATTTCAGGGGCAACGGACGCGAATCGGGAGAGAACATCTACTTCCAGCACCTTTATAGTATCTTCCTCGATGGTACTGATCTGACACTGCTGGATCCCAGTGATGCCAATCACCGCTCTGTATTATCACCCACCAAAAAATATGTCGTCGACAACTGTTCCAGAATCGACATGGCGCCGATCTCGCGCATCTGTAATTCCTCCGGCGACGAGGTGATGAAACTGGAGGAATCCGATCTCTCCCGACTCACCGAGGCGGGCTGGAAGATGCCAGTCACTTTCACTTTCAAAGCAGCTGACGGAGTCACAGAGCTCTACGGCAACATGTGGAAACCTTTCGATTTTGATCCCACGAACAAGTATCCGATCATCGCCGAGGTCTACCCGGGTCCGCAGACCGAAGGAGTCAGCCATTCCTTCTCGGCTTCCAATGGTCGGCAGCAACTCGCTCAGGTCGGTTTCATCGTCGTTCAACTCGGCCACCGTGGTGGAACCCCTGGACGGTCGAAGGCGTATCACAGTTATGGCTACTACAACCTGCGCGACTACGGACTTGCCGACAAGAAAGCGGGAATCGAACAACTCGCCGAGATGTATCCATTCATCGACATCGAACGTGTCGGAATCTACGGCCACTCCGGTGGAGGATTCATGACGGCGGCTGCCCTGCTACAAGAACCCTACAACGACTTCTTCACGGTCGGGGTTGCCTCATCTGGTAACCACGACAACAACGTCTATGGACGCAACTGGGCAGAGCGTTACCACGGACTGAAAGAGGTCGCCATCAAGGAGGAGAAAAAGGACAAGGATAAGAAGAAGGATCAGGAGAAGTCCGACACTTCTTCCGCCTACAACGATGACGATGAGAAGAAAAAAGACGAGAACACCAGGAAGGATGACGTGAAAAAAGAGCGCGAAGAGGGGCAGGAAGAACAAAAGAAGGACAAGGAGCAAGAGAAACAGGAAAAGACGCGTTTCGAGATCCATGTGCCGACCAATGCCGAGTTGGCCGCAAACCTGAAGGGGAAACTCCTGCTGGTTCATGGCGACATGGACAACAATGTTCACCCCGCAGGAACGATGCGTCTCGTCAATGAACTGATCAAGGCGAACAAGCGATTCGACATGTTGATCTTCCCCGGCAAACGCCACGGGTTTGGCGAGTTCTCAGCATATTTCACCCAGAGGAAGTGGGAATTCTTCGCAGAGCATCTACTCGGAGATCACCAGACAGGTGCAGACATCCTGATCAAGCAATAACAACGCCATCACGGGCCGGAGAAGTTGCTAGTTTCCTGCTGGGGGGCGTTGTCCGGGAGGCGACTGCTGACGGGTACTGGATCTATTCTTGATCGGGAACCGTGGGAGGGTCCATCTTCGCCTGCACAGCAGAGTGAGGGAGCCCCGCAACCACAACGGCAGCAACAGCCAGCAGCACGAGTCTCATCTGGAAGTGTTTGATGGGCATGGTTTCCCCTGCCGATTCGAACAATCGTTGAGCCCCGATCGACAGAGGGCTGCTGTATATCGAATCCCTCACGGCGGGCGGGGTTGCCCCATTGGAGGCGAGAAGTCGGTCGCTTACCATCCTTCAGTTGCATATATCAGGTAGTTCGCAGGACGATTTTCGTTGAATAGAGGCTGCCGCGTGAGAACAGAAAAATTTCTCGTTGCCCTTGTCGGCGCATTCCTTTTGAGCCCGATTCTTCTATTCGGGCAGGGTGTCCCTCGTGCGGATCTACGCTGGGATTTCCGCGAATCGTATGTATCTTCCGATGGAGTCGTCAAGGCGGCGGCGGGAGGACTCTCAGGACGGCTCTCCGGGGATCTGGTGCTGGCCGATGGGGGTTCCGGCCCAATGCTGCTGGGTGGGGGCGCCAACGGGATGTTACTGCTGGGCGCGGATTACTCCTCGCTGAAGGACCGTCTTCCCGCCGAGGATTTCACCGTGAGTTGCTGGATTGTTCTCGAGGAAGTGATGGAATGGGGCTCCGTGTTCGGATTTTTCCAGGACAACGGTGGCTTCGAGATGGGTTGGCTGCTCGGTACTCGGCGAGGCAATCCCTGCCTGGCGGTTTCCAGTACCGGTTCCGATGACGGCGAAGGATTGATGACCTACCTCGAGGGATCAAAGCCGTTGACGATCGGGAAATGGCATCACATCGCCGGCAGTTATGACGGCAAGAAGATGAAGATCTATCTCGACGGAAAAGTGGTGGGAGAGAGTGAGGCTCAATCCGGACCGATTCTGTATCCGGACAAGGCCGCACTGGTCATCGGATCCTATGTCGATGACGACGAGCAGTATCCCCACAACGGAGCCATCCAGGATGTTCGTCTGTGGAGAACGGCGCTCTCCTCCCCGGAGATCAGCAAGGTGGCAAAGGAGAACCCCGATTGCACGAAATCACCACCGCCACGTCCTCCGCTGGCGATGGTGGTCGCTCCCTACCTGCAATGGGGAACTACAGATGGAATCACCGTTTGTTTCGAGACCTCTCGTCCGACCACAGCGGTCGTGGAGTACGGTCCGACCGCCGATCTTGGCAGTTCGGCCTGGAGCGAGGAACCAATAAAACTCCACCATGTCCGGATCGACGCGCTCGAGATGGGTACTCCTTACTTTTATCGGGTTCGCGCTCATCCCGACGATGATCCGGAGGATGGAGTCGAGGTGCTGGAAACGGGAATCTTGACCTTCCAGACCGCAGCAGATTTCGATACCGCATTCGGCTTTCTTGTTGTTGGGGACACCCAGAACAATCCCAAAGTGACCAAGTCGGTGAGTGATCTGGCCTGGGGACACCGTCCCAACTTCATCATCCATTGCGGTGATCTGGTCGGCACTGGCAGCAACAAGAGAGAGTGGGTGCACGAGTTCTTCGCCGGAGCAGCGGACATTCTCTGTCGCTATTCGATGTTCCCTACTCTGGGAAACCATGAACAGAATGCCGCATTGTACTACGACTACTTCACGATGCCGGAGCCGGAGTGGTACTACCAGTACAACTGGGGCAACACGGACTTCTTCGTGGTCGACACCAACCAGCAGATTTCCGCGGACTCGGAGCAGGTGAAATGGCTCGAGGGTGCGCTCGCCGCCAGTGAAGCGACCTGGAAAGTTGTTTATCACCATCATCCGGCATGGACCTCTGATGAGAATGACTACGGGAACACCTGGAAGGGTGGTTCTGATCAGGGCTATCCACCGGTTCAGCAATTCCTGGTCCCTCTGTACGAGAAGTACGGGGTGGATGTCGTTTTCAACGGGCACATCCATCTCTACGAGAGGACCTGGCCGATCCGGAACCGGAAAACCGTGGAAGCCGGAAAAGGAGTGGTCTACATCACCACCGGCGGCGGTGGCGGCGGCCTCGAGAACTTCGCTCCGAACCGGACCTGGTTCAGTTCCAACAAGCGAGTCGGACACCACTTCATGATGGTGAACGTCAATGGACCCGAGATGGAGATTTCTGCCTTTGACCTCGAAGGCCGACTGTTCGATCGAAGCGTCCTGAAGAAGGAGAGCACGGACCGTTGATCTCCATCATTGCGCTCGAGAGCGCCATCGAACCGCAGGATCACGAGATCGGGGATCTGATTCGTGGTCTTCTGGGGGAAGACACCATCGTAAGACTCGCGGATGCCGGTAGAACCACCGTTGCAGAAGTGGTCGATGTAGTGGTGAAAGTGTCTCGCAGAAATCACCCCATCCCCGCAGATCTTGTCGAAGGCCCTCTCTCCGAGGCCTGGTACTGGCCGGAGGCTGAAGAGGTGCTGGCACAACACGGGTCACACCTCATCGTGGTGGTGGAGGATGGCCGGACCGAGACTGCCGAGGAATCGAACGAACAGGCCTTGAACGATCAGGAATCGACAATCACGGAGGAGACCGAGGATGACTCCTCAGGTAGCCCGTCTCTTTCCGGCCAGAACAACCCCCCGGCCCTCGACGCCGAAAAGATCCGGTTCAGCGTTCAGAGCGCTCTGCTGTTGACGAGGGTCACACAGGTCATCGGAGCTGCTGTGGGTGCCGTGGCGGTGTACTGGGATGCTTCCACTACCATTCATTCCTGGAGTGCCTTCAATGATTCTTGCGAGCAGATGTCGCCGGATAACCTTCCCATGCGCATCTGGGTCGATTTTCGTATATGGGAAGCGACCGATGGAACTCGTGGTCTCGTTACTCGTGGACTCTCCACCCTGGGGCAACGAGAACTGGAGGTGATCGGTTCTTCCAGCAGTGCCGAACAGATTCGTGCATGGTGCTATACCGTTGCGCACTATTGCCTGGAGAAGTGTGAGATTCTGGTACACGGTCAGGCAGTGGGGATCTCGCCGAAGGAGTGGATCCGGGCCTGGGTCGTGGAGAGCCGTCTCGATCCGGGACACTGGGCCACCTGGCTAGACCTCGAGGCAGAAGAATGATCGCTTCTTCGCGGCACATCCTGGCATTGACCACCAGCCGAGCAGATTGGGGTCATCTTTCCTCGCCGCTGAAGCAACTCTTGAGTCGGCAAGAAATTCGACTGTCACTGGTCGCCATGGGATCGCACCTGTCTCCAGAGTTCGGCATGACGGTCGATCAGATCGAGTCAGACGGGTTCACCGTGGACCACCGTATCGAGTGCCTTCTCAGTAGTGATAGCGACGTCGGGATGGCCAAGACGATCGGTCTTGCCACCCTTTCGTTGGCCGAACTGCTCGACCGGGAAAGGCCTGGTCTGCTGCTGCTGATCGCCGATCGCTACGAGATGTTGGCTCCCGCCTCGGTGGCGCTGGCGTTGAGGATCCCGGTTGCCCATATCGAGGGGGGAGAGGTCTCCGAGGGAGCGATCGATCACGCAGTGAGACAGGCGATCACCGCCATCGCGCATATCCACCTGGTGCCGACGGAGACGGCACGCCGTCGGGTCTTGCAATCCGGTGAGGAACCGTGGCGAGTTCACAAGGTTGGGGCACCGAGTCTCGACCACCTCCATGATGGCAACATTGCTGACCGATCCGAGCTGGTGGATGCGATGGGAATCGCGCTGGATCCGGCTCCGCTGGTGGTTTCATGGCATCCGGTCACTCTGGATGAGCAGATCTGCCACGAGACCGATCCATTTTTCGAGGCACTCGAGGATGTTGCAGGTCCCATCGTGTTCTGCTTTCCCAACGCCGACGCAGGTAGTCGGCAGATCCGAGATCAAGCACAACGTTTCTGCGCCAACAGGAGAGATTCTCACATCTTCGTGAACCTTCAGCATCGGATCTACTGGGGTTTGCTCCGACAAGCCTCTGCCATCGTGGGCAACTCATCGAGTGGCATCATGGAGGCTCCTGC
>CAWLAN010000099.1:0-10127 GCA_963854815.1 Planctomycetes bacterium UBA1146
CACAGATGCCCGAGAAGCAACTCTGATGAGAAGAATCTCCGTGCGATCTCGATTCAGAAGAAAACGTCTCGCCCCTCGCTGGGGTGACTCGCTGGCTCCTCTGCTCGACGTGATCTTCCTGCTGGTGATCTTCCTGCTCGTCTCGGCACGCTTCGATAGCACCCATACGATCACGGTCGATCTGCCGCAGGCCCATGGCGAGGCGAAGACAGCGACCAGCAGTGACCCGCTGGTCGTGACACTGCTGGAGAACGGAGATCTTCGCTGGCACGACCAGCAAATCTCTCCTCGACAGTTTTCAGATACACTGCAGAAACTCGATCCCGAGCAACGGCTCCGGCCTTTCACCATCCGAGCGGATCGGTCCGTAGCACTGGAATCGGGGATTCAGTTGCTCGAGTTGCTCGGTTTGCTCGGCTGGAGCCAGGTCGAATTCGAGGTTTCTCCGGCCCCGGAAGACCTCCGTCACCTTGAGGATTCCTCCTCTGACAGATAGGATCGTCCTGTGGGGCGGACTCCCATAGTCCCCCGCCCCAGAACCCGCTAATTCCGGGAGGAGTCGCGATGCTGGTCGCTACCCGAGAGTCCATCCTTACTGCTGGTGCGCTGCTGCGGCGGTTTGCACTGATTCTGACCGTCTCACTTGGCCTCGTCACCGCAAGCTGTGGTGGCGGTGGCGACGATTCTGGCTCCGGCAATGGCAGTTCGGTAGGGCCGGAGGAACTCGCCGCTCAGGTCGATGCTTTTTACGACAAAGCGATGAGCCTGGTCGAAGATGCGAAGAAGGCCCAGGCCGAGAAATATGCCGCCAGCGATCTCGAATTGGCGATCAGGGGACTCTCCAAGGCGAAGGAATACATGGACGAGGGTGAGTCGAAGAAAGCCAAGAGACAGATCACCAGTTCCAAGCGCAAACTCGACGTGATCATCCGGAACATCGCCAAGGTCGCCGCCGAGATGAAGGGTATCGAGGAGAAGATCACCATCTATCAAACAAAACTCACCGAGGCCAAGGCCGCAGGTGCCGAGAAGTACGCAGCCGCGGAACTGGACGGTGCAGCCAGATCCTTCGAGAAGGCGATGGGATACATCGGAGACGGCAAGACCAACAGCGCTGGCAAGTACATCGGTTATGCCATCAGTGATCTGCGTCGGGCCCTCGAAGAGGTTGGCCGCAAAAACCAGCACAAGAAAAATGCAGACGAGGAAAAGGCTTTGCTGGCCGAGAAACTTCAACAGGCCATCGAGTCCGGTGCCGAGGAAAAAGCACTGCGCGACCTGGAGTACGCCCGCGACCGTGAACGGTTGGGAGACCAGGCCTACGAACGAGGTGAATTCGAAATGGCAGCCCGCAATTTCCGGGATGCAAAGAGTGGATACATCGGTGCCATCGAAACTGCCAAACGCGTCACCAACGCAGAATCTGTCACCTCTGGCAACAACAATCCTGGGGTTCGCGACAGCGGCGGCGACGACGTTCCGGGGATCGATCAGATTGAAATCCCGGACATCGGAGCCGGCGGAGATGTCGATGTCGCCACCGACTTGCCGGGACTGTTCGCCGGTGCCGCTGAATACAACTCCGCCAAGGGCTCACTGCGGCTCAGCTGGGCCGACGGCACCGAACTTCGACAGGATATGATCAGGCTGCTGGGAGATCCTTCTCATGTGCACTTCGAGGGGGACGAAGGAGTCGGTCAGGGTCAGGATGGTTCCTATGTGATGGCGGGGAACACCTCCGGTTACTGGATCATCAACTCCTCCTTCCGGGATGGAGTTCGGGTGCGCGTCAAGGTCCTGTTCCAGTTGCTCATCAACAGACCCGACTTCGAGATTCTGCTGATGTCGAACAAGGGTCAGGATTTCTACGCCGTCTCCTATGGTGCCACTGCCCGGGTCTATGATGATGGGCTCGCGGTCGGTCACATGAGGAGCCCGCTGCCGGCCTACAGAAAAAATCCCAAGGACTGGGTCCAGAAACGAGAAGCCTACGAGTTCGAGTTCATCTACTACAAGCGTGATGAAAACAAGGGAGTGCTCGAGGCCAAGATCAATGGCGAGACGACTCTCAAACTGAAAACGGACCGTTATCGCACCGGTTTTCCGGGGTTCCGCTGGAACGACACCAAGTTCATCATCCAGGAACTCGAAGTCTCGGGGCTCGTCAATGAGGAATGGGCCAGGGTAGAACTGGAGAAGGCTTCCAGTGGCCATCGTGAGGGCGAAGACGAAGACGAGATCGACTTCTAGTCGCCAACGTACTGTTGGTCGAGGAGATCTGCCTTGAGGAAGACCGTCCTGAACTCAGCCCATCAGCGCCACGGTGCTCGCCTCGTCGAGTTCGGTGGCTTCGAGATGCCGGTCTGGTACTCGGGCCTCACCGCCGAACATCATGCGGTGCGCCAACGCGCCGGAGTATTCGATCTGTGTCACATGGGCAGATTCGAGATCGTCGGAGAAGACCCGGCACAATCCCTAGATCGCCTCGTCACCCGCGATGTCTCCACCATGAAAAAAGGTCAGGTGTGCTACAGCCTCGTCTGTCGCGATGATGGAGGAGTACTCGATGACATCCTGATCTATCGCCTGCCTGATCGCTGGTGGCTGGTGGTCAACGCCGGCAATCGCGACAAGTTGCTCGGCTGGTTGTCCGACAAGCTGGTCGCTGCAGAGGTGGTCGACCACAGCGAAGATGTGGCGATGGTCGCCCTTCAGGGTCCCCTCGCCGCCTCCCTGCTCTCACCTCACATCGACCGACCCAGGGGGCGGGCGCTGGAAGATCTGGGTTATTATCGTATCTCCCGGGCAGTCGTGAATATCACCGGCGAATCGATCGATGGCTGGGTCTCTCGCACCGGTTACACCGGCGAGGACGGATTCGAGATCTACTTGCCCTGCTCTGATGCCGAGGCGGTTTTCGATGCTCTGCTCGATCTGTCCGACGAGGTGATCGCCTGCGGGCTCGGTTGTCGTGACACCTTGCGCCTGGAGGCGGGAATGCCCCTCTACGGTCATGAACTGTCGGAGCAACTCGATCCCATCGGAGCCGGACTCGGTTTTGCGATCGCGCTCGACAAGCAGTGCGGATTCATCGGACAGGAGGCGCTGCGTCACATCTCCAGCACCGGTCCGAGCCAACAGTTGCGCGGATTTGTCGTCGATGGACGGAGGCCCGCGCGCCAGGGAGCGGCCATCCTTCACGATGGCCACATCGTCGGTGAGGTCACCAGCGGCTCTCCCTCTCCGACCCTGGGGGTTCCCATCGCCTGTGGATACGTGGATGCCACCATCTCGGAGGATTCTGAACTGGAAGTCGACCTGAGGGGGAAATCGGCACTTCTGAGACCCCATCCGCTGCCGTTCTATCGCCGCGATGCCCAGAACGCCTGAGCCCGGGTTGGTCGATGCAAAGGCGGGTATCTGCTTGCAAAGTCACCATTACTGGCCGATATTTCGCCACATGGAAGGAGGGATCAGGGATGTCAGATGTCCCCCAGGATCGAAAGTACCTCCCCTCCCACGAGTGGGCCCAGATCGTCGATGGACTGGTGGTGGTGGGGATCTCCGGGTTCGCTGCTTTGGAACTGGGAGAACTGGTCTACATCGAATTGCCCGAGGAGGGCTCCGCGGTCAAGTTCGATGAGCCATTCGGAGAGATCGAATCGGTGAAAGCAGTCAGCGAGTTGAACTCCCCGGTCGCCGGGACAGTGGTCGCGGTCAACCAGGCTCTCATCGACAGCCAGGAAGCGATCACCAGCTCCCCCTACGAAGCCGGCTGGATGATGAAGGTGAAGCCTGCCGAGCAGTCGGGTATGGAAAACCTGCTCGAGGCGGATAGCTACCAATCACAACTGAGCGAATCCTGAACTGAAATCTGTATCGATGCTGTTGTCAAAATCTCTCGATCTGGTTCGTTGTCTGGCCCCCT
The DNA here is from genome assembly GCA_963854815.1 of Planctomycetes bacterium UBA1146. GTDB lineage: Bacteria > Planctomycetota > UBA8108 > UBA1146 > UBA1146 > UBA1146. Next base: position 3,929 of record CAWLAN010000099.1, read on the forward strand.
GTCCACTGTCGGCTGCCGACAACATGGCGCTCGATGATGTGCTGCTCGACGAACCCGGCTGGTTCATCCGCCGCACTCGATGGGACTCTCCCGCAGTGACCATCGGACGTTTTCAGCAGTGGCCTCGCTCAGACCGACAGGACTGTTCGGGACTTCCCTTGCTCCATCCTTTCGGTACCACGCCAGAGAGTCCTGATTCGCTCCCGACCGTACGTCGAATCACCGGAGGAGGAGCGATCGTTCACGGCGAGGACCTGACCATCGCCATCGCAGGGGACTGCCCCTCTGCCACCTTCCCTCGGCGACGACCCGCCGAGGTCGCCGCACGGATCTCAGCGATCCTGGCCGGGTTGTTCGACCAGACGGCATCCAGCCGCCAGGGGGATTCTAAGGAGAGCTCGATGCAAGAGGTCGCCGACTGTTTCGGTCGGCAATCGGCCAGCGACGTGGTGGTCCCCGGCATCGATGGTCCGATCAAGGCGGCAGGAATCGCACTCGCCTTTCGAGACGGCCGGGTTCTGATCGAGGTGAGTCTGCGCAGAGACCTGCTGGCAGCAGATCCCTGCGATGATCTATCACGACTGGTGAGGCTCGCAAAATCACTCGGACTCGAACCGCAGCGGTGGCAACAAGGCGCCGATCTGGTGCAAGGATGCTGGGCCAGGAAGATCAGCGATCGGGTCCGGGAACGGTTTGGCAACCCGCACTGGAATCGTCGCTAGGGACTCTCGTCGGCTCCGCGTGCACTCCACCAGTCGCGCAACGATTCGACGTCACGGACGATCTGCCGCTTGAGCGCACTGATCGACTCGAACCGCCTTTCACCGCGAAGACGCCGGTGCAATTCGACCTCGATGACGATTCCATAGAGGTCACCTTCGAAGCCATCGAGATGCGCTTCGAGACAATCGAGATCCGGATCGAAGGGAGTTCCCTCCGGTGCCTCGGGAGTGCCGAATGTGGGTCGTCGACCAATATTGATGGCTGCCGGCCAGAGATCGGATGGATCGTCGAGGTTCGCGGGTTCTGTTTCGCCGAGGATCGATACGCATCCGAGGTAGACACCTACCGGCGGCACCAGTACCGGTCCCGGATCGAGGTTCGCGGTCGGAAATCCGATGGTATGACCTCTTCGATCGCCATGGATCACCTTCCCCCGCAGCGCAAAAGATCTCCCGAGTAATCGCCGGGCGCGGGTCAGATCGCCCTTCTCCAGGCATTTACGAACTACCGAGGAACTGACCGCCTCTCCCTCGATCAACAGCGGAGGCGAGGTGCGAAGTTCGAGCGTGAGATCCTCGAGCGAACCGACGTACTCGGGGGTCCCCTGGGCTCCGGCGCCGAACGCGGAATCAAATCCCATCAGCAGATGAGCACACCCGAGGGCACCTGTCAGAACCTCATCGATGAACCGTTCAGGACTCCAGCGAGACAGTTGCTCGTCGAACGGCAGTATCACGACCGTATCCACACCAGCGGCTTCCAGTAGTTCCAGCTTTCGATCGAGAGGAGTGAGGACTGCCGGCGTCATCCCCTCGACCACCTGTTTCGGATGGGTGGAGAAGGTGATCACCGTCGAGGTTCCCCGCAACTCTTCGCTCCACTGCAGCAGATCGACCAGCAATGAAGCGTGTCCCCGGTGAAATCCATCGAAAAACCCGATGGTACAAACCGGTCTGGAGATTCGACTCTCCTGCAACTGAGCGAGACCGTGGATCGTGTTCAAGGTCCACACTCTCCTTGCTGCCGCGGTTGTTCCAGTTCGCGCAAGACTCCCTTGATGGCCACCTTCTGATCGGCCGAAACCCGTCCCAGGATGAGGATGCCATCGAGATGGTCGGTTTCGTGCTGGATGCAGCGCGCCAACAATCCTTCTGCTTGCAGCTCGAAGGGTTCCCCGTCGGGACCGGTGGCACGGACCGTGATGGTGCTGTGACGATCCACATCGAGGCGGATTCCCGGCAGACTGAGGCACCCCTCCTCGCCCGTTTCCAGCGCACCTCTCGATTCCGGATCGACATCGATCTGCGGATCTATGAAGGTCCACTCTTGCCCCTCTTCGGGCGTATCGACGTTGATGTTGAGAACGAATACCCGGGCATCCCAGCCGACCTGGGGCGCGGCCAGACCGATCCCGCGATATTCATACATCAGTTCGAACATACGATCGATGCAGGCGCGAACGTTGTCGTCTGGAGGTCCCAGCGCCCGGCAAGCCCGATGCAGGAATGGATCCGGGTAAACCCGTAGGTTCAGTTGCTCCGGTCCGGGAATATCGGCGGACGGAGGCAAATCAGGGGAGTTGGGCGAAGGTGACGACAAGGGTCCTCCCTGGTACGGATACGGTCGACACTGTCGGGTCCACCGCTTGCGAATCCTAGCAGTCTGGCGCGAATTCGGCCACAGTTCCAAGTGCAAATCCAGTCCGGAGATGTTGACCATCCTGGTACCTACGGGTACCCTCCGGGGTTTGCGGGACTGACCCCCGATCCACCCGATTGCGATAATTCACCACGGAGTGATGTGCATGGCAGCAGCCGACAACTTCTTCTCGAAGGCCGACATGGCGCTCAAGAAGCGCAATTATGACTACGCCATCGAGCTGTACCAACAGGGTCTACAGATCGACCCGGACCGGTTCGAGGAGCGTAAGCGCCTCAGGCAAGCCCAGATCCGCAAGATCCAGGACAAGGGTGGCAACACCATCGGTACCACCGGGGTCAAACTCAAGAATGGTTTCTTGCTGGCCAACATCCGCAAACTCGGCGTTCAGAAGAAGTACGAGGAGCAGATCATCGAGATCGAGAAGTTCCTGTGCGTCGCGCCCCAGAGTGCTTCCGAGTTGTTCTTGCTGGCACAGGCATTCATCGCCACCGAGCGAAGTGAAAGCGCCAAGCAGGCCTACTCCGAGGTGACAGAAACGGACGCCAGCAACGCCGAAGCCTGGAAAGCACTGGGACGCATCTACGAACAGCAGAAGGACCTCGATCAGGCGATCGAATGCTGGGAACGGGTGCGCCAGATCTCCCCGCACGATGCTGAGGCGGGCAAGGCGGTCCGAAACCTCTCGGCAGCACAGATGTTGGTCAAGGCCGAAGAACGTAAAAAGGGTGGTGAGGGTTCATTCCGAGACCTGCTCAAGGACGAGGACGAATCGAAGAAACTGGAGCAAGCCTCTTCCATCATCCGCACTGCAGATGATGCACGCAGCGCCATCGATGTGGCCAGAGAGAAGGCAGAAAAAGATCCGAGCAACTCGCGCCTGTGGCGAGAGCTGGGAGATCTCCATGCCAAGGCTCGCGAATACGAGACTGCTCGCGCTTCCTACGAAAAAGCCAAGGAGGTGAACCCGCAGGATATGTACGCGGCCGACAAACTCGGAACCCTGAGGGAGACGATCTTCGTCGATCAGTTGGAGACCCTGCGCCAGAAGGTCGCGGGGGGCGACACCGAGGCTGCGGCGGAACTCGACAAGGCCGAGGCCAAGCACAAGGTCTTCATGCTCGAGGAGAGCGGCCGGCGGGTAACCGATCACCCCACCGACTTCGGTCTCAAGTTCAGGTTCGGAGAGCAATTGACGGAAGCCGGACGCTGGGACGAGGCGATCGCCCAGTACCAGAACGCCCGCAAGGATCCAAAGTTCGTCACCCCATCGACATACCAGATCGGCAAGTGCTTCTTCGAGAAGGATCTGTACGATCTCGCCATCAAAGAATACCAGGCAGCACTGGGCCAAATAACCGAGAGCGACAGTAACCTCGCCAAGGAGGTACGGTATGATCTGGCTCTGGCCCACCAGAAGAAGGGTGAGAGCGAGAAGGCTCTCGAGTTCCTGGAGGAGATCATGTCGGTGGACATCAGTTTCCGCGACGTCTCCGAAAAAGTGACGGAGATCCGTAGCCACCTGTGAGGAGGTTGCGGAATGAAAGAGGATAATGCCGAATAACATTTCGAGTGCCAAGCGACTGCGACAGGGTTCCCGACGCAACCTGCGAAACCGGATGAGAAAATCCGAGATCCGCACTCTGACCAAGAAGGTTGTCGCCCACGTCGAAGCAGGCGAGCAGGATAAAGCGCAGGAGTTGGCGCAGGTGGTCCAGGCAAAACTGGATCGTGCGACAAAAAGCGGTACTCTCCACGCCAACACGGCGGCGCGACGCAAGAAGATGCTGGAGCACCAACTCGCATCGAAGAGCAAACCCGCTTAGTTTCCTCCCCTGAAACAGGAATCAGGGCCAGGTAGCTCAGTTGGTAGAGCACTGCACTGAAAATGCAGGTGTCGGCAGTTCAATTCTGCCCCTGGCCACATTCAGAAATGGATGCCCCACTCGGTCTGATGACCGGGTGGGGTTTTCAATTGGACTGGAGGAAACCACTGGATTGGTGATGGCTGTAGAACAGATGGCTGGCCTACTGGAACATCCACGACAAGTCGTTTGAGTAAACCCGATACCCTATCGACTCCTCGTTGTCATTGAGAAGGACTCCGATAGAGTGGATTCCAGCCCTTCTGCCAGGGAACTCGACGAAAGGATCTCTCGATGAAAAGTGCACTCCTGAAGATGACATTATTGATCCTGGTAAGCCTGAGCGTCGGGTGCCAGGCCTTGAAAATGGACTATGGGCAGCCGGCGGCGCAGTTTCTGGAAAAGGATGTGGCGACAGCAGGGAAGAAGTATCTGGGCAAAAAAATCACCATCAAAGGGACCGTGACCCGGATCGATGTCAGCAACCCGCAAGCCGGATGGATCTATCTTGGAAACGGGATCCGTTGCGATTTCAGCCGTTTACCAGCGATGGCACAAAGCAAGAAGCCCGGTGACATTGCTTTTGTCGACGGTATTCTCAAGCATTGTGAGGAAGGAAATATCCTGCTGGAATCCGCCATGCTCCGCGATCCCACCGCGCCCTTCTCACCGCAGCGATAAAAGAATCCCGAGCCCGGTCTGAGGGAAGATGGCATCACGAAGAGTGGGTGGACAAGAACACCCAGGAGAAGCGACAGCGTGATGGGATCATGGCGACCTACATTCATCGTGAGCCTCGCTCGTTCCACGATGTGACGCCCTCAGCCGCAACTGCTGAAGAGGATTCCCCCTTCTAGTAGGCAACTACCTATTTGCCCTCCGGGCTTAGAGAGTCCTTCCGCTAGGTCCGGAGGCCGTTTCAATCTCCACCGATCGTGCCGGTGATTCGACCATCGCCGAAGGTTACGACAAAACCACCACCGTCCCCCTTCGTACGCAGTTCAACAAGTTGCTGCCCCTTGTCGTTGTAGGTGACGACCGCACCCCCGTGCTTCGTCGTACTCAGCCCCACGAGTTCCTGCCCCTTGCCGTTGTAGGTGTAGAGCGCACCCTTGTCGCCCGACGAAGATAGCCCCACGAGTTTCTGCCCCTTGTCGTTGTAGGTGGTGACAATACCATTGCCGAACACACGCGCACTCAGCCCGACGAGTTTCTGCCCCTTGCCGTTGTAGGTGGTGACCGCACCAGTGCCCATCGCCGTCGTACTCAGCCCCACGAGTTTCTGTCCCTTGCCATTGAAGGTGGCGATCCCACCATTGCCGTTCACCGTCGCACGCAGCCTCACGAGTGGCTCGCCCTTGTCGTTCACAACCTGAAACTCCTTCGCCTGGATGACATCGGGCACCTTCTCCGGCTTCGCCTGGCCGACGATCAGGACGGTGGTGATGGCGATGGTGAGTGAGATCAGTCCTGTCCGCAGACGGCGGTTGGACCGTTCGAGATGGGCGAATCGTTGTTCAATATTCATGGGCCTCCTTCTGCGACGAGTATGCCACAGAGGAAGCCCGAGATCATTCGGTGATCATTCCCGCCAATGTCACGCGCCCAATATCACGCGCAGCACGTCCGTCATCTTTCCAAGGAAGTGACCCGCGCCATGTCGCAAGAAATCCAGGTCAGGTAACTCAGTTGGTAGAGCACCGCACTGAAAATACAGGTGTCGGCGGTTCAACTCCACCCCTGGCCACATTCAGAAAACGATGCCCTCGTGTGATTGACATCATGCGGGGGCGTTTTCTTGGCTGTCTCCGTCGGTCGGGTCGGCATGGCGCCGCCTGTGGTTCCACGAAATCCACTCCACCGACGACGCCCGAGCCGAGACCCCAGATCATTCGGATCAACGGAGTGTATCCATTCATCCGCACTGAGAGTCATGAGATCTGAGGTTTCGG
>CAWLAN010000100.1:0-10116 GCA_963854815.1 Planctomycetes bacterium UBA1146
TCGAAGAGGTCGCCGAGCACGCTTCCGGCTGCAACGTGGTTCACTTCGGTGATTACCACTCCCTGCGCGAATCCCAGAAGGGTCCACTCCGAGTTATCGAAAAGTTGATCGAAATGGGAAAGAAAGTAGTGCTCTGCACCGAGGCATTCCATATCGACGCTCAGAAATCACTGGACCGCTGGAATCGTGAAGAGATCGACGATGAAACACTCCGCATCGAATCGGGTTGGGATCAACGCTGGGGGTTTCCGTGGCGAAACTACGCGCTTCAACTCGATTTCTTCCGGGAACGGGGACTTCCCATCCTCGCATTGAACTCCGAACCCGACGTGGTTGGAAACTCATTCGATGCGCGAGAAAAAATTGCAGCGATGCGCCTCGTCGAGGCGATCAATGAATATGAAGGGGCAATTCTCGCAGTCATCTTCGGAGATCTTCACGTCGCACCGGCCCATCTTCCTGCACAGTTGATGCGTGTGGCTTCCCGATCCGGGTTCGGTTCTCCATCGCAGTGCACCATCTTCCAGAACATCGATCGTGTGTACTGGGAACTCGCTGAACGGGGGCAGGAACAACAGGTCCAGGCGGTAAGGATCGGTAAAGATCGGTTTTGCATGATCAATACCACTCCCCTGGTGAAGTTTCAGTCCTACCTGAACTGGCAATTCAACGAGCAGGAACTGGAAGAATCAACGGGAGTCCTGAACTTGCCCTCCATCTCCTCTACCATCATGACCGATCAGATCTGGATGATCATCGAAACGATTACTGAATACCTCGGAATTTCCGCTCAAGGGCTCAACGATTTCACGGTACACACCGGTCGAGATCTCGATCTCATCGACAGGCTAAAAAGGCAACACAAGCTCGATGAATTCGAGATGGAACTGGTGAAATCTCAACTGGAAAGAGAAGAGTCGTGCTACTTACCCCGCGTTCAGGTCATCGTGCTCGGAAACCTATCGATACGTCACGCATCCGAGGAAGCGACTCACCACATGAACTTCGTCATGTGCAAGGACAAAGGATCGATCGAGAATCCGATCGACTGGTTCTATGAAAATGCATTGCGGGAAGCGATAGGATACCTCGGAACCAAGATCATCGACCACAAGCGAACTTGCCTCGACGTGAAGGAACTGGAATCTCTCGCTGACCGGTTTCGAGGACGTCGCCTGGACCCATTGATGGCTGCGACTCGACAATCCGTTCGTGATTCCCTCCAGCACATCTACGCAGAGATCGACTGGCTGGAAGGAAGAGGTAAGCGGCCAACGTTTCGGGCACTGGCACACCGGGACCCGGACGTCATCGCCGGAACGACTCACGCGCTCGGATACCGTCTGGGAGACAACATCTACCGCAATCTGGTCAACGGGAAGTTGCGCAGAATCCAGCTGAAGGAACTATTCGGAACGTCACTGCGAGGTGCAGGAAAGAGCAGGGAGGTCTGGTTCGACTGGACCCGCCTCTCTCACGATCCCGAGTCTGATTCCTCGCCATCGTCGGGCAATTCGAGGCGCGGATAGACGATTCCGGGCCCGGTCACCGGTTGCCCCGGCTCGAGCAGGGGTCTTTCCCCGAGCACACTGACCACCTCCGAAGCGGGGGCTGCCGCCTCCTCGAAGGCCCCGACGAGCCTGGCTGCGCTCCGGGGCACGAACGGCAACAACAGCACCGAAACGCCGTGTACCACCTCGAGCAGGGCTGCAAGATCTCGCCCACATGCGACCGGATCGGTCTTCCGACTCTTCCATGGCGCCGCCGCATCGAAGAGTCGATTGCCGTGGCGAGCGAGGTTCACGACCTCCTCGAGCGCTTCCTTGAACCGTTGCCTGTCCAATGCTGAGGTCCATCCCTGGCGAGCCTCCCGAATCACCCGAAACACTTCCGTGGCAAAAGGAGACTCGTCCGCCCCATCCGGAATCTTCGAATCGAAGTTCTTGCCCGTGAACGTAAAAACTCGATGAGCCAGATTGCCGATCACATCGGAGAGTTCGTCATTGTTTCTCTGGATGAAATTTTCCCAGGTAAAGGAAGTGTCTTTCCCTTCGGGAGCGATTGCTGTCAGGTAATAACGAACACGGTCAGCTTCGAACAACTCCAGGATCTCTTCGGCAGTAACACCTACTCCCCTTGATTTGGAGAATTTCTCACCCTTGAAGTTCAGGTATTCGTTGGCAGGGATATCTGTAGGCAACTGAAACTCTTCATGTCCGAGCAGCATCGCCGGCCAGATAATCGCATGAAAGATGATGTTGTCCTTGGCGAGGAAGTGGACGATTTCGACATCGTCGTCTGTCCACCAGGAACGCCATTCATCCTCTTGCCCGCGCGCACGGAACATCTCCCTGGTGAAGGAGATGTAACCCACCGGAGCATCGAACCAGACGTAGAGTACCTTGTCCTTGGCTTCCTCCAGCGGGACCGGAACTCCCCATTCCAGATCCCTGGTGATACAACGAGGGGGCAACCCCACATTGACGGTCCCGAGCGAAAAGTTGCGGACGTTGTCTCGCCAGTCGATTTTTTCCTCGAGCCACTCTCTGAGCCGATCCTCGTAATGATCGAGACGGATGAACCAGTGATTGGTGGAAGTCAACTCCGGAGTGGCACCACAGGTGGCACAAAGAGGGTCGACTAGCCTCTCTTGCTCGAAGGCACCACCACACGAATCGCACTGATCACCTCTCGCTCCTTTTGCCTCGCACAGCGGGCAAGTTCCTTCCACGTAGCGATCAGGTAGAAACATCTCGCAGGAACCACACCGATACTGATCAGTGTGTTTCTCTTCGATGTCACCTCGTTCCTTGATCTTCAGGAAAAACTCCTGAGCCAGTTCATCGTGCCCCTCGCAGGTCGACGTACCGCTGTAATGGTCGAACTCGATTCCCAACGAAGCGAAAACCCGTTCCTGGATGGCTCGATACCTTTTCACGACTTCCGCAGGAGAACTGTTCTCTTTCAGTGCAGAAATAGTGATGGCGGTTCCGTGGTCATCACTACCGCAGATGAAAATCGACTCGACTCCCATCAACTTCAGATAACGATGGTAGGTGTCAGCGGGTAGATAAACCCCGGCAATATGACCCAGGTGCGGATGGTTATTTGCGTATGGTAACGCGGCAGTGATGAGAACCCTGCGCTGCATTTCTATTCACCCCGGGGAGTTCACTCTGTTGGATTTTCGGAAGTACTCTCTTCAGCAGTCTTTCTTGCGAGTTGCACTGACTGCGAGTACGCCATTTGCAGATCACGCAAAAGATCGCGCAGCATCTTGTCTTCCTCGGCTGAGCGATTACCGACGGTTTTCTTCTCCAGAACGGCCAGAAGATCGATCGTCTCCTTGGCCAGATTCAGGTCCAACATCCTCTCTCCGGTGCGCGGATCGGGAATCTGTCCCAGTGCCATCAGCGCCGGGTATGCGATCTGCTGGATTACTGCCGGAAAGAGCGGATCTGAGGCGTTCGGTCCATCTCCCTCGGACGAACTCGAGACCTCTTTCCCCAGTTCTGCCGCGATCTTGGCCTTCTCCTCGGATGCACGCCGCTTCCAGTCATCATCGATCCGCTTGTCATCCATCGCTTTGTGACTTCCTGGACAGGCAGGCTCCGATCAGGCCCCTGAAGAGTGGATGTGCATCGAACGGCTTCGACTGGAACTCGGGATGATACTGACAGGCGACAAACCAGGGGTGATCCACAATTTCGATCACCTCGACGAGAGAATTATCCGGCGATGTGCCAGCAATACGGAGTCCCGCTTCTTTCAATCGATCGCGATACTCGTTGTTGAACTCGTAGCGGTGACGATGACGTTCACCAACTTCCAGCGTTGAGTATTCCTGACTGCAGATGGAATCGGCAACAAATTTGCAGGGGTAGGTACCCAACCTCATCGTCCCGCCTTTCTCCTCGACATCTTTTTGCTCGTCGAGAAGAGTGATCACCGGATCTGGAGTATCTTTGTTGATCTCTGTCGAGGAAGCCTCCTTGATGCCAAGGACATTTCGACAGTACTCGATCACCGCCGCATGCATGCCGTAGCAAACTCCCAGGAACGGAATCTTGTTTTCCCTGGCAAACTGGACCGTGCGAATCTTCCCCTCCAACCCCCGTTCTCCGAATCCTCCCGGAACCAGGATCCCATCAACGCCGCCGAGTATTTCCTCCGGATCTCCCTCGGCAAGATCTTCTGCCTGAACCCTCCGGAACCGAACACGAGCGCGGTGATGAATTCCCCCGTGAGTGAGTGCCTCGTAGATCGACTTGTAGGAATCGGTCAGTTCGATGTACTTGCCCACCACTGCGATCTCGACCTCGAATTGGGGCTCGCGTAGAGCATTGACGACTTCGATCCAGCGATCCATGTTTCCGGAGCCACTGTTGCGACCGAAATGTTCCAGGATGCGGGTATCGAGGTGCTGCTGACGAAGCACCAGGGGCAGTTCGTAGATGGAGGTCTCCACATCCTTCTCGATGAAGACCGATTCGGTCGGAACATTGCAGAACAGGGAGATCTTTTCTGGAATCTCCGGTTCGACATCCATCTCCGTTCGACAGATCAGGATGTCGGGCTGGATCCCGATCTCACGCAGACGCCCAACGGAGTGTTGCGTCGGCTTGGTTTTGATCTCTCCGCTGGCACGGATATAGGGCAACAACGTCAGGTGGATGAAGAGTACGTTATCCTTGCCGTGATCGTGTCCGAACTGCCGAAGAGCCTCGAGAAATGGCAGACTCTCGATGTCTCCTACCGTCCCGCCTATCTCCGTGATCACGATGTCCACATCGCTCGATCCGATGCGGGAGATGCTATCCTTTATCTCATCGGTGATGTGGGGAATGACCTGAACGGTCTTGCCCAGGTAATCGCCACGACGCTCACGCTGAATCACGGTCAAGTAGATCTTGCCGGTGGTATAGTTCGAGGTGCCACTGATCTCACAGGATGTGAATCTCTCGTAATGTCCCAGATCGAGATCGGTCTCGGCGCCATCTGGAGTGACATACACCTCACCATGCTGGAAAGGACTCAACGTTCCCGGATCAACATTGATGTATGGATCGAATTTCTGGAGGGCAACTTTCAGCCCGTGACTCTCGAGAAGCGCGCCAATGGAAGCGCTCGTGAGACCCTTTCCGAGGCCGGAAACCACTCCACCTGTTACGAAGATGTACTGAGTCATGAGTCGTAGTCCATTTTCCCCCGGTCGCTCGTCTCTGCCGGCACATTCCGGGCAGGATTCTGACCGCCCCGATCTTCCCGCATCCTGTTGGTTTTCTCCACGAATCGTCTGTAGTCTTCTTCGGTATCGATCCCCGGAGCGGCCTCTTCGACGATGACTACCCTGATCTCACACCCTGCTTCGAGCAGGCGCAACTGTTCGAGCCGTTCTCGTTGCTCGAGTTCCCCCCTGGGTAGCTCCCTGAAGGCCTCCAGAGATCTATTACGAAAACCGTAGACCCCGATGTGCTGGAGCCAGCCCCCCTCCGGAATACCCTCTCCCACACCCTCCGGGAGCGGATTTCTGCTGAACTGGAGTGCCCTCCCCCCGGCGTCAGTCACCACTTTGACTCGATTCGGATTGCGAAAATCCACGGCCGAGTCTTTTCCTTCTCTCCTGAGCGCAAGGGTGGCGACCTGACAAGAAGGATGGTCCTGGAGAAGATCAAACAACTTCACCACGTGGTCGGGATTCAATTCCGGCTCATCCCCCTGGACATTGACGACCAGATCATCCTCCTCCAGCGACATCGAGCGACATGCCTCCGCCACTCGATCGGTTCCGGTGGGGAGTTCCGCCTCAGTGAGCACGACTTCACCACCAAAGCCACGGACCACTTCAGCGATCTCCTCGCCATCCACAGCGACGATGACCCTGTCCACGTCCGGCACCTCCAAGCAGAGTTGATAGACGTGGCGGATGAGAGGCCAACCGGTCTCATCGCGCAGGAGCTTTCCAGGAAGTCGCTGCGACGCGAGACGCGCAGGGATGACGATCACTTTCGCCATGACAGGAGAATAATGCCACGATGGGATCGTGTCCACCGATCCGATCAGGCGCTGGTCGTGTGACAGAGACTTTCGTGCATCTCCTCGACGCGATCGAGCATTGCGTGCATTGGATATTGGTTGCGCACGTGTTCGATACCCTTCTTAGCCTGCTTGCGGGCACGCTCAGGATCGGCCAGCAGACGGGCTCCTGCTTGTGCCAGAGCTTCCGAATCTCCTGGACGAACCAGGGTGCAGACTCCTTCTTTCCCGAGCAAGGAGAGAATCTCTCCGCCACCGGTAGCGATCGTCGGGATCCCACGAGCCAGACCCTCCAGCATGTGCAATCCGGCACCACCCCAGTCACTGACCAGCATCAGGACATCGAAGGCTCGATAAACCGCATCGACATCGGCGGGGGGGGCCGCAAAGGTCAGGTGCCCCTCCAGATCCATCGATTTACAGACGGAACGCAAGCGGGGCTCATCGGGGCCTTCACCAAGGACCGTGAAGATGACATCGCCCAACTTTTGGCGGAGCAAACTCGCCGCCTCGAGAAAATCATCGAGTCGGCGTCCCTTGTCCAGTCGACCGACCGTACCGATGACCGGGATCTTCCTCGGCACCCACGGAACCGGATCGGTCTCCATCACATCGATGCCGTAAGGGATGACCCGGATCAGATCCTTCTCGATCTTCATCTCGCTCACCAGGTGCTGGCGGAGATCCTGGTTCACGACGATGACTCCAGCCGCAGAACGGGTCGACCGGGCGAATCTTTCCGCACGCAACCAGGAGTGAACAGTATGGACCATGGGACTCCCCAGCACCCCCGAGAGCCGGGTCGCAATGCGCAAGGAACCGAGTCCTCCGACAGCGTGGATCACTTCAGGTGCAAAGTTTTGCAGAAAGGTAGTCATGCGACGGCGCGCCAGCCATGAGCCAGGGAACTGATAGACCTCGATCCCCATCGATCGAAAACGGGGAAGGAAAACTCCTCCCTTGCAAACCATCTGCACTTCATGACCACGCTGGATGAGCCCCTCCACCAGACCCAGTGCATGGGTCGTCGGTACCGACCAGTCCAGCCTTCCTGCCACCACGAGAATTCTCAAAAAATCCCCCAAGTCCACATTCGGGCCAACCCCGGTACTTGCCGACCTCGATGGTTGAGGATATACGACCGGGAAAGATCGTACCACGAGGAGGAATCGCTGGTTTCTGCACAGGACAATCCACAAGCAACCGATTGCGTGGCTCTCGCCAGCGGAGGCCTCGATTCGACAACTGTGCTGGCCATCTGCGTGTCCCGTGGCTTTCGTCCTCTTCCCCTGACGTTCCGGTACGGTCAGACACATGCCATCGAGATCGAGCGTGTTCACGAGATCGCTGCCTCACTCGATCTCGAGGCACCACTGGTCCTCGATGTGCCGTTTGACCGCATCGGAGGTTCCGCGCTGCTCGGAACGGTTCCCATCCCCGAGGAACCACAGGAGGGAGCAACATCTCGCCAGGAAATTCCCGCCACCTATGTTCCCGCTCGCAACCTGGTTTTTCTGTCGCTGGCCATCGCCGTCGCTGAAGCCAGAGGATTGAGAGACATCTGGATCGGCGTCAATGCTCTCGACTACAGTGGATACCCCGACTGCCGCCCCGAGTTCCTCGCTTCATTTCTCGACACTGCCGAACTGGGAACCCGTGAGGGATCTCGTGCCAGCGAGCAACCCTGGTGGCGAATCCAGGCTCCGCTGGTGGATTTAACGAAGGCACAGATCATCGAGACCGCGACGAATCTGGGTGTGGACCTGTCGCTCACTCTCTCGTGCTATGCCCCGGATCCACAGGGACTTGCGTGCGGAATCTGTGATTCCTGTGGATTGAGAAGACGAGGATTCGAGGAGGCAGGAATCGAGGATCCGACCCGATACCAGATTCCCGGTTGAATTGGTTCTTATTCCGCGACCCCGTTGGCAGCGATTCGACTGCTCCACTAGAATCCCCACTGGAGATTATCGGGGACAGGAGATGGTGTGAGCAGCAACGTACTCGTTACCGGTGGAGCTGGTTTCATAGGTAGCCATATCTGTCAGCGCCTGCTCGATCGAGGCGATGGTGTTATTTGCCTCGATTCCTTCGAGCCGGACTACGACCCTGCACTGAAGCGCTCGAACATCGCAGCCCTCACTGAGCGGGTAGGATTCGATCTCATCGAGGGAGATATCCGTGACAAGTCACTGCTCGATCACGTGGCAAAAACCCGCAGTATCGAGGCCGTGATGCACCTGGCTGCAAAAACAGGAGTTCGCTCCTCGACGACGAGCCCAGCAGAATATGCGGATGTGAACTTCCACGGTACCGCTCAAATCCTCGAGATGGCACGAGACTACTCGATCGACAATTTCATCTTCGCCTCTTCTTCTTCAGTATACGGAGACAGAATCGAAACTCCTTTCAAGGAAAGCGATTCGGTGGATCAACCTGCTTCTCCTTATGCTGCGACAAAAAGCGCCAGCGAATTGTTGTGCAACTCCTTCAACCAGATATTCGGCATCAACATCTCCTGTTTGCGCTACTTCACCGTCTACGGGCCGCGCCAAAGACCCGGGATGGCAATTCACCGCTTCTGCTCACTGATCATGCAAGGGAAGCCGGTATCGATGTACGGAGACGGTTCTTCAGAACGGGATTACACCTATATCGATGACATCGTCGATGGCACTCTTCTGGCACTCGAGAGATGCTCTGGATTCGAGATCTTCAACCTGGGGAACCATCATGGCATCCGCCTGGATGAACTGATCGAAGAAATCGGTAGGAGTTGTGGCGTCGAATACTCCATCGAAAGACAACCCGAGCACCCAGGAGATGTATCCAGGACCTGTGCGTGTCTGGAAAAATCCCGTGCGAGGCTCGGCTACGAACCTAAAGTGTCCATCGCGGAGGGTCTCGATCGTTTCGTCAATTGGTTCTCATCACAGAACCAGACCAGTATCTGCTGACCAGGGAGGCTCCCTTGTCCGACACCGATCGAATCAGGATGTTTGCCGTTGGCCCCGATGATCCACAGGAGAAGAGCGACTGGATCGAGGCTCTGGAAAAAGCCATCGATGAGAATTCGTTCTGCCTGGGATCGGCCACCGAGCGGTTCGAATGCAGCTGCCAGGAGTTTCTCGGTGTCCCCCATGCCATCGGCGTTTCCAGCGGCACTGATGGATTGAAGGTAGCCCTCGCCGCCGTGGGGGTAAAACCAGGCGACGAGGTGATCCTGCCGGCATACAGTTTTTTCTCCACCGCCTCGGTGATCGCCCAACTGGGAGCCACCCCCGTCTTTGTGGACCTGGATGTTGATACGTTATGCATCTGCCCACGAAATGTCGCCGACAAGATCAACGAAAAGACTGCAGCGATCATGCCTGTCCATCTCTATGGTCAAACTGCCGCGATGGACCCGCTGTTGAAACTTTCGGTCAAATACTCGATCCCCATCGTCGAGGACGCTGCTCAGGCTTTCGGTGTCCGCTATCGCGGAAAAGCCGCGGGTGCCATCGGTGCTGCCGGAATCTTTTCCTTTTATCCAACAAAAAACCTCGCAGCTGCTGGGGATGCAGGGATGATCATCTGCCAGGACGACGAACTCGCTGGCAGGATCCGATCTCTTCGCGTACATGGGGATGTCGGAGGATATCGTCACGAGATGATGGGCTGGAATGCTCGCATGGATGGATTCCAGGCAGCCATACTTTCGGTACGACTCGAACTGCTCGTGAAACAGCAAGCAGTTCGAACGCGCAATGCCAACGAATACGCCGAATCGCTGAGTAGTTTGGACCTGATCGAACGAGTGACTCCGCTCGGTCGCACCGAAGGGTCCGATCACTGCTGGCACCAGTACATAGTCCGCCTCGAGGCACGAGATCGGCTGCGAGAACAACTCTCGGAGCGTGGGATCGATACGGCCGTCTACTATCCAAGCACCCTTCCTCAACAGGCCTGTTTCGCACACATGGGACACGTCGAGGGAGATTTCCCGGTAGCAGAATCGGCGGCTCGAACGGTGGTCGCTCTGCCGATCCATCATCGTCTTCAAGAAGGGGATCCGACCCGTGTCGTCAGCGCCATTCA
>CAWLAN010000101.1:0-10077 GCA_963854815.1 Planctomycetes bacterium UBA1146
GCCAGCGTCGTCTTGCCGACACCGCCCTTCTGGTTGATGAAGGCTATCCGTACATCGGTACGCTTTTTCGCCATCGTTTTCCCCTCGATGATGCTCAACCCTACGGCTGCTCACTCTCCGGCATCGTTGGCCCCGTCGCAACTGGGACAGGTCTCCCAGTCGCGGTAGAAGTCGAGATAGATGTCCGGGCCCTGCTCCGACTGAAACTGTTGCAGCAGCCCCATGCCCTCTTTCCTCATCTCCTTGAAGGCCATCGAAAGAGCCTCTCTTTTGTCCTCATCGAATCCAGAGGTGGCGACCCTCGCATCGACCCATTTCTCGATCAGATCCTGGAGCGCCTTGCGCCGCTGGCCGGGGTCATCGGCCAGAAGGCGCTCGCGCACGGCAGGATCGAGTCCGGAACCGAAGGTATCGCGCCCCGTCTTGTCACGATAGAAGCCGGGACGGGCGGCATAGAGACGAAACGCGTCGAGTGCCGGAGTACAGATGGGACAGGCGTAGACGAAGTTATGCGGAATGCCGGCTGGCTCCTCGATCACGCAGATGGCGCTGGCGACCTCGGTATCGACCCCATCGCGGTAGAGCCCCTCGAGCACGGCAAAGAAGAGCAACTGCCGCGCCTCCTCGTGTGGAAGCGAAGCCCGGACCGGCACCGAGGAATCCTGATCCATCCGGGCCGTTGTCGAATTGCAGGCGACGACAAGCAGCGGCAGCAACAGTAGCAGTCTCGACATCGGTGACTCCTCCGCATTTCAGCTGTTGATGGGCGCGGTTCGACCTGGTCTCGATCTTGACGGCCGATGCGGCGGATGTCCAGCGTGACGCTGACCGACTGCTGCTGGGTCATCGATGCACCGCTGGATGCGAGGCAACCATCTCTCTACTCTCGGGCCATGGAGATCCTACCTTGCTGCCGACTGTCGTTCGCGCTGGCTGCCCCCGAGCGGCTCGATCCTCGTGGCGCGCTGGAGAAGGTACTCGAGTGCTGCGAGGTGGCGGAAGTCGAGGAAACGATCCTGCAATCGATCCCCTACAGCGGCTTCCCGGCGGCGGTGGAAGCGCTCGGCTGGCTACGTGAGCAACACCCCGATGGCGCTTCGCGACCCGCCCCTCAGGAGCACGCAGAAAACTTCTTCGCCCAGGTCTACGGCCAAGCTGAGGCCAAGGTTCGCTCCTCGCTGCTGGAGCGACATCCACACCTGGAGCGCTGGATCATCGACTTTGCCTACGGCACCGTGATGGAATCGTCGTGGTTTTCCAGTGCCACCATCGAGGCGCTGGCGGTCTCCTCACTCATCGGCCAGGGACGGCTACGACCGTTGCATTCGCATCTGCGAGGAGCCCTGCGCACCGGGCATACCCAGGCGTCGTTATCGAGCCTGCTCGAAGCGTTGCAGGATGTGGCCGATGCCGAGGTGCTGCGCGCCGCCACCAAGATGCTCGAGCGAGAAGGCAGCGGCGACTAGCCGAGGCGCAGATGCTCGGCGATGGCCGCAGCGATCCGTTCGCTCTCGGGCCAGGTCGCGACCATCGATAGCCGCACGTACTGCTGTTCGGGACCGTGCTGCGATGGATCGCCGAGCAAGGCGGCCGACGGGATCGTCACCGCCAGGATCTTCTCATCGAGCAGCGCCTCGGCCAGTTCGGTGCTGGTCACCCCCTCCGGGGCGCGCTGCCACACGTACAGGCTCGCCTCCGGCTCACTGCGAGGCAGACCCGCACTCTCGAAGGCGCTGACGAACAGATCGCGACGTTTGCGGTAGCCCTCGCGCATCTGGGCGACATGCTCCTCATCGCAATAGGCAGCGATCGCCGCCTCCTGGATGAACCACGGCGTGCCGGTGTCGATGTTGGCCTTCAGTTTCCGGTAGGGAGCGATCAGTTGCGGATCGCCCGCCACCCAGCCGACCCGGTAGCCGGTCATCGCCGAGCGCTTCGACAGCGAGTTGAAGACCAGCACCCCGTCCTTGCCCTGCTCGAGAGCGGTATGCGGCGGCTCATCGAAGTAGATCTCCGAGTAGGCCTCGTCGCTGCAGGCAACGATGTTGCGCTGGCGACACCACTCGACCCAGCGCTTCAGGTAATCGGGCGATGCGATTCGACCGGAGGGACTCGACGGCGTTGTGAGCCAGAACAGGCGCGCTCGTTCGGCGATCTGATCGGGGATCGCATCGAGATCGGGCAGAAAATCGGTACCGCCATGGATCGGCGCGTAATGCGGCTGTCCCTCGGCGAACAGAGTGCCAGTGGCATAGGGTGGATAACCAGGATCGGGACAGATCACCACATCGCCGGGATCGATGAGAGCTTCTGGCAGATGGAAGATCGACTCCTTGGAACCGACCGACGAGACGATCTCGCTGTCGGCATCGAGGGTGACGCCGAATCTCCCCTGCACCCAATCGCTGACCGCCTGACGAAAAGGAAGGCTGCCGGCAAAGGGTGGATAACCGCTGGCGGCGTGACGTTCGATGCCTTCGGCGCAGGCGCGGCGAATGAACTCGGGGGTCGGCGCCGAAGGATCTCCCATACCGAAATCGACCGGTGACAGACCCTTGGCACGTAACGCCTCGGTTCGCTCTCTCACCGCAGCCATGGCGTAGGTGCCGATCTGCGAGATTCTTTTCGATCCGACCACGATGGGTTCCTCTCTGCTGACCATTACCGTCACTCCCGGGAGATCGAATACCACACCGCCAACCCCCGTAAAAGGTGGCAGCCGTCGCCAAAAGCTCGTTCCCACGTCAGCGGATCGATGGCCTCGGTCTGCGGCGACAGCAACAGCCCGTGCGGATCCACCTCCTCGAGGAAACGAGCGATGAGCTGCTGCGAGGCGTTGTGACAGCTTTGGGCCGCTTCGGCAGCCTGCTCCCGGGTCAGTACCCCAACGACACGCGAGCGCCCCAGTACATCGAGACCATGCCCGGCCATCTTCATCCGCGCCAGAACCGCATGGCGAGCCGCCCGTCGCGGCGAAATTCCTGCCGCCAGCGCCACTTGTTCCTCGGCGAGTCGAAACTGTAACTCCCACGGGATCCGGCGCGTCAGCAGTCGTAAGCGATCGACCACCCGCTGCCGATTCGCCGCCACCAGATAACCCGCCTCGACCGACTCCACCAACGCCGACAGCAGGTGGAAACCACCACAGGTGTAGGCCCAGGTGCCCGACTGAGAAGGATCCGCCGACCCATCGGGTCGCTCGATCCCGTCATCGAGACAGCGTTGCACCAGTTGATCGGATCGCTCCAGCGCATCGAGCAAAGTGGCCGCCAGCGTCTGGAGATCTGCATCGGCGGTGGCTGTGGTTGCAGGCAGTTTCAGGACCGCCGCGGCCTCCACCAGCCAGGCGAGATCGTTGATCTGCTGCCAGTGCGAGGGAGTTCTGGTGCTCGCGAGAACCCTCTGGACCCGTTCCACCAGCCGTGGATGGGTCGCGGGAAGCACCCACGCTGCGGTCCGCAACATCAGGTGTGGGTGTTGCTCGCCGCGCTCTCCGTGCTCGCCGTGGAGCGGGATCGAGCTGTCCAGATCCTCGATCCGTACACTCCAGCGCTGCCGAACCTCGCTCAACCGACTGTCCTCGGGAAAAGCCAGCAGCAGGTGAGCCTGCGCCCATGGATCGTCACTGGCGATTCCGGCCAGCAGCAGTTTCGAGGCGAAGACTTGTTGAGGGGGTATCGATGGGGCTGTCGCGTCACAGCCCAGAAACACCAGCAGACCCACGGAGAAAACCCGGATCATCGGTCCGCAACCACTTGTGCCGGATCTGACCCTTTGCCGTTCTCGCGCCAAATCGCGCCTCCCTTGCCCGCCCATCAAATCGTATCCGGATCATTGGAGCAAGGATCCTTGCCCACGCCGTCGCCAAAGGGCACCCTCTTCCCGGAAGGAGTACGGATGGACCGGTTGCCGCTGCTGGCGATGCAGATGCCGAACCTGCCGATGCTCGATGATCTGCTGCTGATGTTACTGGGCGCGATGGTGGTGGCACTCATCACGCGCCGACTGAAGATCCCGTATACCGTCGGACTGGTCGTTGCCGGTACCATCATTGGCTTTCTGCGTCACCAGGGAGCACTGCCGAGTGGCGAGGGTCATTTCGAACTGACCCAGGAATTCATCCTGCTCATCTTGCTGCCGCCATTGCTGTTCGATGGCGCCATGAATACACCCTTCAACAAACTACGCGAAAATGGCGCCATCATCTCGACGATGGCGCTGCTGGGGACCTTCGGCTGCATCCTCATCACCTCGGCAGCGATCCGCTCACTGACCGGCTGGTCGTGGGATCTGTCGTTGTTGCTGGGAGCGATGGTCAGCCCGACCGATCCGGTCAGTGTGCTGGCGATCTTCCGCGAGCAGGGCGTCGAGAGACGCCTGGCCACCATCGTCGAGGGCGAATCGCTGTTCAACGATGGTCTGGTGGTGGTGATCTACATCCTGTTGTTGAGGGGACTCGCCGATGGCTGGGATGGCATCTCGGTCGGATCGGGACTGCTGACCTTCTGCTACATGATCGGAGTCGGCGCGCTGGTCGGCCTGTCGCTGGGCACACTGGTCAACTGGCTCATCGAGAGGATCGAGGAGCATCTGGTCGAGGTGCTGCTGTCGATCCTGCTCGCCTACGGCTCCTACATGCTGGCCGAACGTTTCCACGCCTCCGGTGTCATCGCGGTCGTCTTTGCCGGATTGATGGTCGGCAATGTCGGCCGCCACACATCGATGACCCCCACCGCCATCTTGAGTCTGGGCCTGACCTGGGAGGTGATCGTCTTCATCGCCAACTCGCTCGCTTTCATCGCGCTCGGTTTCGCGGTCGATCCGGTGCTGGTGATGCAGAACTTCGATCTGGTGGTGCTGGTGTGGATCGCCACCATCGCCGCTCGGGCGCTGATGACCTACGCCATCGGCGGCACCGACCTGGCGATCCGCAACTCCTATCCCCGTTCCTGGCTCCATGTCATCCACTGGGGAGGCCTCAAGGGAACGGTGCCAGTGGCGCTGGCGCTCGGTATCGGCGAGATGGAGTTTCTCAGCGACAGTGCCCCGCGTATGCAGGCGATCGTCGCCGGAGTCGTGATACTGTCGATGCTGATCCAGGGAACGACGCTGAAACCGCTGTTGATCCGGCTCAAGATCGTCCGCCCACGAAAAGCCAGGCGCCGCTGGGAACGACACCAGGCGCGAGCCATCGCGGTCGAGACCGCCATCGAGGAACTGGGCGATGCGGCCGCCTCGACCGAGGTGGACCCGGCACGAATCGAATCATTGCGCAATCGACTGCTCCACACCCGCGATTCGATCCACGACAACCTCAGACAGGTGCTGGAAGATCACCCCGAGTTCGCGGCCGAACAGATCCGCGACGTCGTGGTCCGGCTGCTCCATCGTCAACGAATCGCGGTCGAAGATGCCTATCGAGAAGGAATCCTCTCCGATGAAGCCCTGCGCGACGTCCAGGGCGAGATCGACCAGTTGTTGCTCGAAGAGTTTCCCGATCCGGTCCCGGGCGGGCTCGGGGAGGAGCAGATCCCTTGAGGGAAACCGATTGGATCGAGACCTTCGTGCTGGCGCGCACAGCCAAGGACCCACCAGCGGATTTTCTCGGACCCGGCGATGATGCGGCACTGCTGCCCCCCCAGGGCGATGACTGTTTTGTCGTCAGTGTCGATGCGTTGATCGAGGGGCAACACTTCCTCGGCGACTGGCTCGATGACGAGGGCCTGGCGCGGCGTCTGCTACGAAGCAGCGTCAGTGATCTGTCGGCGATGGGAGCCAGTCCACGCGGCTTCCTGCTCTCCATCGAAACCGCCGAACTGCCCGGACGAGTCGGACAGATGTTCTGGCAAGGCATCGATGCCGAATGCGTCGTACTCGACTTGCAGTTACTGGGAGGCAACGTGGTCAAGAGTTCCGGTGCGCTGGCACTGCATTGCACCTGCATCGGCAGCGTCGCGCCCGATCGACAGTGGCGCCGCAGCGGAGCTGTTGCCGGTGACCTGCTGGTGGTGACCGGAAACCCGGGCCAGGCGGCACAGGCGAGGGAGCGGATCGCTCGAGGGGAAAACCTCGGGGGACAGGATCCCTGGACCTCGCCGCAACCACGGCTGCTGTTTGCCGCGGCCCTCTCCAGCGCCCTGGCGGACGCCTCCCAGCAGCGGCAGCCGGCGGTGATCGACATCAGTGATGGGTTATTGGTCGATTTGAAACGGCTCTGTGCCGCCAATCACTGCTCCGGACGCATCGATATCGGGGCGCTCATCGAAACCGCTGGATCGCCCCTTCCCGAGCAGGTGCTCGGTGGCGGTGAGGATTACGAGTTGCTGCTGGCGATCCCCGCCAGCGCTGGTGAAATCCTCGAGCAGGTCGCCGCCCGGACAAAGACCCCCATCCACGAGATCGGAACCTTGACCCCGGAGGCTGTCGAGCGGGTCGAGGTGTGGATCGGTGATCGGAAACAAGAACCCCGACAGCCCGGCTGGGATCCCTTCGCCACCTAGCACCAGCTCGGAGCCAACGCTCAGGAGTCAGCCCCCTCGATGGCGGGAGTTTCTTCGCCTATCTCGCGGATGGCATCCTCGACCGACGTACCCTCCTCCGGCTTCATCAGCGGAAACAGCACCACGTCGCGCAGATTTTCGGCACCACTCAACAGTGCCACGATCCTGTCGACTCCCATTCCCCAGCCGGACATCGGCGGCATACCGTGCTCCATGGCGAGGAGATAGTCCTCGTCCATCATCATCGCCTCGTCGTCTCCGGCGGCATTGAGTTGTGCCTGGACCTCGAGCCGCGCCCGCTGGTCGATGGGATCGATCAGTTCGGAGTAGGCGTTGATCACTTCCCAGCCATGGATGACCAGCTGGAATCGGTCGCAGATGTGCGGATCGTCGTCATTGCGCCGTGCCAGCGGCGACAGATCGACCGGATGGCTGGTGACGAAGGTCGGCTGGCTGATGCGCGCGCGCACCGTCCTCTTGTACAGTTCATCGATGAGCGCCCCTCGACCCATCTTTTCGGCGCCATCGAACTCGATCTTGGCCTTGCTGAGCGCACTGCGTAGTTGATCGGCATCGGTACTGGCCGAGATGTCGATGGAAGAGTACTGCTGGATCAGATCGGCCAGGGGGCGCCGCGGCCACGAGCCGGAGAAATCGATCTCGCCGGCGCCATGGGGCACCTGAAGCGATCCTGTACACCGTTCGATGGCTCGCTGGAGCAACTTCTCGGTGAAGTCCATGTTGTCGATGTAGTTCCAGTAGGCCGCGTAGTACTCCAGCATCGTGAAGTCCTGCAGGTGCGAGGGATCCATCCCCTCGTTGCGAAATACGCGTGCAAACTCGTATACGCGATCGAAGCCCGCCACGATGCAACGCTTCAGATAGGTCTCGGGAGCGATGCGCAGGTAGACGGGCATATCGAGGGCATGGTGATGAGTCTCGAATGGAGTCGCCAGGGCGCCGGAGGGCTTGGTCTGCAGTACCGGAGTCTCGACCTCATCGAAACCCGCCTCATCGAGACCATCTCTGATCGCCCGCATGAACTCGCGGCGCAGACGGAATCGTTGTCTGGATTCATCGGATGAGATGAGATCGAGGTAGCGTCGGCGGTAGAGGATTTCGCGATCGGCGATGGCGTGAAACTTCTCCGGCATCGGACGCAACGTCTTGCCGAGAATCTCCCAGGAAGAGGCGCGAACCGTCAGTTGCCCGACCTTGGTGTGATACATCTCGCCCTCGACTCCGACGAAATCACCGATGTCGACCATCTTGCTGAATGCGGTGTAGGACTCCTTGCCGAGATCGTCGCGCTGGACAGAACACTGGATTCTGCCCTTGAGATCCTGAAGATCGAAGAAGCTCAGTTTTCCGAAATCGCGCCGACTGACGATGCGGCCGCACACCCGAACAGCGGCGGTGCCGGCCTCGAGACTGGATGCCTGCTCGAGCGTATGGGATCGCTCCCAGCGCTCCGGATAGGGCTGGAGACCCTGTTCGCGCAGCTTCTCGATCTTCTTGACCTTGATCTCGCGAATCCGATCCTCGGCCACGGCTCCCCCTGATCTCCTGTGCGACGCTGCTGTCGTCGCCTGCACCCAGGTCCCCTCCAGTCGGTGGATCGTAGCCCTCCCCGGGGCAGGGGTCAAAGAGACCGACCGGTCAACACCCGGTTCGTTGACTTCGAGACCGGGGGGACTTACCCTTTTTCTTCCACCAGTGGCCATCTGGCTGCCGATGGAAAGCCGGAAAGAAACCACCGTCCACCAGGGCTTCTGGCCCCGGAAGGTCGATACCACGAAGTTGATGGAGGGACCAATGCGTCCGAACTCGAGCAGTCGAACCGTACGAAATCTTGGATTGGTGCTCTGTCTGGGTCTGGTACTGGCGGTCTCTGGTTGCGCCATGGGTCCCAAGACCACCGTCGCCTCGAGCCTGTACTGGAAGCGTGTCTTCCGTCAGATGGGCGAAGACCTGCGCAATGCCCGTACCGATATCGATCGCATCGTGTTCGATCTCGACGATCGTCCCATCGAACAGTACTAGTTTCTTCGCCGAGAGAACAACAAACAGGCCCGGGCATCATAGGTGGCCGGGCCTGTTTTTTTCGACACCGCTGACTTCCATCACACTTCAAAGTTCATCGCGCCTGGCCAGCCGTAGACGATCCGGTTCTAACGGATCTCCACGTTTCATACTTTCGATGGCACCTGTAACTCGCAGCATCGCTTGGGGTTGCTCTTGCGGCGTGAACCACTCGATGGGTAGTTTGCGACCCCAGACCAGTTGCGATCGAGCCGTGGCGCGAGTCTGTGCCTGGATCTTCTCGATCTCCTGGCGAGGATCCCGCTGCTCCTCGAGGGCATCCGCGATCAACTGGTAACCGATGGATTGTCCTGCAGTGCGACCCCAGGGTGGATCGTGTGCTGCCAGCAGGCTCTTCACCTCCTCGATCCAGCCGGTTTCGAACATCGACACAACTCTTGACTCGATACGTTGATGGATCTGCTCCCGCGAGCGGCACACACCCAGCAACAGGGTTCGATCTGGATCGAGGATGGGAACCCGTCGGCGGTGCCAGACACTGATCGGTTCCTGAGAGATCTCGTAGACCTCGAGAGCACGGATGATGCGCTTGCGGTCGTGAGGATGGATCGATTCTGCGGCTTCGGTATCGACCTCCCCCAGCCGCTGATGGAGCCGGTCGAGACCTCCTTGTTCGATCTCCGCGGCGAGTCGCTGACGGATGACGGGATCGGCACCAGGGCCGGAAAAAATCCCTTCCCTCAGAGCGTGAAGATAGAAACTGGTGCCCCCCGAGATCAGCCAGGAAGACGCTCCCGAGACGCTATCCGACAATGCTTCGAGCCAGTCGAAGACGGTGAACTCCTGCCACGGGTCGACCAGATCGATGAGCTGGAACGGATTCCCCTGACGTGATCCAGGTAATGGTTTGGCGCTACCGATGTCCATCCCACGGTAGACCTTCATCGAATCCATCACCTGTACAGGAAGCTCGAGTTGCTGGGCCATCTGCGAGGCGAGATTCGCTTTCCCACCGCCGGTGGGACCGGTGATGACGATGGCGAGTTCGGGAGTGGAAAACTTCTTCAAGAAGACTCCACGTATCGCATTTCAACTTTCCCATCCTCGACAAACAGATGCGCGCCACGATCCTCGAACGGTTCGAGAACGGTGAAGTTACCAACTTCCTTGTCTCCGTCGATACGTTGCTCCAGGGCCCTGTGGAAATGACCACAGACGACCCGATCGTAGCCCGCGTCGATCAATTCGCGGATCGCTTCTGGATCCGGTTTCAAAAGGTCGGGTTCCTTGCGTTGGAGCGCCCGAAGTGAACCCCGGCGAAGAAACCGTGCCAACCACAGCGAAAGAAAAACTGGCATGTGTCGAACGAGCCACCTGAACCATGAGCTGCGCAGTATCTTGCGCAACCGGAGGTAGCCCCTATCGGCGGTGATGAACAGATCACCATGAGACAGATGCCACTTCTGGCCACCGGTCTCCAGTAGAAGATGATCTCCGGCGACATGAACACCTGTTTGTTGTTCGAAAGCATCAT
>CAWLAN010000102.1:0-10024 GCA_963854815.1 Planctomycetes bacterium UBA1146
ACGGAGAAGACGAGCGTTCACGACTTGCGCGTGCCCACACCCACCACTATCTCGGCCAGGATGAAGAGGCGATGGCGTTGCTCTCCGGGCCGCGGAGCGCCCAGGAGAGTCTCTTCGTCGCGCAAATCGCCCGACGCGCCGGCGATCTCGACATTGCTGAGAAAGTGCTGGAGGGACTCGACGCAAAGAAATTCGCAGACGACATCGTGCTGGAACACGGCTTGCTCGCCTTCGCTCACGGCGATGTGAAGACGATGCGTCTCCGGCTGACGGCATACTCCGAGGAGGGAGCCCGCGCGCCCGAGGCGCGCTACTTCCTGGGGATCTCACTCTTCCACCTGGGTGAACACGCGCAGGCACGTGCCACCTGGAAGGAACTGATCGAGCAGTACGGCGAGCACCCCTTCAGCTATCGCGCGGACTGGGCCTACACCCAGACCACAGACGAAGGCCCGGCAGCGGAACGCTCTTCGTTCACAACTCAGGGTCCGAAAAGCTTGCTCGGACGCCACGGTTACATGGGGCGGAACAACCCCGACCTCACGCGGCGTTCCGACTGACCCGGCCGCTGCTGGTCGATTTCGCCTTCGAGCGCGATGAAAATCTGATGCGAATCTTCGCTTACTCCTTTCCGGAGAATCCGGCATCGACTCGGGTGCAAGAGAAGGCGGGCTTCCGCACGGAAGGATTCCTGCGTCACGGGCTGGTACGATTGACCGAGCCACGCGATGCGATCTTGAGTGCCATCGTTCGTGAGAACTGGCTCGAAAAGAGATCAGATGAGTAAACACGAAACTCCAATGGTCCGTTAATTTTTGGGTGAATCATACAGAAGGAGATCGTAGTGGAGGTCGAACTTGTCAAATTCGTTCAGGATACGTATCAGACCTCTGCTCAATGGCTCCAGGTTGAGCGCCTAGCTGATCGACTACTCTCGGAACTGAATTCTGAAGATACATTGCGTCGGATCTCAGAGGCGAATCAGCCTGGTACTTCGAGTGCCTTGGTCCAGGAAGCATTTCGCCCTTCTGCGGAGAGCCTTGGATTCATTAGCGAGCGCAAGGGTTTGTTTTCGGGGTCGATTACAGGGCTAAGGCCAGATTACTTTCTTCCTCTTGGTGAGACTGGCGTTCTTCTTGAGGTGGAGCGCGGCAAAACCACCACCAACAACATGGATCTTCTCGACTTCTGGAAGTGCCACATTTGCGAAGCGGCTTCCTACCTGTTCCTCCTTGTTCCGAAGGCCTTGCAGCACAATGATAGAATGAAACCCAAGAAGGAATTTCTTACCGTTCAGCGTCGTTTGGCGCAGTTCTTCGAGCCAGGGAAATACACAAATGTTCAAGCGTTGTGTTTGTTTGGCTATTGATATGAGCGAGGGTGTGCGAGTCGGAGGAGCCCGGTTCCGCAGTGGAAATGGAGAAGGTCTCGCGACCGACGCCCCGCCATGAGTGCCCCGAAGATCAACCGTAAACTGCACCGTATCGGCGCTCTGGTGGCGGCACTGCCGCTGCTGGTGATCATGACCACCGGGCTGCTTCTGCAACTGAAGAAGGAGGTCGACTGGATCCAGCCGCCGACCCAGCGCGGTAGCATCGATACCCCCGGCCTCGACTTCGAGCGCATCCTCGAACTGACCCGTGCGGTTCCCGAGGCGCAGGTGGAGAGCTGGGACGACATCGACCGACTCGACGTTCGGCCCACCTCCGGGGTGGTCAAGGTGCGCTGCAAGAATCGCTGGGAGGTTCAGTTCGACTGCGGTAGCGGCGAGATCCTGTCGAGCACCTATCGCCGCTCCGACCTGATCGAGTCGCTGCACGACGGTTCCTGGTTCGGTGACGGTTTCAAGTTGTACCTGTTCTTGCCAGTAGGAGTGATTCTGCTCGGACTGTGGACCACCGGGGTGTACCTGTGGCTGCTTCCGTATCTGCGTAAGCGCCAGCGCAAGGCTTGATGCGGTTCAACCGGGCAACAGATTTTCGTCACTCGCCGGTCAGTTGCCGGGCTGCTTTTTGCTCGATATCGATAACCCAGATCTGTTGCGGGCCATCGCCATCGCGGCCAGCGGGGACACGTACGAAGACGATCTGACTGCCATCGGGGCTCCAGCGCGGATCGATGGAGTCACCCACCTGGCTGTAGGTCAGGCGGGTTTGATCGGCACCGTCTGCGGCCATCGTGTAGACCTCGGTGTTGCCATCGCGCCACGACATGAAAGCGATGCGGTTGCCGTCTGGAGACCAGGTCGGGTACATGCCGTTTTGTGGATCGGTGGTGAGACGTGTGAGAGATGACGCATCCAGCTCGAGGATGTGAATATCGCGGCGGACATGAAACGCCAGTCGTTTGCCATCGGGAGACCAGCGGGGGAACCAGTTGGTGTAGATCATCGTCATCCGCTGCTGATCGGATCCATCGGCATTCATCACGTAGATCTGAAAGGCACCGACCCGATCGGACATGAAGGCGATCTGCTTGCCGTCGGGGGACCATGCCGCTGCCAGATCCCGGCCTGGGCTGTCGGTCAACTGCCGTGGATCGGAACCGTCACCATTCATCACCCAGATGTCGAAGTTGCCGGCGCGTTCGGAGTCGAACAGGATCTTGCTGCCGTCGGGAGACCAGCATGGATAACCGTCGCTGGCAGGGTGGTCAGTCAGTCGCTTGTTCTCAGTGCCGTCGTCGTTCATCCGGTAGATCTCGCCGTTACCGTCCCGGTCGGAGTGATAGATGATGTATGACCCATCGGGTGACCAGGACGGAGCTCCATCATGAACCAACGTGGCGGCCCGCTGCTCGACATCCGGCCACAGGATCCATGCGATGCCCACCAGCAAGATGGCCAGGACGATGGCGACCGGGCTTCTCATCGGCTAGTTCGGGACCTTGAAGGGGGGAGGTAGCATCGGGTCCTGACGCACCTCGATGGTGCCCGTGAAGACCTCTTCCATCACCGTTAACTCGACCCGGTAAGTTCCCGGACCGGCAGGGGGTCCGGAGCGTCTTCTTCCTCCTCGACGAGGTCTTTCTGATTCCCCCTCTTCTGCCGGAGGCGGGGGTGGCGGATCGAATCTCATATTCCAGATCAGTTTGGCGATTCCAGGTTTGGGCTTCTCGATGGTGTAGTTGCGCGTCATTTTGCCGGTGACATCGGTGATCTTGATGGTCACGCTCTCTTCACCGGCAACGACCGGGTGCAGGTAGTAATTGATCACGGCGTTCTTGGTCGGATTCTCGCCGATGAACGCAAAGGTACCCCCGCGACCCATCGGATCTATCGAGAGCCAGCGGGTGGCGATCTCGTTTTCGAACAGATGGCCAACCGAATCCGAGATCTCCTGGGTCATCTGCTGCAGGCCAGAGATGTCATCGAGAATCCAGATCCCTCGACCGTGAGTGCCGATGATGATGTCGGGATCGCGTGGATGAATCACCAGATCGTGCACCGCCACCGTCGGCAGGTTCTGGTTGAAACGATGCCAACTGCTGCCCTGATCGATCGAGTAGAACAGTGCGAACTCGCTACCGCAGAAGAGCAGGTTCTCGTTTTTGCGATCTTCCTTGATCACGTAGATGGGGTGGTGGGAGGGGATGTTGTTGGTGATTTTGGTCCAGGTTTGACCGAAGTCCTCGGTCTTGAAGATCCACGGACGGAAGTCGGCGCTGCGATGTCCATCGATGGAGACGTATGCGCGACCTCTTTCGAAGTGGGACGCCTCGATGCGGCTGACCCACAGATCGTAGTGTGGCAAATCAGTGATGCGATCGACCACGTTGGCCCATGTCTTGCCGCCGTCGCGGGTGATCTGGACGTTACCGTCGTCGGTTCCGGCCCAGATGATTTCCGCATCGACCGGAGACTGGGCGATGGTGATGATGGTTCCGAAGAACTCTGCGCCGCCCCCGGGGCCGTGGTCCGGTGTCAGACCACCGGATTCCTTGATGGTCTTGCGATACTCGTTCTTCGACAGGTCAGGGCTAATCAGGTACCAGTTGTCACCACGGTCGGTGGTCCTGAACAGGTGATTGGCTCCGAAGAAGACGGTTCGTGGGTTATGCGGTGAGAGCACGATCGGGCTGCTCCAGTTCCACCGGAATGCCCCGCTACCGCGTCCTGGTGATGTCCCCCAACCCTTCTCGATCTGCAACTCCTCCATCTGTGGGGTGATGTAATCGTCGTAGTTGACGATGTTCGAACCTTTCTGGGGACGGATTCCGGTGCGCTGGCGAGTTTCGACGTTGATGCGCTGGATGCGCCCTCCCGTGTTGCCGGGATGGGGTTCCGAGTAGACGGTTCGCCAGTCGACCGGATCCGGCTGGACGTGGTAGCCATCGCCGCCGCTGATGTTGAACCAGTCGTTGGTGTAGATGCCACGGGCTCGCGTCATCGAGGGGCCGCCGGATGTTCCGGCATCCTGAAGTCCGCCGTAGACGTAGTACGGATCGCGATTGTCGACCCCGACCGCGTAGTACTGCGTCGCGTTGATGTTCTTGAAGGTCTGCCAGGTCTTACCGCCATCGTGGGTGAGATAGAGCCCGCCATCGTTGCCCTGCCAGAATCGCTTCTTGGTGTGTGGATCGAGCCAGATCGCATGCCAGCAGTGGCCGCCTCCGCGGAAACGCTGGAGGGTGGTGCCCCCGTCTTCGGAATAAGAGAAGCCGATGTTGAAGTGATAGGTGAACTGGTCGTCGAGCGGACTGATGGCGATGTGTTGATAGTAGAAAGGCCGGCTGAAGTAGCGGTTCTTGTAGGTCCAGGTGGCGCCACCATCCTCCGAGCGATAGATGCCCGATCCGAGTTTCGTCATGTCCTCGTAATCGGAATCGTCTCGCCGCAGTTGCAGCCCGTGCTCGTAGTGCGTCATCAGAACCTGTGGATTGCTCCTCGAGATGGCCAGGCCGATCTTGCCGGACTCGCCCTTGGGCAGCCCTTCGGTGAGTTTGCTGAAACTCGCCCCGCCATCGGTGGTCTTGAAGATGCCGCCGTTGGGCCCGCCACTATCGAGGCGGTAGGGTCTGCGTCGGCGCTCCCAGAATGCGACGACGACCGTTTCGGGGTCCCCCGGGTGCATCACCGCCTCGCAGGCACCGGTGCGCCTGTCCGCTGGCAATCCGCCTTCGAGTTTGGTCCAGTTTTCTCCACCGTCGGTGGTTTTGAAGAAACCGCGGTCTCCGACCTCTCCCCAGATGCAACCGAGTGCCGCAACGTAGGCGATCTTCGGGTCGGTCGGATGGGTCAGGATCGAGCCGATGGTATAGGTGTCGGCGAGACCCATGTGAGTGAAGGTCTCTCCGCCATCGACCGATTTGTAGACTCCGTTGCCCCACGCCGATGAGTTGCGACCGCATTCTTCGCCCGTTCCGACCCAGATGATGTTCGGATCGGGCTGGAAGATGCTCACGTCTCCGATGGAAGCCGCACCGTAGGTGTCGAAGATCGGTTGCCAGGTGGTCCCGGCGTTTTCCGACTTGAAAACTCCCCCCGAGGCGGTGCCGACAACGACATGAGCAAAATCGTTATCCACGGCATCGATGGAGGAGATGCGCCCCTTCTGGTTGGCATTGCCGATGTTTCGCCAGCGCAGATCCTTGATCAGAGCTTCTTCTGTGGTGAGCGGCTCTTCTTCGGCTTGTTCCTCGGCTGCGTCTTGTGTTTCGGGTGCTTGTTCCTGCGCCGCCACGGGTGAGCAGATGAGCAAGAGGACCAGCAGGAATCCTGGAAGTCGGTGAGGGTCGATGATTGCGGGCATGACGTTTCCACTTCTTGGCAAGTAGTGTTTATCTGGTTAGCGGACGAAAACCGTTGCCGAGCGGGCTTTCGAAGACAGCATGATTTTTTTGGAACGAACCGTCCCTCCGGTAGCACTGACGGCCACGATGCGAATACTGGCCTCGGCCTTGTCCGCCTTTACCACCCATCGGATCGATCCTGAACTTTGCTCGGCACCGCCTTCGAGGTCGTAACTGCCGCGCAGATGGCCCAGGACAGTACGCTGCTGCCCCTCGACGAGGGTGGCATTCTCCAGTTCGATCGAGACCACGACCGGTTCGACCACTCTGGATTCGAGTCCACGTAGTGTCAGGTGAGTGGGAAGGAAGCCCGTATTCTCGACGGTGGCGATCACCTCGGTAGTGCCATTGCCGGTGGACTCCAGCATCGGTCGAGCCATCTGCAAAAGCGGTGATCGTTGTGCCAGCCACAAGAACCAGGGCACGTGGAGTGCGCATTCGGCCGCGAGCATCTCCGCCGGCGGGTTACTGTTGATGAACTTGGAACGGAATCCGCCAATCTCCACCTCACCGAGGCTCGGGTGGTCATAGCGAGCCCAATCGACGAAGTAACGACCTCCAAGATGCTCGTCCTGGTAACGAAGCGCCTCCAGCGAGCCGCCGGCGAGGCCCGGCCATAACTCGGGGACCCAGCCGATGATGCCTCGGTCCCAGTAGGCCCAGCTGATGAGAGTGCCGTAACGATGCCTCGTTGCGTGAGTGGAACTGGGTCGAACCGGTCGCTCGGTGAGTTCGGTGAACTTGGCACCGAGTGTCTTCACCAACTCGATGTCGTTTTCGTCGAAGGTGGCCGGATCGCATGCCGATGGCAGACGGTATACAAAACCTCCTGATGTGTGGTTATGGAGTATCCCCGTGATGTTCGGATGGTCGGTGATGAAGCGGACCGTTGCGTGGGTCTCTGGTTCCGACAGGGGGAATGGGCCTGCACCTGATTGCTTGAAAGGAAGCGCCCAGTTTCTCGGGAAGTTGCGGTTGAGATCGAGACCCCCGATACCGTCCTCGTTGATGCGGCCATCACCGTCGTTGTCGATCCCCTCGCTGAGGACGCGATAAAAAGGTCCTTCCGTGTCTTCGTCTGTTCGGCGAACCATCAGTCTGGGATCATCCGGGCTGATCTTGCGGTTTCCTTCAGGATCGAGAATCCGCATCTGGGTGATGAAGCCGTCACGATTCAGATCCTCGGAGGGATCCTCGTCGAGAGCACCATCGCCGTCACTGTCGATCGGTCGCACCGAACTCCTCAGGGACACCTCTTTCAGCAACGAGGCGTCAGATCCATCCGGGTTGAACTTGGGACGGACGTAGAAGGTACGGGTGTCGAGCAGTTCGGTCACCTCCGCATCCTCACCGTAGTTTTCGAGCAGGTACCCGGCGAAGTAGAGGGCCATAGCACCGCTCGTCAACTCACTCGAATGGATGTTGCCATCGACATAGAGCGCCGGCTTTTCGCTGGCAGGACCGGTTTCCTGATTGGTGATTTCGATCAGGGTCAGATCGGTGCCGAGATAACTCTTCCCGATGGTTTCGAGTTTTGCCAGCGTGGGGTATTTCTTGACCCACTCTGCCATGATCACGTTCGATTCACCGTTGGAGTAGTAACGGTTCCAGTCGACCGTTCCGTCCGATTGAACCTGCGCCGAGACGCTGCTACCGAGCATCACGAGCAACAAGCACGCACTGATCAGGAATTTTACGCATTGAAGCAGATCTACACCTGGTCTGATCTCGAGGCGGGAGTGTACGGACATCTGGAGATCCTCCGTTTAGATGATTTGGTTTTTAAATACTACGGATGAATCCTGCCACCGCTTGGATAGTGTCGCAACCAACCCTTACGGCAGTGATGGGATCACGAACTATGTTTGTACTGATCATCGGGAAGGGAGGCTTCCTGGCGGGTCATCGAGTATCCTGTCGATACGGAGGATCTGGTGCGGAACCGTGAGGTTTTTCGATTCGTTGAGCAGGTGGAGAAGGAGGAGATTCCATGATCATCACCCCACATTCCATCGTGCTCGGTTTTATTTTCTTCGATCCGATGTATTTCCTTATTGTTGGTCCCGCATTTTTGCTGGCGATCTGGGCGCAGGCCCGGGTCAAGAGTTCCTTCCATCGCTGGTCACAGGTTCCGCTACGTTCCGGCTGGACCGGGGCTCAGGTGGCGCAGAAGGTCTGTGAGATGGGCGGAGCCACCGGGATCCAGATCGAGATGACTCCGGGTAAACTGACCGATCATTACGACCCCAGAGATCGTGTCTTGAGACTTTCAGAAGACAACTACAACGGTCGCAGTGTTGCCGCCGCGGCGATTGCCGCTCACGAGGCGGGCCATGCCATCCAGCACGCCACCCGATATCCGATGCTGGCACTACGCAGTGCCTATGTTCCTGCTGCTAGCCTCGGCTCCTGGTTCGCCTTCCCGATGTTGTTTGCAGGGATGATATTTCGTTATCCACCGCTGATGGTCATCGGCATCGCTCTTTTCAGCGCGGTGGTACTGTTCCAGATCATCACCTTGCCGGTCGAGTTCGATGCCAGCGCTCGTGCCAAGCGAGTGCTCGCCGACAGCGGCATCATCTCCGATGAAGAGGAGTTGGTCGGAGTGCGAAGCGTGCTCGGTGCTGCGGCGCTGACTTACGTCGCTGCCACCATCCAGGCGGTGTTGACGCTACTGTACTATCTGTGGCGAAGTGGACTGCTCGGCCGGCGGTAACCGCAACTAGTTCGCTACAGACAGTGAAGCGGAGAGAACCTTGATGCCGACTTTCAAGTTGTATCTCCGTACCCTGGGTGTCGTCGGAACCATCAAAGCGCTGTGGGGGTACTGGACCCACTCACTTCCACGGTGGGATCTGATTCAACGTGTAATAGGCGACAGGATGCAACACTTTCTCTCCCTCGGTTGTCTGGATGCCGGGCAGGTGCAGTTCGTGCACGTGTCCCTGCTGTAAACCGTCGACGACCAGATCGACCCGCAATCCATCTTCCGAAACGCGAGCCCTGGTGATGGTCGGAGTCGTCTGGTCGATTTCCGGGCTGCCATAGAAGCGCCAGTAGTGATGGGTGTAGGTCTCCATCTGATAACTGGCAGGGTCGGCGGCGATGGTCCGATCGACGGGCTTGGTGAAGGAAACGGAAAAACCGTCAGGTTTCGCCTTCATCTCGAGGATCTCGAGAGGCGTCTTTCCGCTCCAGCGCAATCTTTGCAGTGCATACGGTTCGCGGCTGCGAGTCGGCCAGCCACGGCAACATCCACCGACGATCAACTGGCCATTGGAGGACAACAGTCCACCGAGCAGTCCAGTGCTGAATCCCTGACGGAATGGATAACAGGCACCTTGCCATACCCCTTGAACCTGTTCGGTGGTCACTCGCATCACGACACTCAGCGTGTAATCGAGCACGAACAGTTGATCTCCGAAGGGACCGAAGGCACCGTTCGATTCATCGAGCAGGATCGCCGTGGCCGATTGTCCCATCTTCTTGTAGGGAAGCACGACGCTGGTCGGGATCAACTCAGGGATTCGCTCGGCGTCGATGTATTGGCGTCCATCCTCACCGTCGGTCGGTTGTCCCGGTTCCGGTCCCATGTTGGGAGCGAGTTCGTACCAGGGGAAACTGATGGGGTGGCCGAGGAATCCACCCGGACGTAACTCCTTGAGACCGCACGAACCGTTCCATGGCCCCTGATTTTCGCTGTAGAAGGCCACTCCAGCGCTGTTGAAGCCAACCCCGCCAGGACTGCGGATTCCGCTACAGGTCGGGGTGGTGGTGCCATCGGCATTGACGCGTAGACACCAGCCGCGAAAGGGGTAATCGGATGTGTAGGAACCGGACAGACACAGTGTGACCCAGATGTTCCCCTCCGGGTCGAAGCGCGATCCGAAGGTGAACTCGTGCTCCGAGCCGAAGCCCCAGTCATCACTGACGGTTTCATACAGATCTGCAGTGCCATCGCCATCGCTATCGATGATGCGTGTCACCTCTGCTTGCTGGGTGGCATAGAGAACGCCGTCTTTGCGCGCCAGCCCGAACACCTCGTGTAGACCCTGGGCGAACAGGTGGTAATCGGCGGCGAGGTCATCGTCGAGCAAGCCATCGACGAACCAGATCTCACCGCGGCGGGTGCCGATGGCGACCTGACCGTCATCGAGTTCCAGCATGCTGACCGCCTCGAGGTGGATCGCTGGTGGAATCTCCAGGTCTTCGATCACCCACCAGTCGCCCTCGT
>CAWLAN010000103.1:0-9939 GCA_963854815.1 Planctomycetes bacterium UBA1146
AACCAGATCTCACCGCGGCGGGTGCCGATGGCGACCTGACCGTCATCGAGTTCCAGCATGCTGACCGCCTCGAGGTGGATCGCTGGTGGAATCTCCAGGTCTTCGATCACCCACCAGTCGCCCTCGTCGAAATCAGACAGCGGAGGAAGGTTTTCCTGCTCGTTCTGTGCAAGAGCAGTTATCGGAGTACAACTGAGAACGGTAACGACGATCCAGCGGAGACAGGGATTCATCGGTTGTCCTTTCCCCAGTGGTACTCGATGGCGATGGAGATTTTTTCATCGAAGTAGGGCGGGAAAGAGATCCAGGTCTCCCACTTATCGGGCACGGTGTACATCGGTCGAGGAGTCGCGGTGGTCTTTGAATCTGACATCCGCACCTGTAGTCCATCTTGGTAGACACAGGTGCCGTCATCTCGAATCTCTTCAGGGGGAACGTCCCTGATGCGCAGGTAAAACGCGCCTCGCTGGTTGGGATTTTTTCTCAACGTGAAATCGATGTTCCTGCGCAGGAAGGAGCCGTTTTCATCCTCGATGGCGATGATGGTTTCCTCGACGTCGAGATAGTCGGTGGAGTACATGATCGTCGGGATCTTGTTCTGCCCCAGTCGGTATCCGTTGAAACGATAGCCGTAGGGACGTTGCCCCTCCTGTCGATCACCGGGCCAGGGACAGAACATATCGGGCAAGAACACGATGTCGGGACCACGCGGGAAAGTGAGAACTTCGCGACCAAGCGGGCGGATTCTGCCCATCCCTTGCGAGGACCAGTGGGCGCCCGCATCGAGAAAGCGCCCCTTCCACATCAGAGCGAGCCGCAATTCCTGAGCATCGAAGGCATAGTTCAATCCCCCAGGTAGACCGACCGCGATGCCACGGAATCCCGCCTCCCACAACTTGCCGCGATAGAGGATCGCCTCGCCACCGACGATCAGTTCCTTCTGCTGACGGCTCAGCCCCTCGGGAAATACCGCCTGCTCACCTTCTTCGAGGTAGCGCCACAGCGCCTGCACTTGCTGGCCGGCATCTCCATCGAGTAGATCTGGAAGCATGCTGCGTCCACCGGGCCAGAAGGCGAGCATCTGAGTGCCCGGTCTCAGCGATTCCGGATCGAGCATATAGCGATGAAACCAGTCACGGTTGAGACGTTCAGTGGTGGTGACCAGATCCATCGCGCGCATACCGACCGACTGCTTACGGTTGAAGTCGTGGCACAGCACGCACTGGAGCATCCCGACGCCGGACATCTGGTGACCGGCGGATATTGCCGCCTCGGCATCGTGTGTCAGATCGGGTACCAAAGTGGCGTGGCGATCGAGTGCGATCAGGTCGGAGGCCAGATTGCGTGTCTGTGGATGATCGAAGCGAGGCATACGAGTGTTCATGTAGTCTCGTACTGACCGTCCGTTGCGAATCACATCTTCGAGCCAATGCGGTTGTAACTTGTCCCCGACTCCGGTGAGAGGAGGCGGGATTTTTCCCTCATCGCCGAGCAGCGGATCGGTTCCGGTGAAGAGATCCCGCCGATCATCAGGTATGCCGCCGAGATCTCCGCGAACATGGCAAGCGGTGCAACGAAAACTCCGCATCGTCAGTGCCACTCGATGCTCCGCAGTGGCGGCCGGGGGACCTCCTCGCAGGAAGGCAAGCGCAGCATCGATATCCTGGTGCTGGCGGGAAGAGAGCGGGTAACGGGGGTGCCCACTGGATGGGAGGGGACCGGTGAGTTTCTCGACTGTGGTCGCCGTGCCACCGGGACCATCTTCGTGACACTGGATGCAGCCGAGTTGTTCGTACAGGTCCTTGCCGCGACCTGCACCGCTCGGGTCACTGATCCATTGCCTGGCAGGCGGTAGGACATCCTCGTGGTTGCTCAGCAGCGATGGGTCGATGGCACCGCGTTCGATGCCGGGACCCTGCCACTCCAGTTCCAGGATGGCATCCTCGACCCACTGGAAATGAGACACTTCGATGCGATGGAGTCCCGCTTCCAGATGGATGGAAGCATCGCTCTCGACCATCTTCTTCCGTTGATAATTTTTGGTTCCTCCGAGATCGATGACGTTTTTCTCATCGATACGAAGTCTGCCGATGTCATCGACCTTCAAGTAGAAGTGGTAATCACCAGCTTGTTCAATTCGGAGCCAGCCGGAGAAGTGTGTGGTGACGTCGTTGCCACGATTTTCCTGGGGCAAATTGAAACCCTCCGCTATGGCGGTCTTCCAGGGTCGTGAGCGGGAAGAGTCATCGAGTCCTTTGCGATGCCCGCGGTCGATGGCCAGGTCGAGCGGAGCGGAGACCTTCGTTTCTCGCAACAGGAAGTGAGCGATGGCATCTGCTTCACGGCGATTGAGCACCAGCGATGGCATCCGGCCTGATGGCCGGATGCTGTGTGGGTCTCGCAGGAAGCGGGACAGTTGTGGTTGTGACCAGTGTTCGACCCTGCCGGTGAGAAGGTTTGAATGAAGAGCAGTGGGGACTGAATCTCGCAACGGTTCGTGACAGCCGATACAGCCGATCTGGTGGTAAAGACGCTCTCCTTCGTCGATGGCGACCCGATCAGGGACGGTGCTTTGCCACGGTGCTGCTGATCGATCAACCAGGTATTCGACCAGCGTGAGGGCTAGCACCTGTCGCATATCCTCGGGAAAATCAGCGAGCATCGTGGGCATCACGGAGCCGGGGTGGGCAGTGGCCGGATCAAGAATGAAATCGACCAGATGGAACGGGTCAATTCGCCGAGCTACCGAGTCGAGACGAGGTCCACGCCGTGGAAGCAGCCACTGACTGCTCTTCGACGAAGCGTCGTGGCAGGAGATACACCCCAGTTCACCGATCAGCAGTAATCCGGCCTCGACCGATGCTCCGGTTTCATCGGAGTTGACGGAATCGTAACCACCGATGAAAGGTGCAGGAGGCACCTGCCCCGAGATCGGTACAGCCGACAATACCAGCAGCATGAGCGCGACGATCACTGGGCCTTTTTCACCAGATCAGCGGGGCGAATATCCGGAATGTGTTTGCCGAAGCCAAACTTTGTCGGCTCGTAATCTCCAACGATATCGACCTTCGAATTTGCATCGATTTGATCCTTGAGACCAACACACCAGTAACAGGCGTTGACGAGCAAGCGGCGAGAGCCCTCCCTGGTGAAAGAACGCGAAGCACCAAAGGTGCTGGAGAAGACCCGCTGCTTCTTGCCACTCTTCGACTTGCGCACGTTGGTCCAGGCGATCGGCATCATCGGGTTGTTCTTGTCGAAGACGGTGCCGTCGTCTCGGGTTTCGGCCTCACAAGGGCCGTCATCGTGGCTCATTCCTGAAAGAACCCTACCCAGCAGCAGCGGCTCGCATCCTTTTGGCAGTGGGAGTCTGACGGTATAGACATCGGATGGATCCCACACATCGCCGTCCTTGATCCCCTTCAGGATCGGGTGCTTGCTGGCAGCCTCAACGATGATGCCGCTACTACTTTGCCAGCCGTGACCGCCGTGATGGTTGACCCATGTTTCTCCCATCACCTGGCGACCGAAGCCCCCATCCCATTTGCCGTTTCGCCACGACCAGCGGTGAAATTCGCGATCTCCGGGGATATCGAAGGCATGGGTGGCCGTACGAAGGCCGATGACCGGTTTGCCCGATTCGACAAAGTCGACGATGTGTTTCATCTGTTCATCCGGGAGGTTGCGGAAACGCGTGAAGAGCACCATCAGATCTGCATCGTCGAGTGCTTCGAGACCAGGGATGTTGTCGTTGACCTGGGGATCGATACAGCCAGTTTCCGGATCTATGGAGAACAGCACCGTGCACCGGAAGCCGTGATGCTGCGCCAGAATCTTGGCCATCTGGGGCATGCCCTGTTCGGAGCGATACTCCTCATCTCCTGTGATGAAGACGATGTGCTTTCCCGCCCCCGGTCCTTTTTGTGGAGAAAGTGAGATCCATGGATCCTGTGCGGCTGCGTTCACGGTAGCCGGAGCCAAAAGTGCTACAAAAAGAAGCATCAGTTTCATTTTTCACCTCCTCGGGATCAAAATTGTTTCCTCAATTTATTCAACATCAATTCGAGATGTGCATCGAAGGATACCCGCATCGCGGTTTGGAGGGGACTGGGTTGATGGGATGCGATCTTGCCATCACCATGTCGTCTCAGGATCGAGGAGCGGGGGAGTTGCCAACCTCTATCTTCCTGCATCCTGCTGTCGCATCCGCCTGCGAGAGACGTATTCATGCCCGCCCAGTTCATCCGAGTTCCCGGCATTGCCGGGAGGTTTGTCGGTATTCCGATCCGGGAGGTTTCATGTCTCGAGTTCTATTGGTGATGTTCCTGCTCATGACGACGAATACACAGGCACAGGAAGTTGCGGAACGTTGGTCCTATCCCTACGGAGAAGGTCGAGTTTCCCTCACCCAGAGTGATGGATTGATCGCTGTGAAGTTGATCGAGGGGCTAGAAGATGATCTGGGTTCTCTGCAGGCAGAACTCCGATCGATTCGTGGTGTGATGAAGATCGACGAAAGAGCTCGTCAGGAATATCCAGGCCTGTGGTACATAACCCTGCAGCGCGGTATTCGTGCCGATTCACGGCAGCAAGTGATGGAGAGACTCACGGCTTCTTCCATCGTCGAGTTTACTGGTCCGGTGCTGCACTATCGCGAGGCCGTGATGATTCCGAGGCCGGAAATCATCATCACCTTTGACGGTTCTGTCGATGACGAAGAGATCCGTGCTGTGATCCGCCAATCGGGATTACGGTTCCTCAAGGAATTTCCTGCCATCGATCCAACGATACTGGTCGGTTTTGAGGGCGTAACTTCTCGTGGTTTCGAGATCGCTGATGACCTCACTGAACTGGAAGAGGTTGCGGTAGCCGAGCCGAACTTCATCCACGATCTGCCGGAGATGGCGACGCCCAACGATCCACTCTTCCCCGATCAGTGGGATATGCAGAACACCGGTCAGACCGGCGGAACCATCGGAGCGGACATGAAAGCCGCCGCTGCCTGGGACATCTCGACCGGATCCTCGAGCATCGTGGTTGCTGTCATCGACGAGGGTGTCGATGTCGATCATCCGGATCTGGCCGCCAACATGGTCACTGGCTACGATGCGGTGACGGCGAATCCGACTCCGGAGGGAGTTCCGGGCAACGCCAACTCCACAGATGGCCATGGCACCTGCTGCGCGGGCATCATCGCTGCGGTAGGCAACAACGGTATCGGTGTCACCGGGGTGACCTGGAACAGCAAGATCATGCCGATTCGCATCGGTTTCGGAAATTACTGGACGCAGACGGACTGGATCATCGACGGACTCACATGGCCGGTCGACAACGGCGCTGATATTCTCTCCAACAGTTGGGGCGGGGGTTCACCCAGCACCTCGATCCAGAACGCAGTGGTCTACGCAACCACCAACGGTCGTGGGGGACTCGGCTGCCCGGTCTTCTTTGCTTCCGGCAACGAGAACTCGACCGTCTCCTATCCCGCCGCATATCCGGAAACGATCGCGGTCGGTGCCTCCAGTCCCTGTGATGAGCGCAAGAGCCCTTCCTCCTGTGACGGTGAGACCTGGTGGGGTAGCAACTACGGATCAACTCTCGATTTCGTGGCCCCCGGTCCACTCACCACCACTGTCGATATTGCCGGAAGCGGTGGATACTCCAGCACCGACTACACCTCGACTTTCAACGGAACATCTTCGGCGACCCCGCACGCCGCAGGAGCCGGAGCGCTGCTGCTGGCGGTTGCCCCCGACCTCACTCATGACCAGGTGCGCACCTACATGAGACAGACTGCGGATGATCAGGTTGGTCTTCCATCCGAGGACACCGCCGGTTTCGACATTTACATGGGCTATGGCCGCATCAACTGCGAGTCATTACTGCTTGCGGTGGCCGGGTCGATCTCAGGCCCGACCAACCTCGCCTGTAACGCCTCCGGAGCCGATGCAGTGCTTTCGTGGATCAATGGTGATAGTTACAGCCAGATCGAGGTGAGCCGAGATGGCACAGTCATCGCGACACTATCGGGAACGGCTACCTCCTATACCGATACTGCACCGGGTGTAGGCAACTTCTCCTACAGCGTCCGTGGATTCCAGGGCGGTGATCAGAGTCCGTCTGCCAGTTGCTCGGTTTTCCTCAGTGGGGGGGCGACCGATCTGGTGTGGGCGCCATCGGCTGCGGCAGGAATCGTTGCCGGTGGAAGTGCCATCTCCACCGCTTTGACTGCCAATGGACGCACGCCGCTGGTGGTCACCACTCTCGATGCGGTGGCGAGTCTCGATGCCTTCGATGCTGTGTGGGTGAATCTGGGCATCTATCCATCCAACCACGTTCTCACCTCTACCGAGGGAAGCACTCTCGATGACTATCTCACCAATGGCGCGGGAGGATCGTTCCTCTACATGGAGGGGGGAGACACCTGGGCTTACGACAGCGCGACGGCAGTGCATGCTCGTTTCGGCATTACAGGACTCTCCGATGGCACTGCGGATCTTTCCACCGTTAGCGGAGCAGCCGGAAGTGGCTGTGATCTTTCCGGCAACAGCTGGAGTCATAGCGGCGAGAACAACTGGATCGACCGTCTCGGTACCTCAGGAAGCGCCGTGGTGACCCTGTCCAACCCGAGTCCTTCTTACGATGTCGGTGTCTTCAACGATGGGGGCACCTACCGCACCTTCGGCACTTCATTCGAGATCGGTGGACTCGCTGATGGAGCCTCGACGAAGGCGGACCTGGTTGGAGCCATCGTCAACTGTTTTGCCGGTTCTGCGCCCCCACCCGCGGCTCCGGTGGCTGATTTCTCCGCAACGCCGACCAGTGGCGAGGCACCGGTGACGGTCAGTTTCAGTGACGCCTCGACCGGAGATGTCACTGCCTATGCCTGGGACTTCGGAGATGGGGGTAGTTCCACCGCTCAGAACCCTTCGAATACCTACTCTGCAGCAGGAAGTTACACGGTGGTCTTGACGGTGACCGGCCCCGGTGGTTCGGATACCGCAACCTGCGCATCGTGCATCACGGTGACCGATCCGCCGCCGCCTCCGCCGGTGGCCGATTTCACCGCTGCGCCCATCAGTGGCGAAGCACCGGTGACGGTCACCTTCACCGATGCCTCCACGGGGGACATCACCTCGCACTCCTGGGACTTTGGTGATGGAGGTAGTTCCACATCGCAGAACCCTTCTCACACCTACAGTGCTGCCGGCACCTATGACGTGTCGCTGACGGTGACCGGTCCCGGTGGTTCGGATACTGCGACCTGCGCATCGTGCATCACGGTGACCGATCCACCCCCGCCACCACCAGAAGCTCCGGTGGCGGATTTCTCGGTCTCGACGACCGGTGGCGAAGCTCCGGTGACGATTGCTTTCACTGATGCCTCGACCGGTGAAATTACCTCGTATGCCTGGGACTTTGGTGACGGAGGTACCTCAACGTCTCAGAATCCTTCGCATACCTACACGGCTGCGGGTAACTACACGGTTTCCCTGACGGTGACCGGTCCCGGTGGTTCCGATACCGCGACCTGCGGATCGTGCATCACGGTGACCGATCCTCCACCCCCGCCTCCTCCTTCCAACGAGTTGCTCTACATCTCGTTCCTGTCGACGACCAGTGTCCCGGGTCTCGGAAATGTCCGGGACGAGGACATCGTCACCTACGATGCGGCCACGGATGAGTGGGCCTGGTATCTCGACGGAAGCGATGTGGGGATCGGCGGTACCGATATCAATGCTCTCAGTGTTCAAGCCGATGGCTCTGTCGTGATGTCCTTCAACAGCGGCAGTTTTTCTCTATCGGGCCTCACAGGTGGGCCTTCGGGGACGACGGTGGAGGATAGTGATCTGGTGCTCTTCACTCCATCAGCCACGGGATCGAACAGCTCCGGTAGCTGGTCCTACTACCTCGACGGTTCCGATATCGGATTGACCACCAACGGCGAAGACATCGATGGGGTCTGCATACTCGACGATGGCACCATCATGATGACTACCCTCGGCACGGCGCGGGGCAATGGTCCCACCAATCGTGACGAGGATGTGATGCTGTTCACGCCCACCTCCCTCGGTTCTGCCACCGGTGGTACCTGGGTCACTCTCTTCGACGGCAGCGATGTCGGGTTTTCCAACAGCGGCGGTGAGGATCTCAATGCCATCAGCCTCGACTTCGATGGAACGCTGCTCTTCTCGACCCAGGGAACCTACTCTGCCTCCGGTTCGAGTGGTGCTGACGAGGATGTCTCGCGATTCACAGGTACCTTCGGCAGTGCCACATCGGGGGCGGTGCAGTTGATTCTCGACATGTCCGCTCTCGGAATCCACTCGAGTGAAGATATTGATG
Organism: Planctomycetes bacterium UBA1146; assembly: GCA_963854815.1. Taxonomy (GTDB): domain Bacteria; phylum Planctomycetota; class UBA8108; order UBA1146; family UBA1146; genus UBA1146. The sequence goes on from CAWLAN010000103.1 coordinate 8,347, forward strand.
GATTGTCTATTCGGTGAACGAAGCTTGGGTATCCAATTTCAACGGCGGTCCCGCTGTGAAAGCAGCGGGACCGTTTTTTTGGCTGGAAGCGAGTTCAGGAGGTCGGCTTGACCGCCTCGATGTAGAGGTACTTTCCACATCGCCGGGATCCATTCAGCATCGAATCCGGTTGTCAACTGGAGCCGAACTCCATCGAAGTAGTGCTGCTTGTGAGGAATCAAGGGCATGCATTTCCTTGCTCATCCGATGGGTCAAGTACGACGACTCCAGCAAGGTGATGAAAAGGAATGAATACCCCGATGCAAGATCAAGTTGGCCCAGGTGACCTCTTATGGCTGTCCCGTGAGCCTTGTCTTGTTGATCTTCCCTGTTCTCGATACCTTGGTGAGTGTCCAGGGCCCTGTGATCAGCAACTGCAGGGCCTCAATCCCGGGAACGGAGCGGCATGAAGTCGGAAATCGAGGTCCAGGATCCTGTGACCACCGAAATCCTCGATCGTCTGATGGAGGAGCCGGCTCCCTTCATGGCGGTGCTCCAGGCCATCCAGGATCACCATGGATATCTGCCCGAGAATTCGCTAGGCCAGGTGGCCCAGCGTTTTCAGATTCCCATCAGTGAACTTTACGGGACGGTGACCTTCTACCACTTCTTCCGGCTCGAACCGAAGCCTGTGCCCGACATCATGATCTGCGAGAATTCTGCCTGCTGTCTTCATGATCTGGAGACCATCTCCGAGCAGGCAGCCACGGCCGATTTTGGCATCGCTCACTCGGGGAAGGTGCAGAAGATCTCCTGCCCGGGGCGTTGTGATGTACCGGTCCCGATCCTCATCGGAGAGAAGTTTTTTCACTCGGCGACAGTAGGAGCCGTGGCAGCTGCGACCCCTGCCGAGATGCCGCTGCCGCCGGAGACGGGTCTGGAAGAGTGTCTTTTCCGTCACATTCGAGATGGCATCGGTTCCCTGGAAGGTGCCAATGCTCATGGTGCCTGGACAAGTCCTGCTGTGGCTGCCAGCGATCCGGACAAGGTGATCGCCGAGTTGAAGGAGAGCGGCCTGACCGGTCGTGGTGGTGCGGGTTTCCCGACCGGAGTGAAATGGGACGCAGTGCGCTCCGAATCCCGCGGTCCGAAGTGGATCATCTGTAACGCCGACGAGAGTGAAGTCGGGTGCTTCAAGGATCGGGTGCTGATGGCGCACAGTCCTCACATGATGCTCGAAGGGATGACTTGCGCTGGTCTCCTCACCGGGGCCGAGGTGGGCATCGTCTACCTTCGCTGGGAATACCCGGAGATTCTGGAATCTCTGCAGGTGGCGATCGATGAGGCAGAGGCGGCAGGGATGCTGGGGGATGATGCCTGCGGAACCGGTCGGCCGTTCAGGGTCGTGATCCGTCGCGGCGCTGGCGCCTACATCTGTGGCGAGGAAACATCGCTGCTGAACTCGCTGGAAGGAAAGCACCCCTTCCCGAGAGAGAAGCCGCCCTTCCCGACGACTCATGGTCTGTTCGATCTTCCGACGGTGGTCAACAACGTCGAGACCTTCTGTGCAGTGCCGCCCATCCTGGAGAAGGGGGGCGCCTGGTTCCACGGTCT
>CAWLAN010000104.1:0-9853 GCA_963854815.1 Planctomycetes bacterium UBA1146
AAGACGTCGCCGTTGCCGTTGATGTCGTTGCACCAGTAGATCGGCTGATCTTCATTGCATTCGGCGTCGTCATCGACGGTAACACGCATCTTTCCGACCAGTAGACGGCCTTCGTTGAGGTCGGCGGTCTGAGGCAGGGTCTGTCCCTCGAAAGGCGGCAGCGCGTCCAGCAGCAGCGCGACGATCAGTTCGCCGGTTTCGCCATCGGAGCAATCGTCATCGACCTGGACCGCGAGATATTCGATCCCGACCTGGTCGAGGATCGATCCGTTGAACTCCCAGGAGTCCTCGTGGATCGTCAGGTTGCAGTCGTAGCAGACGGTGAAGGTGAAACCCTGGATGTAATCGTCGTCGTCCTTGTAGAAGAAGCACAGATCTCCGGTCTGACCGTGGTATGCGTAATTCCCTGCACCCTCGTCGAACTGGGTCTCCATCCACAATATGGTGTCCTCGGCCGGTACTCCCACAGGAGTACAGGTGAAGGTGCCATTCTGCAGTTCTGGAACGACGGAAAGCCCCGCGACCACCAATACATTGTTCAGGAGCGGATCACCGAGCAGCCCATCGACGAGCGTCAGGGGGCTGGTTTCCGCCGCCGGGGGAGGCGTGGAGCCATCGTCGACGAAGAAGTTCTCGTTGTCGCAGGAGTAGTGGAAAGAAGCGAGGTGAACCCCGACGCCTTCTGGAATCGTCTGGCCATCGAAGGGTGGCTGGAAATCCAGCACTACTCCGTAGGTTCCACCGTTCTCGTATAGATTTGCGACCTCGAACTCGGCACCGGCGGCAGCGGTGTCGACACCGCTGGTGATCGCCTCCAGGGTGATCGTGGCCGCATCATGAGCCACGATCGTGACGAAACCCTGAACCGGACCGAAGTTGTTATCGAGCAGAATTCTGGCCTCACCCGTAGACCCTGTGCCATCAGCAGCAGCGGACCCATCCTCGACGATCATGGTGGCAGGTGGGCCTTCGTGGAGAGTCAGTACACCACCGTTGAGATCCAGTCCCTGGCCCGAACCTACCGAAAGCCCGCCCTGCACCAGGATGTTGTCGAGAGCCGGGGAATTGAGCACTCCGTCGGCGAATTCGATGGCGACGACCGTCTCGCTGGCCACGACGGTACTGGGAGTGACCGTCAAATTGGCGATGATCGTATCGATTCCTGCCGGAATCGTGTTCCCCTCGAAAGGAGGCTCCGCATCCATCACGACGCCGAGGGTCACACCAGACGGGAAAACCTCGGGGACGACGAGCTCTGCCTGTGCGGAGACTCCCACGGGAGTGAGATCACTGGCAGATACCAGCGAACCATCGAAGGTGATCGCCAGGACATATCCTTCCACGTCCTGGTCCGCGTCCATGGTGATGGCCAGGGTGCGGGGATCGAGCCCCTGGGTCGAGCCGTCACTGACGGTCAAGGACTGCTGAGCAGTCACATCCAGCGCGATTCCCAAGACACAACACGAAATCGAGAAGATAAGAAAACCGAGACGCATAACTCCGCCCTCCTCCAGGTGCAAATCGTCACGCGATAGGCACCAGTTCAGTCAGTCGAATAAGGCTCCGAGCGAGCGAATTCAGGACCGAATGAATACATAGAATGAAATTAACCTAACGAACCATCTGTTAGAAAAGTCACATAATCAATCAAGGGGAGAATAGCGCTGAACGGCCCAATAACCACTGCAAAAACCATCTAGTGCTAGAAATGAATAGAAAATACAAAACACGCAATTGATAGTTCTGGGAGGAAAGTCACGACTTCACATAAAGAGATGTGAATAGTGAGTTGTCAGCCTGGATGGATCGCTTCTTCCGGTTCTGGGGCCATCACGACCATCGTGATCGGCAGGTCGACTATCCCCAACTCGTCACGATCGGAGGATTCGCGATATATCAGACTGCCAACGGCACAAAAGGAAACGGTAGCACTCTGGACTGCAAACCGAGGAGGCGTTAGCCCTCGGCAAATTGCAAAGGCACCCGGGAGCCCGGGAATTGAAAAAAAAAAACCGGTGCGGCGACAGTCTCGCCACACCGGCCAGATCAGATTCGATTCCGAAGAGGGGAAAACCCCGCCCCGAAAAAGCCTAGTTTGCTCCTCCAGCAATCCAGACAGCGATCAATTCTATGTCAGTTTCATCGAGACAGCAGTTACCGAAGGCTGGCATCTGTGCCCCACACCCATCCGGCTCTCCATCTCCATCGGTGTCTGCGCAACAACCCAGATCGAGAATATCCTGATCGACATGGGTTCCGGCCACCTTGCGATACAGCCAGCTCATCGAGGCATCTCCAGGATGAACACGGTTGAGAACGTTGCACTCGAACGAGGGCACACCGACGATGTTATCGTATGCATCCTCGGTGAGGATCAGCCCCATCGAGGGGCCATTGCCATCGAAACCGCCCGGAGAATGGCACGGAGTACAGGCACTCGAGAGCAGCGGTTGGATGTCATCGATAAAGGTCACCGGTGACGATCCCCCACCATCACTGCAGCCGGAATCGGAACAATCCTCCGCAGTCTGGCCATCGCTTTGACCACAACCGGGGAACGGTGCCGGTGGCTGTGGACCATCGAGGAGGTGGTAATGGATGATGTAGATCGCATCCGCTGTATCGACCTGGGAGTCGCCGTTGGCATCTCGAGCAATCGGACAGGTACTCACCGGACCACTGAGGAACAGTTCGTAGATGATCCAGATGCCATCGGCGATGTCGACGCGCTCGTCGCCGTTGGCGTCGCCTCGGACGAAATCGATGGTGACCACCGCATTCAATGTGATGGAGCCATCATCAAAGTTCGCATCCACGGAACCGCCGCCCACCACGACCACGTTGGCCACCGGTGGACTTCCGAGCCCGTCATCCCAGGTCAGCGCGACGGTCGCTCCGTCTTCGTCACCGGCCATGCTGCCACCGGTTTCGTAGTCAGCGTTGATGACAGTGGCCTCGTCCGGGAACGGTAAGGTGTTTCCACCGACAAAACTGTAGACCACTCCGATGGTCCAACCGTTGCTCAACAAGTTACTCTCGGCAAAATCAGCAGAGAAGGGCAGCGACAGGTTGACGGCTGTAGGAGTTACCTCCGAACCGTTCGATATTCCCATCGAAAAACCCTGGGTCTCGTTCGGGAATGGGGCGCCGAGCCCGCTGTTGTCAGTCTCGGAGATACTGATGGCAACGGTAGCACTGGCATTGCCATCGGCTGGATTGTAGTTGGCAGAACTTTCCCCGGCGTTGTAGGTGAACTCGGGATCGGGCACACCTACCACGTCGACCGATCCGGAATTCTGGGTCGGAGCAACCGAGGTTCCGTTGACCACTACGACGGTTTCGACGGGCGGGGAGCCTAGCGTGTCGCAGAAATCGACGGAGGTCGTTCCTTCGGCAATTCCATCATAGGTCGCAACATTCAATTCGTAACCGGTACCTGGGGCCAGAACCGCGCAGCCTGTAAAGCAAATCACGACACCAACAGTGAAACCATCGTCGAAGATACTGATCTGATTGAAATCGGGAGGGGCACCATTCTTGACGGTTGCCGTTGTGGAACCATCGACCGCATCAGTACAAACCAAAGAAGCCGTGTCATTGCAGACCCCAAAGGACCAGCCCTGCATATCCTCTGCGTTGTTATCCAGACTGACAGCAAGGGAGCCGCTACCCCCTTCGGAAATCGTCCCATCCGAGACCGAAAGAACATAATCCTGGCCGCTGAGACTGCCGGCCAAGGCGACGACCAACGCGGTCAGAACCAGCTTGTTGAATACCATGTCGCTCACTCCTCTTTTTTCAATAACTGCATCACCTGGTCGATCTTTAGCAATCGGTGTCGTCACTGTCGCAGACCGGCAACGTATCGTCGTCGGTCGCATCGGGTCCATCGTCGTAGGGCCCCGGTGCTGGTGGTATTTCACCGAATTTGAAGAGCCAGTTGAGCAGGAAGACGGAGTCCGCCATGTTCAGAACTCCATCGTCGTTGGCGTCACAGGCATCGGGACACAGGATCGGTAGACCACTGAACTGACTGGCGAGTATCGTCGCCGAATCGGCCAGGTCGACCTTGTCATCACTGTTGCAATCGCCACGCTGGAAGATCTCTTCGGGTACCACGAATACCGAGGTGTCGAGTCGCTCGTATTGCTGAATCGACTCGTAATCTATGACCAAGTTGTTGTAGAGCAAGACTTCACCGTTGCCGTTGATGTCGTTGCACCAGTAGATCAACTGATCTTCATCGCACTCGGCAGAGTTATCCACGGTGACAGACAAGCAACCGATCAGCAGAAAACCTTCGTTGAGGTCCGTGGTCTGAGGTAGAGTCTGGCCCTCGAACGGTGGCAGCGCATCCAGCAGGATTGCGATCACGATCTCGCAGCCATCTCCGTCGAGTGGATTGTCATCGACTTGCACTGCGAGGTACTCCACCCCCACTTGCTCGACGATCGATCCACCCCAGTACCATTCGGAACCGACCGTCAGGTCGCAGTCGTAGCAAAGGGTCATGGTGAGACCCTGGATGTAGTCGTCCTCATCGGAATAGCAGAAACAGAGATCTCCCGTCTGGCCATGATAAGCGTAGTTGCCCTCATCCTGGTCGAAGATGGCCTCCACGCACAAGACGGTGTCCTCTGCAGGAACGGGGAATGGAATGCAGGTAAAGACCCCGTTTTGTTTCTGCGGCTGGATGGAGAGTCCCTCGATGACGATCACGTTGAAGAGTGCAGGTGAACCGAGCAGTCCATCGACAAAGGTGATGGGACTCGTTGCGGCGGGAGGAGCCGGGTCACCTTCGGGGTAGATGTTCTCTTCGAAGCAGAAATAGGTGTAGGTCGCGATGTGGAGATCGACCCCATTGGGGATCGCCTGACCTTCGAAGGGGGCCGTAAAATCGAGGATGACCCCCAGTGTTCCGCCGTTCTCGTAGATGTTCGTGATGGAGAACTCGGCCCCTGCCAGATCTGTCGCCTCGCCGAGGCTAATTTCCTCGAGAAAAACCTCCGTCGGATCGTGCGCGATTGCGGTCACGAATCCCTGAACGTCACCCAGGTTATTATCGAGCAGGATTCTGGTATCACCCGTGGTTCCCAGCCCATCGGCAAATGCCGATGAATCTTCCACCTTCATGATGGCAGGAGGTGGCACCTCGATGGTCAGTATCCCGCCGTTGAGTTCCAGACCTTCCCCGACTCCGATCGAAAGTCCATTCTGGACGATGACGTTGCTGAGAGGGGGAGTATTGAGAACACCGTCGACGAAGTCGATGGAAGCAAGGGTCTCACTGGCAACGACAACGAGCGGAGTCATCGTCAGTTCCGCGATCAGTATCGCCCCACCAGGGGCGATCGTTTGCCCGTCGAACGGGGGCTCTGCATCCATGATGACCCCCATCGTCACACCCCCGGTCAGCACCTCCGGAATGATGAGTTCCGCATCTTCAGCACTTCCGGCGGTGGCAAGATCGGTTGCCGTGACCAGCGATTCGTCATAGCCGATGGCGAGAACAAACCCCTGAACCGCAAAAGATGCGTCCATGGTGATACTGAGGATCTCGGGCGAGAGTCCCACTGAATTGCCGTCGCTGATCGAGAGCGTCTCCTGGGCTGCGGCAAAACCACAAGCACCCAGCAGCATCCCGATGATTAGCAGCAGATTTCTGCGCAGCTCCATAACCTCACCCCTCACAGTTCGGTTGTAGACTGGTCCCTGGTGTCTGGCTCGTCGCAGAAACTCGCACCGAGAAGAGCGCCAAAGACCGTTTGAATACGAATACCAATAAATAACTCAAATGCACTAAATGACACTAAGTCAACTATTCAAGAAAAGTAATAATAACCCTTCTGTTCGCTCTGTCCTATCTGCAAGTTAAAATATTTTGAAATGTGGACCAACGCATCAGAAAACTGAATTCTAAGTCCACAATCAGCATAAAAACAACGGGTTATGATTCTCGACCTGGACGATTCAAACGCCCAGGAAGAACGAATAGTTAGGCATGTATCATGCGTTATGCAAGAAAGTAAGGAAAGTTAGTTAAGACAATTTGGCCTTATTTCCGTCGAATTCGGTCGCCATGTAAACCAGAAAGACAGAGCCCCCCGGCGCATGGCGCCAGGGGGCTCTGTCGATCGGAACGGTGCGCTGCCTGCGACGGATCAGAGGCAGTCGTAGGAAACACAATCGAGGCTATCGACGGTCGGATCCGGACCACAGTTGACCGGCCCCGGGTCTGGAGGTGGAGGCCCGCCACCGAAGAGGTAGCCCAAAGTGAAAACGACATCGGCGATGTTCATCGTACTGTCGTCATTGGCGTCACAGGAGTCCCAGCAGTCGGGGGACCCCGCCCCACCGAAGAGGATCCCCAGCGCTGCGATCGCATCGGTGATGTCGAGGGTATCATCGTTGTTGCAATCACCGCGCCGGAACGAGGCATCGGATGCACCGGAGGAAGCGATGAGAAGCACAGCATAGCCAGTATCAACATCGTGGGCGGCAATGCTCGGGAATCCAGCGTGGACTGTCGATCTGGATCCACCAGCGGCAATCGCGTGGCTTTCATTGCCGGAAATGACTGAGGTCAGGCCCTGTGCGTCATCGGCAGCGACGTCGAAATGAACCGCTCCTTGTACAGGCATCCCGACGAAGTCGACTTCAAATGGTGCTGGAGCATTTACTGCACCTGCGCCCGCCATGTAGTTGCGCACGATTGCCATCGCCGAGGCGGGGGCGGCGAAAGATGGTGAAGAGAGGGAAGCGCCATTGGGTTTCACGACCTCGACCGCGTCCGGTGTCGAGCCTCCCTGCAAGAACGTTTGCTGGTCAGTCCGTATCCAGATGTCTCGACCAGAAACGGTCGGGTTGTCGATACCGTAGGTGATACACCAGGTGTTCTGCAGAGAAGCTCCCGTGGTCGTGGTGATCTCCTCGACAATCGGAAAGAGGATATTGTGCAGAAACACCCCGGTCGGAGACCAGCAAAATACCTGGCTACCCGTGATGCTACCGTTAGAGAAGTCTGCTGCGCCAACCATGCCGCGAACATCCGAGATCGGTGCCCCGTTCGGGTGGGTGATTTGCCCGGCTATCACGAAAGGATTATCGATGAGAAACACGTCTGTATCGTTCCACCCCCAGGTTACGGTCACCGGGGGAGCGGGTGGAACAGGAGCTGTCAGGTCAAAACTGCTGATCATGCCTCGCACGTTGGGGATGGATGATCCCAATAGCGTGATCTCAGCGGTATTTAGGTTCACACCGACCTGGCGAAACAGGCTCGAGTCGTTCCATATATAGGTAATATGATCCTGGGTGGCCAGCATCCCACGCACGTTGGAAATCGCTGACCCTGAAGGGGTCGGGACTGGCTGGGCGGATAAGAGGCTTGTAGGCGTATGGAGGTACACACCCGAGTCGTTCCACATCCACACCCCAGGGGCCTGCTGGTTGTCTGTGACCAGCCCTCGCACGTTGGCGATGGACGATCCGGATCCCGAATGTGTGATCTCCACGGCATTCAAAGAAGGAAGGTCCGAGACCAAGTACACACCCGAGTCGTTCCAGATCCATGCTTTGACAGCCGCCTGGGGCACGGTAGCGGACAGTATGCCCCGGACATCGGTGATGGGAGCTCCTGATTGAGTGACCTCTTCTACGGTCCAACCGCAAGGTGTTAGCCCCCCACAGTAATTAAACACTCCATCATCGGTCCAGATATATGCATGAGTCGTCCCGGCAAACGTGATGATGCCCCGCGTATTGGAGACAGAAGCAGACGTCGTCGAGTGCTTGATCTCGACGGCTTCGAATACCATGCTTGTCGTGCTCGCGGTGGGGAAAATGTACACCGCACTGTCATTCCAGATCAAGATGTTGTCCAGAAAGGTAACGATGCCACCAACATTGGGAATGGATTCCCCAGCTTGTGTGGTGATCTCTTCGGTGGTCGGGAAACTGACGTTTTGAACAAAAACGCCATGGTCATTCCAGATCCATCTATCGAAGTGGACTTGATTGTTGGCGAAAGTCATGTGCATACCCCGGATGCCAGAGATGGACGTGATGTCATCGGGGAGAGTGATCTCTTCTGTAGGAAGTGTGGGTTCCTTGTGCAGGTAGAGAGCTGACTCATCCCAGAGAAAAGCATCCCCACCGGTATTCGAAAGAACGGAGTTGTTCGGGGTGGTGAGTATTCCCGCTCCCTTCGTCGGAAGGGAAGACTGCCCGAGGGTGACCCCGGTTGTGACGGTAAGGACGAGCAGGAGAGCGAGAGTTCTTGAAAATAACATCTTCAAGGCTCCTTGCCGTGACGGTTCAAAATGGAATACAGGTTCGGTCATCGTTTTTGGCGACGACCTCTTGTCGGGCGTGGATCCGCTCAAACCAGTACTGGGGGCTCGACGAGGAGTAGACATCTCCTGTCTCCTTTCTCGGGTTTCGCAAAATCGTATCGATTTGAGAAAACCCACCTTGGACTCGACGGGACGTACCTAGGACTACTGATCCGGTCTGTGAACGAATCCGGACCGGCTATCTTGACGGTGTGTCGCAAGGGGAGGTATGTCGTGGGAGCAACCTGTCCGGGATGCTGAGGAAATCAGGTTGAACGAGAAACAACCGCTGCGGTGAAGAGTCTCACCGCAGCGGTTGTTGTTGTCAGGTCTCAGAGCTTGCATTCATTTCGTCAACGCAAGCCTCCAGGTCAGTTACCCGCTATCAGCAACCCGAACTGGAACAATCCGCCGGAGTCTGGCTATCGGTCAGACCACAATCGGGGAACGGTGCCGATGGCTGCGGGCCATCGAGGAAGCGGTAATTGAAGATGAATACCGCATCGGCTGCATCGACCGAGGAGTCGCCATTGGCATTTCGAGCGATGGGACAGGTGCTCACAGGCCCACCCAGGAACAGTTCGCTGATAATCCAGATTCCGTCAGCAATATTCACCCGCTGGTCGCCATTGGCATCGCCGCGGATGTGCTCGACCACACCCACCACGTCGACAGATCCAGAGGTCTGGGTCGGGGCGAAGGACTGGCCGCCAACCACCACTACAGTGTCCACAGGAGGGGAGCCAAGAGTGTTACAGTAAGCCACCTCGGTGGTGCCTTCGGCGTTGCCGGTATAGGTCGCCACGTTGAGTTCGTAACCACTCCCAGGCGGCAAAGTAGCACAACCGGTGAAGCAGATCACGACTCCGACGGTGAAGCCTTCGTCATTGACACTCACCTCGTTGAAACCAGGAGGACCACCGTTATTCACGGTCGCCGTGGTGGCGCCGTCTTCGACTGAGGTACAGGTAATGAATGCGGTGTCGTTACAGGCTCCATAAGACCAGCCCTGAATATCCGCTCCGGTGTTCTCCATACCCATGGAGATGCTGCCACTACCTCCAACGGCGACGGTGCCGTCAGAAATCGTGAGAACATAGTCAGGGTCCTGGCCACTGACACCCCCGGCCAAGGCGACGAAAAACGCAGCCAAAACCAACTTTCTGAATGACATATCGAATCCCTCCAGGTTTTTCAATAACTGCATCACTTGATCAATAACTAGCAATCGGTGTCGTCACTATCGCAGACCGGCAACGTGTCGTCGTCCGTCGCATCGGGTCCATCGTCGTAAGGTCCCGGTGCCGGTGGTATTTCACCGAACTTGAAGAGCCAGTTGAGCAGGAAAACGGAGTCCGCCATGTTCAGAACTCCATCGTCGTTGGCGTCACAGGCATCGGGACACAGGATCGCAAGACCACTGAACTGGTTGGCGAGCATCGTCGCTGAGTCCGCCAGGTCGACCTTGTCGTCACTGTTGCAGTCACCACGCTGGAAGATCTCTTCGGGCACCACGTACA
>CAWLAN010000105.1:0-9719 GCA_963854815.1 Planctomycetes bacterium UBA1146
TGCGAACAACGACTCCGGTCCGCCTCAGATCGGTTATCGCTGAGGGTAGATCGGTCCCAGGATGAAGGGAGACGATCAATGCCAGCAGACCCTGTTCATCGAGTTCGCGTCTTGTCGGCTCCTGATGAGTACCGAGTTTCTCGACGATTCCAGGCTGGAGACGCCACGACTCACGATACTCGACGACCCGAATCACACCCGGAACTCGAGAGAGCTGAAGACGGCTCACCCCCGACAACCGCACCGTGAAACAGTTCAGTGGCAAGTAGTCGAGCAGTTGCACACCCAGATCTTCCAGGTCTGCCCGGAGCTCGCTGCTGAGAGGTCGATCCAGAACCAGGATCCTCACTTCTGCTCGGTCGAAAAACGGCTCCTCGGAGTCGAGAAGATCAGGAAATTTCTCGGTCTGGATCGTCCCCGCTTGAAGATACAGAACTTCGCCGGTCAACGGACCTGTCATCGGAAGTTCCTGGGCAGAGACACTGATGGCACACAAGATGGCGAAAAAAGGCAGTAGAGGGGTCCACAGAACCCTTGAACAGGTCATAAAATTCCTCTCATTTTCTCACTCCGAGCCCGCAACTACACCCTCCAGGGGCGCAAATCGCAATCCGTAGACGAATCCGATTTACTTACTGAGTCGGACAAGGTTTTTTCTCTGGAGGTTCAGGTGTATGAATACCGTGCGGCTGAAACCGTAATAACGGTGACCTTCCGAATTAGAGGATAACCTCGATGAAACGCACCAATCAATCCCGCGATTTTATCCTCTCTTCGCTGACAATTCTCCTGCTCGTCACCACGGGTTGCCGCCAGGTGGAACGTGTTACACAACAGCGAGATCTACCCCTTCGAGCCTGGAATCGGGATCTCTACGATTCCGAAGGGATTCAGGTTTACGCCACCAATTCACGTGCCGCCCGTGAGATTGCCGAAACGGCAGAAAATGCAGCCAAGGCTTTCCGACGAAAGACCGGAGAAGAGCCGCGTCAGATTCTCTTCATCGCCGTGGACGGAGATGATCCGTTAGACGATGAACTCCTCAAGGCTGGAATCCAGGGTCTCGCGCGAATCTCGGGGAAACAGGTTCCCGATCTCGAGGAGGTGATGATAGAGGAAGCGCGGCGTAAGGGGACCAAGGGTATCGAGACGGATGAAGCGCTCCTGAAATCGATGCTGGGAATGATACCGGGCATCCTGGAATGTCCTCCTTCTCGCCCTGCCACTCTCTGGAAAGATGCTGTGGTGGTCCCGACCACGAAAAGGATCGACGATGGCTTCGATACCATCATCGAATTCGTCATGGAACGCGAAGAGATAAACTTTATTCAGCGCATCCTGATGAGTCCGATCATCGCCATTGCCAAGGGATATCTGCACAAAATTCTCGGTGCCGTACAGGAAGCTGTCATCATGGGTGTTCACGCGCAAGGCCGTGAGGGGTGGCCCCAGGAGCGCATCGACCAGTTGCTCAAGGATGCGCTCGAAGATTCAGGACTCAAACAACTGGGCGAGGACATCGCCGACCGTACAAAGAGCAGCACGAACGACGGAGAAGAAACCACGGAAGAAAACAACGTTCCTCAGCAGTAACAAACCTGGTTTCCTCGTACAGATCCAGGCACTATGCTCCACTTCAATTCTTGTCGACTGTGTTCGAATTCACCGTCGATTTTTGTCATACTCCAGCATCAATAGTTGATTGTTATTTTTTAGGACACAATGACTCCCAGGTTCATCAAATCGCTGATCCTTCTCCCTCTGCTGATACTTGTTGCCGTTTTCGGTTGCACCACTCTCTCCCTCGTCTCGAATCAGGAGGGAGAACTCGAACGTATTTTCCATGTCCGGTATGTCACCAGCATGAAAAACTGTCCCGTTGGTGAGAGTTTTCGGCTCTGGATTCCAGTTCCTCACAACGACCTGCATCAGAACATCATCAACATGAAGGTAATGGGTGCGGTCCACGGAACGCTCGAAAAAGAATTGAAGTACTACAACACGATGTACTACTTCGAGGGTGTTTGCTCCCAACCCCAGTTGGATTTCACTATCGAATATGACGTGGAACGTCACGAGTACTCGGTTGATCAGAAGATGTACCGTCAGCAAGAATCCACTGCAGCCCCGCGCACAGAACTGAACACATACCTTCAGCCCTCGGCGCTGTGCTTTGTTACCCCTCGGGTGAAGTTTGAAGCCGCCAAATTGGCTTCCCAGTACAGCTCGACCATCGACAAGGCTCGAGCCTTCTATGATCACATCATCACGCAAATGTCCTATGACAAGAATCACCACGGCTGGGGCCGTGGTGACATCACTCATGCCTGCGATGTCGGCAAGGGAAACTGCACCGATTTCCACACCTATTTCACTGCGTTGTGTCTCTCTGCTGGCATTCCCTCGCGTTTTCAGATCGGCATGTGGGGCAACTACGAGGTGGTCGACGGAGAGTACAAGACGGGTCGCTATCACTGCTGGGCAGAGTTCCATGTAGCGGGTCAGGGTTGGGTTCCTGTCGATATCTCCGAAGCCGACAAGGATCCTACAAATGTTGATCAATACTTCGGCTCACACACCGGCAACCGGGTTACACTCAGCACGGGTCGCGACATCGTCTTGAGCCCCGCTCAAGATGGTGCTCCCCTCAACTACTTCGTGGAACCCTACGCTGAAATTGGCAACATGAAGTTCGAAAACGTGAGCAAGAACTGCTACTGGACCGACATGATGCTCGACTAGAAAGCGGGATAATCGATGAGCGAAGAACCAAAAATCGTGGATACGACTCCCGTGATCATCGAACTGGAACCAGGAACCCATGCCTGGTGCGCATGCGGCCGCTCTGGCAATCATCCTTTTTGCGATGGAAGTCACGCAGATTCCGGACTTACACCTGTCATCTTCGAGATCGAGGAGACCCGTACGGTCGCCCTCTGTGCGTGTAAGAAAACAGGTGGTGCTCCGTTTTGCGATGGATCGCATTCCGCCATCTAGGACTCGGCACTGTTCGGTGGTGTCACCATAGCGCATCCTTTATCATGACTGCGCCAACCGGTATTTACTGGAACAGCCACAATTCCCCGGTTATTTGCTGGAGGTCTTTGGCCCTTCACACCCAGAAGGCGGTCGCCATGCGCATTTTCATTTTCTTGTCGCTTCTCATTTTCTCCGTCACCGCGTGGGCACACGATCCTCACGATGACGTGCCACCACCATACCTCTCCATCGACAAGATCGATCGCGAGGACCCTTTCCGGCAACTCGATGATGTTCTTCCTACGCCGACCGAAACACGTCTTGCATCTGGAGCTCCGGGTCCCGATTACTGGCAACAAAGAGCAGACATGAACATCGAGGTAACTCTCGATGCCGAGAACCACAGTCTCCATGGCAAGGAAACAGTCACTTATCACAATCGATCCCCCCACACCCTCACATATCTATGGATGCAACTGGACCAGAACCGGTTCCGAAATGATTCAATTGGCAATCTGACGGATGCAGATGGTCTCGAAGAAGAACAAAGCATCGGTTGGCTACGCCGACTCGCCTTCGAGGAAGAATTTCACGGTGGTTATGACATCCTGGGAGTTCGGGATGCCAACGGTACTGGCCTTCCCCACATCATCGTTGACACGATGATGAGAATCGATCTTCCCTATCCATTGAAACCCGGGGATGTCATCGAATACGAAGTGGAGTGGAAGAATTTCATCGTAAATGCCGATCTTCTTCGAGCACGTGGAGGTTACGAGTGGTTCGAGGAGACGGGCAACGCCATCTACGAGATCGCGCAGTGGTTTCCAAGGATGTGTGCCTACACCGATTACACGGGCTGGCAACACAAGCAGTTCATCGGAAGCGGCGAGTTCACGCTGGAATTCGGCGACTACAGGGTCGCCATCACAACACCAGATACATTCATCGTGAGCGCCAGCGGTGAACTACTGAATCAGCAAGAGGTGTTGAACCGCGATCAACAAGATCGCCTCGGTGTTGCGAGAGGTTCGCATCGCCCGGTCTTCATCGTTACTCCCGAGGAAGCCCTGGAAAACGAGAAGAAAGAAGCTACCGGACAAAAAACCTGGATCTTCGAAGCCAGGAATGTGCGCGACTTCGCCTGGGCCGCTTCACCAAAGTTCATATGGGACGCGATGGGAGTGAGCGTACCCGGTGGAGGGCAAACGATGGCGATGTCGTTCTACCCCAACGAGGGGGAACCTCTCTGGAGTCGCTACTCGACCCATGCTGTCGCACACACCATTGAGGTCTATTCTCGGATGTCGATCCCGTATCCCTATCCCGTGGCCATCAGCGTCAACGGTCCGATAGGCGGCATGGAATACCCGATGATTTGCTTCAACGGGCCACGACCAGAGGAAGACGGGACTTACTCCGAGCGAACCAAGTACGGTCTCATCGGAGTGGTCATCCACGAGGTCGGTCACAACTGGTTTCCGATGATCATCAACTCGGACGAACGCCAGTGGACCTGGATGGACGAGGGCCTGAACACCTTCGTGCAGTTCATCGCGGAACAACTGTGGGAAGAGAAGTACCCGTCGCGAAGGGGCGAGGCACGCAACATCGTTGGCTTCACCACCAGCACCCATCAAGTTCCCATCATGACAAATAGTGAACAACTCTTGCAGTTCGGCAGCAACGCCTACGCAAAACCGGCCACAGCACTCAACATCCTGAGGGAGAGTATCCTCGGTCGGGAACTGTTCGACTTCGCCTTCCGCGAATACTCCCAGCGGTGGGCATTCAAGCGCCCGGAACCTGCAGACCTGTTCAGAACCCTCGAGGACGCATCCGGCATCGATCTGGATTGGTTCTGGCGCGGCTGGTTCTATTCCACCAACCATTGCGATCTGGCGGTCGATCGCGTTGTTCGCTTCCATCTCGACACCGGAAATCCCGATGTAGAAAAGCCCCTCCAGAAAGCAGAGCGTGATTCCGATCCGGAGTGGATCAGCAGAAAGAACAACGAGGGGTTGACCATTCGAACCGAGCGGTACCCCGAACTGCTCGACTTCTACAACTCCTTCGATGAACTGGACGTAACTGAACAGGATCGAAGAGGATATGAGAGATTCATCTCCCGACTCGAGGACGGAGATGCTGAACTCATCAATAGAACCTGGAACTTCACGGTGGTCCAGATGAGGAACTTCGGCGGATTGATGATGCCGATCCCCCTGACGGTCACCTACGAATCAGGGGAGACTGAAGATTTCCGCCTCCATGCCGAGGTGTGGCGCCAGGATCCCCGGGTGGTGTCCAAGTTGCTCGTCACACGTGAACCGATCATCCGGGTTGAAATCGATGCTCACATGGAAATTGGCGATGCTGACCGCACCAATAACGTCTTCCCGCCAGAGATCGATGAACAGCGAATCCGGATCCGTCCTGAACAGGACCGTTCCAATCCGATGCAAAAAGACCGGGATGAAAGGATGAGGATCGAAGCCAACCTCGCTGCCGTGAAACTGGGCAAGGATATTGCCAGCAGGATGAAAGGAGTCGGCGGCCAGCCGGTTCCTGCAGCCGCCCGCATCCTGGGCGATGTGGATCCGTACACATTGATCGATCCATGGGGACAGAACTTCGCCGTTTTTGATTCCGTCGATGATGATGAATGCGCACGCATCGTCAGTTCCGGCCCGGATGGAGAACCCGGCTCCGATGATGACATCAGCTGGCAAGTATTGAAGGACGGTCGTGTCGATGAAATTGTCGTACAAAAAGAGCGCTAGACCACCCGCTGTGGCGTGGTCTTCATTGTGACTGGATCTCGATCACCAGTTCGATGACTTCGCTGGCGGGCACATTTACGGGGAACGGTTCGACCGGGAGGAACCCCGAAAGTTGTCCGATATTCACCTCGTAGAGACCAGGATCGCTGACAAGGATACGGTAGCCAACCCCGGTACGACCTCGTGTCACCACCGTGCCACCATGTCCCTGCGCCTGAATCGATGGATGCCATGTGAGATCCCAGGGCACCGATGTACCTTGCTCCTCCAGATACAAGAGCATCCCCATCGCTGGTTCGAGTAACATCGTGAAAGAGTTATCACCTCCGATGGTCACCTGCTCTATCTGGTGTTTGGGACGATATGCAATATCGGAGCAAGACAACATCACGGAGCCGATGGGTACCTGGAATTCGAAGTAACCGTTTTCTCCTGAACCCACCGGAACAGCTCCTGCGCCGGGAACCCCGGGAGGATGTACCGGTGCCCAGCGAATCAGATTCGGTGTAGCAACACCGCTTCCGTCCGCCAGCAGCATCTGCACCGCGATATCGACGGGAGCCGGAAGTTCGATGTACACATCCAGTAGACCCTCTTCACCCACCTCGAACACGTCTCCATAGCCAATTGGCAGCACCAGAATCCCGTAGTTCCCTTGTTTCACGGAAATCGGACCCCAGTACCATAGAGTGCCGCCTGCCCCAGCTTCACTTTCCATCGTGGTACTGTAAATCTCGACAGTATCGTGAATCGGATCACTACCTGGACCGATCGGACGAAGCCGAACCGAGAAGACATTGAGATACCAACCGGAAGGGATGAAAACGCTCCCTGCCACATCTACCCATTCCTCGTCATCGAGCGGGATTTCCAGTTGTAGATCGATGAGGTCGCCAACAACAAGATCGAACTCGATTTCATCAAAGACCTCTGGTTGGTGTGCCCAGTGGCCCTTTTCCAGCGAAATAATCCAGCTTCCGGGCAATATCCCCTCGACCCGTTGAGTGGTACCCGCCATGACGGGAACCTCGAGGTGAGGGGCACCATTGGCGCCTACTCCACGGAGGCGAAGCATCACGCCTTCACGCTCGCTATCGCCGACAAAGATCAGATTTAGCGCTCCGCTACGCTGAAGAGTCAATTCTCTCTCACCACCATCCACCAGATCCACGGTGACTCGCTTCCATTCATACCCCGCTGCCCGGGCATGGATCGCCACTGCAGATCCGATCAATCCAATCCTGCCATCGAGGGCAACAGGGGATTCATCGGAGACAATTCGAGAATCTTGCGGCAGAGCCCAGCCCGGATGAGCCAGTGAATTGCGGGCGTAGTCCTTGGCACGAAGTACTTCCACGTCTGTCAGCGACTCGCCTGTCTCGGCCGAAAGTAGATGCAACATCGCCAGGGCGTCGTACCGGACCACGACCCGGATCGAACCTAACCTCCCCCTCCCTGCGACCAGCGGCGTCACCGGGGAGATCACTCTCGCGGGCTTTCCTTCCAGCACAGCACTGAAGAACCGGACAGATGCCGATTCTGGGATGTTTGTAGCGAACTGGCCGTTATTGACGGAGATCGATCTGGAATCCTGCGAGACTCCGATCTGGAGTTGACCCGAGAGCGTCGCTCCGGCACCGGGAGTATTCTCCACCACCACTTCCCCGAAGATCCGCGTCATTCCCTCCGGAACGGTTCCTGAACCCGAACCGGAAGAACTGCCGCGAGAATTCTGTCCCGATCGCCCGGAACCTCGCCTGCCAGAGGGGTTCTTCCCATTCCGGTTCTCGATCGAGTCATCCGATGCGAAATCATCTCCGGATCGAGAAGGAGTGCCGCCTCCACCGCTACCCGACTGACCATCTGCACGAAAACGTCTTCCTGTCCCGGAGTGATCATCGCTTCTCTGGATCCCTGTCCTGGAACCAGTCAAAGAGGTTCCTGCTGCCGAACTGTCGGCCCCCTGGTTGTCCCCTTCGGAGTTTCCTCCATCGGAAGAAGCGGCGCCGTATTCAAAACGCGTATCGGCACCGACCGTTCCAGTACCATCAAGTGGACCTGGATCTTTGGGAAGAATTAGAAAAACCGCCACCACGAGGGCGAGGATGACGCCTCCCACGATGTACAGGTTACGGGGATTCAAGGATGGCTCCTCCGGTGTAACACGGGTCCCTTCAATTGTACCTCATTGCAATCGTGGGTCATTGTCCAGTCGACGGATTTCTCTCGAGCTTTCCATCGATCGAACTCAGCAATAATTCCTGACCTTTTTCCAGATCCAATTCGAGTCGCCCTCCAGTCCAGTGAATCGAAAGTTGCTGGCTCCTGGAAGGCAACAATCGCACCTGCGTGAGTTGCCCATCTTGCCACGCAAGCGAGACTTCCACCCCAAATCGGGTGCGTAATCCACTGACCTGGCCCTGTTTGGACCACGACGATGGGAGCGCCGGAAGCAATCGTAATACGCCCCCGTGTGACTGTACCAGTGCTTCGGCGATGCCGGCGGTAGCGCCAAAGTTGCCGTCGATCTGAAACGGCGGGTGATCGTCGAGAAGGTTGGGCAGCGTCGACTTGGACAGTTGTAACTGGATACTCTCACCAACTTTCGCCCCATCCCCGAGTCGAGCAAAGAAGTTGAGGAGCCAGGCGCGACTCCAGCCGGTATGACCTCCACCGTTGGCGAGCCGGAACTCGATCGATCGTCGCGCCGCGGCGATCGATTCCGGGGTCTGCTCCGGGGTCCACTCCTCGCCTGGATAAAGTGCATAGAGGTGACTCATGTGGCGGTGTCCCGGCTGCACCTCTTGCCACGGTCGCGACCACTCCAGGATGCGGCCATCCGTTCCGATCTTCGGCCGGGCCATCCCATCCCGGGATACACGGATCCTGGAAACCATTTCGTCATCGATGCCAAGTACCTCGGCACTGGCGAGGGTGATGGTGAAGAGATCCCAGATGATCTCCTGATCCATCGCATTGCCCATCCCGACATCCGCAACCTGTCCATCCGGAGTCCGGTAGGCGTTTTCGGGCGAGGATGAAGGTCCACTGACCAGTTTCCCTGTCCGAGGATCCTCGACCAGATAGGCCAGAAAGAATTCGCTCGCACCTCGCAGGACTGGCCACGCCCGATCTCTCAGGAACTCCTCATCGCCACCGTACTGATAGTGCTCCCAGAGATGTCGACACAACCACGCTCCGCCCAGCGGCCACAGTCCCCATACCGTCCGACCGATGGGAACGGTGAAGGCATGGACATCACTGGTGTGATGAGCGACCCACCCTGGCGCATCGTAGAGTTCCTTTGCCGTCTGTGATCCACGAGCCATGAGTGCCTCGATGAAGTCAAAGAGCGGTTCGTGACACTCGGCCAGGTTGGTCATCTCAGCCGGCCAGTAGTTCATCTGGAGATTGATGTTGGTGTGATAGTCACTGTTCCAGGGCGCCGAGATGTGGTGACTCCAGATCCCTTGCAAGTTGGCCGGAAGACACCCGGGTCTCGAAGACGAGATCAGCAGGTAGCGCCCGAACTGGAAAAAGGTCGCCACCAGGTCGGGATCCTGCTCTCCCTGTCGAATCCTGCTCAATCGTAAATCAGTCGGAAGAGATCGCTTCGATTCGCCACCGAGAGAGAGCGAGACCCGCTCCATCAACGATCGATGATCGGCCAACTGTCGCTGGCGCAACCGCTCGTAACTCTCGGTTGGTGATGGCCCGGTCAAGACATCTGGAGCGTGTAGCCGCGTCAGTTTTTGGGCCTCGAACTGGCCCTCCGGATCACTATCTGCGGTGATCACGAACAGCACCGAATCGGCACCTCTGAGTGAGACTCCGCCATCTACCATCCTCAACAGGCCACCTCGAGCCACGATGCTCAACTGGCACTCGAAATGCGCTCCCGGGAATTTATCACCGTGGGATGCCTGACCACCAAAACGCATCCATGCACGATTTTTG
>CAWLAN010000106.1:0-9712 GCA_963854815.1 Planctomycetes bacterium UBA1146
TCCTCTATCTCGCTGCGACCTCTTCTGACGATGAACGTGAGCGCTACATCCAGCAGGCACGAGATATCGCAATGACAGTCGGCGGTCGGGCATCGGCACGAGTGGCTTACCAGGAAGGGATGCTGGCACTCGAACAGGAGCGTCACGAGGACGCGCTGGCGTACTTCGATGAAGCACTGGCGGGATTGGATGAAGAAGGTCGCCGTAGCAGTGCACGTTATAGAAAAGCCGAGACGCTGCTCAAACTGGGTCGCACTCAGCAGGCGCGGTTGACACTGGAAGCGTTGCTGAGCGACGATTCGGCGCACCTGCCTGCTCA
Source organism: Planctomycetes bacterium UBA1146 (assembly GCA_963854815.1). Lineage (GTDB taxonomy): Bacteria > Planctomycetota > UBA8108 > UBA1146 > UBA1146 > UBA1146. Next base: position 320 of record CAWLAN010000106.1, read on the forward strand.
TCTATCTCTCGGAGAGTTACTGCTGGCGAGCCGCGAAACCGATGCTGCGATCGAGCATTTCAGAACCGTCTTGTTGGTGGTTCCCGACAATCGACAGGCTCTGCAGGGGATCCGCCAGGCGATGGTCAGCAAGCGCATCGAAAGTGGCGAAACCATCGAAGCGCAGGTGGATCCGACCCGCATCACCACCCTCATGCTGCTCGCTGAACGATTGCTGTCGCGGGGAGAACCGGGCAAGGCGAGGGAGGCTCTGCTCGAGGCAGAGAAACACGCCGAGGGTCCTGTAGAACGTGAGCGACGTCACGATCTGTGGCTGCGGCTGGCTCGCCTCGATGCTTCCCAGGGTCAGTGGCAACTGGCGCGTGAACAATACAGTCGGCTACTGGAAGATGTGACGGTTGAAATGCGCGGGAGTTTCGTACTCGAGGCTGCTGAGGTGGAGCGACGCCTCGGGGGTCCTGTTTCGGCCCTGGCACTGTTGAAGCGGCAACTTCAGCTGGGAGTCAAGGAGGATCGAATCTATCGCCAGATGGGAGCCATCGCTCATCAAGGGGGGTTGTTCGAGCAAGCAGCCCGGTGGTACCGCAAGCATCTCGACGAGATCACCGATGAGGATCCACAGTTGAGATCTCGAATCGAGGCGGCACTGCAGCAGGTAGAACAGAAAGCCACGCTGATCGAAGAAGACGGAAAAGATCAGTGACGGCCATCAGAATCCTTGCGCTGGTCGGGGCCGCAACGTTGGTCTTCGAGATTCTTCTGGCCCGCCAACTGGGCACCATCCTGGGTAGTTCTCTCGACGGTGTTGCTCTGGCGATAACCGTTGCACTGGCTGGACTTGCTCTCGGTCAGATTGGCGCGGCTCGTGTTCGCGAGCGGAGAGCTCTGCCGACCACATGGTGTCGAATCGCTCTGTTGGGATGCATTCCTGCAGCGCTGTGGGTCGGTGTATTGCTTCCGGTCATCGCGGACGGGTCCTGGTTCATCTCGACTTTGCCGGGCAAACTGTGCGTCTCGCTGCCGTTACTGTGTTGCACCATTCCCCTGGGAGTCGCCGTCACCACTGCATTTCGCGCTTCCGTGGATGAAGTGGTGCAAAGGTCTTCCTGGGGGATTGCCGCCATCGATCTGGGAAGTGCTTTCGGTGCCATCGCCACCCCTGCTCTGCTGTTGCCTTATTCAGGAGAAATGGGAACCCTGCTGGTGGGGTTCGGGCTGCTCGGATTTGCCAGTATTACCAGACCAACGTCGATTCGTATCGAGTCGGAGGTGGTGCGCGAGGACCGACACGTCAGTCGGCGAGCGGTGCTGAGCGCCTTCTGGGCCGGAATCATCGCCTTCGCACTTCAACTGGGGTGGGTACGCGTACTGGGAGAAGTTCTGGGTTCCAGTTTGCTCGTGTTCGGCATCGCCACCGGAATGTTGCTCATCGGTGGGGCCGCCGGTGCCATCTTGATGCCCCGGCTACGAGCATCTCTGGGGGTTTCCAGGTTGCGACGACTGGCGTGGTCTTCCTGGTTGATCTCGCAGGGGATTTCGCTGCTGTTGATCGCTTTCAGTCCCTACCTGTACCTACAGATGGTGGTGATCCTCGGAGAAATTCCTGGTTCTCTGCTGCCGCTGGCAAAGGTGCTGCTGTTATTGGTTGTACTCGGCTTGCCAGGCATGTGCTCGGGATTGATCCTTCCGGCGCTACTTCTCGACCACGGTGAGAAGGGGCGCCTCGATCGCGGAGCTGGCATCCTGCAGGGATCGAACTTGCTGGGAGCGATGGTGGGGGCCACTGTCGCGGCCTTCTGGATCATCCCTAACCATGGACCCCTGTTTTTGTTTCTTCTATGTGGCATCGGTACGGTGCTGGCCGGTGTTCCGGCGTTGCGCCGAGGAAGCAGGGGAGGTGCCGCATCTTCCTACCTTTGTGGGGCCTTGCTGCTGGCTGCAGCGACTCAGTTCTGGGATCCAGATCTGCTGGGAGCAGGAGTATTCCAGTGGTCACGAAAAGAAATCTCCCAGGGAGTTGCGCTCGAGGCGTGGCAGCAGCGTGAGATTCTGCAGTCCTTCGAAGGTCGGCTCTCGAGAGTGCAGATCGAACGGGATCTGCGACAGAACACCAGTTATTTGCGGGTCGGAGGACGTATCGAGGGTAGTGTTCCCATCGATCCGGCCTTGCCATCTCTGGCGGATCTTCCGACAGCAGTATTGCTCGGCGTGTTGCCCACCTGGGTTGGACCCGGAGAAGGTAATTTGTTGATCATAGGCCTGGGAGGCGGAACCACGGTGGCGGCGGCAGTCGATACCTGGACAGGTCAGATGGTCGTCTCGGAAATAGAACCTGCGGTGAAGGAGGCACTTCTTTCTCCCGCTGGTCGTGAGGCGTTTCCCGATGAACATCAGGCCCTGTTCGGGTCGAGAGCTCCGAGCATCTTGCTCGAAGATGCCCGTGCGTTGCTGGCGCGGGACTCGCGCCTGTGGGATGCGATCGTGATCCAGCCTTCGGAACCATGGCTGCCCTGGTCTGCAGCTCTTTTCACTCCGGATTTCCATCGATTGCTGGCTCGTCGCCTGGCTCCCCGAGGAGTGGTGATTCAGTGGCTGCAGCTGTATCGCATCGGAATTCCGGAATTCGCGGCCGTCTTGTCCTCTTTCCGGCAAGAACTGGGGCCGCTACAACTGTGGCACCCTCCCGGTACCGGCGAAGTGATCCTGGTTGCCGGGGATCCACTGCCGGCTGGCCACAGGGATCGTGAATCCATCGAGGCTGTCTGGTCCAGGGTCGGTGCAGGGCCCGTACCTGCGGCTCCCTGGCTCGATGACGATGCCGTGGGGAGATGGCTGTCTCAGGCGGGAGGAGGGGACCGGACCCATCTCAGGGCGCGCCTGGAGCACCGGTTACCGCTACTGGGCGAGGGAGGCCGTGATGTTTCCGGAGAACTGCTGCGATCGCTCGGTGAGGCACTCGAGAACCGTCCTGCGAGGACACCTCGGTGATGGAAATCGACGCCAGATGACCGATGACCGTTGACAGCAAAAGTCCCTGGAAATAGGATCCTGACTTACGTATCGGCTTTTTGGGCTACAGAAACGGCTTCATCGCCGTTTTTTCCAGTGCCTACCTGGAGCCCGCAACAAGGTGGAGAAGATGCAGCATTACAGTCCTCAGCGCAGTTTTGTCCAGCGCAAAGAAGATGTGATCCGTAAGTGGTACCTCGTCGATGCCTCCAAGGAGATCCTCGGACGGATGGCGGTGGAGGTTGCCAGCATCCTGATGGGCAAGAACAAACCCACCTACACACCTCACGTCGATTGCGGCGATTTCGTCGTCGTCACCAATGCCCGCAAGATCCACACCACCGGTGACAAGGTGGAGCAGAAACTTTACCGCTACCACACCGGATACCTGGGTGGATTGAAATCCAACAATCTGCAATGGATGCTCGACAACAAACCTGAAGAAGTGATTCGCCTTGCGATCAGACGCATGCTTCCCAAGACGCGCCTGGGCCGCAAGATGCTTAGCAAGTTGAAAGTGTTTGCCGGAGAGGACCATCCGCTCCAAGCACAACAGCCTCATTTCGAGAAGGTTCAGTTCACAGCCAAGGAAATCAAAGAGGAATAACCCGGGATCTTGATTCCGCGACAACGAGAGGAACGGAACGCTTTGGCGAAACCGAATGATTACATCTGGGGGCTTGGTCGCAGAAAGACTGCCGTTGCCAGGGTTCGCATCCGCGAGGGAAGCGGCAAGATGACCATCAACGGAAAACCGCATACGGAGTACTTCCGTTTATCTCCCGATCAATCACGGATCTTCGATCCACTGCGTGCGGTGCGAGCCGAGGGTTCCTTCGATGTCTGGGCCAACATCAAGGGCGGGGGCACCACCGGACAGGTGGGTGCGGTCGTGATGGGGCTAGCGCGTGCACTGGTTCGAGTCAGCGCGGAGAACGAGGCGACCCTTCGTCAGGGGACTTTCCTCACCCGCGATTCACGAATGGTGGAACGCAAGAAGCCGGGCCGCAAGAAGGCACGTGCTTCCTTCCAGTTCTCGAAGCGCTAGAGTTTTCACCACAGGAGTTTCTTCAAGCGAGAAATAATGAAGGCGTGCCGGAAATCCCGGCACGCCTTCTTCACATCGCGTCTTCTTCACATCTTGCGGAGCAATCGCTGCACGATAGAAGATAGCGAAGCTGTTGGTACCGGAGGTGGGACTCGAACCCACAAGACCGTGAGGTCAGCGGATTTTGAATCCGCCGCGTCTGCCAATTCCGCCACTCCGGCCCGGTATCTCCCTCGGTGGAGTTCACCGCCCATGGTAGGGGTGAACTCCTTTCTCGTCATCCCATCCCGGTGACCGGGTTATCTTTCACCCGGTGGGCGAAGGCAAACAGGAGGACCGAAGATCTCGGCCCAGATGATTCTTTCTCGCAACTCTTTCCTGCTCAGACGCCAGCGATGGCTGCCGTGCGTTGCGCTGCCATAGGCGGACCTGTGGCCCCACACGTGCGCCGCCGCTGGACCGGACGGGTTGTAGTAGTCATCACCGCGAAAAGCAGATTCCTGCTCCGTTTCATCATGGGCATCACGGTCGATTTCGTACGGGTCCTCGTCCGTCTGGCTCCACCCGTCAGCGGGTTGCCAATCGTGAGTTTCCTCGCGAAGGATCTCGATGGGTCCGCTACCCCCGTGGGCGACAGGGATCCCCGGGGCCAGTGGCGCAATCGGTACCGGGCCAGTAGTGGCCACGGGAACCGCCGTTTCACCGACCTGGACCCAGCCTCCACCCAGTTCCTGGCGAGGTTCAAAATCAGCGGGTTCCAGCGGCTGCTCGCCCGGAAACTGGACCCAGTCAGCGTCGGGATCGTCATCAGGCAGTTCGAACGGATCGGCCGTGGCTTCCTTTTCGGCTCTCTGGCCCGCTCGCACGAGAGTTTGCTTGCGGGTTTGTTGCAGTTTTTTGGCCTGCTTCTTCTTGGCCTCCATCATCTTCTGGATGATGGGCAAGATGATGAAGATCAGGATCCAGATCCAGGATAACTTGCCCATCAGTACGCTCTCTTATTCGACGTTATCATCTGCGTGTCCGTCTCCCTCATCTCCGATCGACTCTCTCATGGAGGTGTCGGCCTGAAGATTCTTGAGTCGGTAGTAATCCATCACGCCGAGATTTCCACTGCGGAACGCATCCGCGATGGCCTTCGGAACTTCCGCCTCGGCGAGCACCAGTTTCGCCCTGTTGGCGGCGATGGTTGCCACGTTTTCCTGTTCTTCTGCCACCGCCATCGCGCGGCGTTTCTCTGCCAGCGCCTGGGCCACTCGCTTGTCTGCCTCTGCCTGTTCCGCCTGCAGTTTCGCCCCGATGTTTTCTCCGACATCGACATCGGCGATATCGATCGACAGAATCTCGAAAGAGGTCCCCGCATCGAGTCCCTTCTCCAGCACCCTTTTTGACATCAGATCAGGATTTGCCAGTATGTCCTTGTGCGATTTTGCGGAGCCGATGGTGGTGACGATCCCTTCACCGACACGGGCGATGATCGTCTCTTCGGTGGCACCACCGACCAGGCGAGACAGGTTGGTTCTGACGGTAACCCGGGCCCGAGCTTTCAACTGGATACCGTCTCCAGCGACTGCATCGACGGTGTTACGGGCCTGTTCACGCGCCGGAGCATCGATCACCTTGGGCAGAACGCTGGTTCGTACCGCCTCGAGCACGTCTCGTCCTGCCAGATCGATCGCCGCTGCCGTCTCGAAGTTGAGGGCGATATTGGCCTTGCTGGCGGCCACCAGTGATTGCACGACTCTTCTGACGTTCCCCTTGGCCATGTAGTGGGCCTCGAGCGAGTTGACGTGCACGTCCGTGATTCCGGCTTTGGTGGCCATCACCAGCGAGTCGACGATGATCCGTGGACTCACCTTGCGCAGCCACATCCCGATGAAGGCGAAGATGCCGATCTTGACTCCCGATGCGAGCGCCTGGATGTAAAGGCGTCCAAAGGTGATGAAAAAGATGAACAGCACCAGCGCCAAGACGCCGACGACGAACCATCCTATGATGGTCAGGATCGGCGGCACTTGCTGCGCCAGAAGCAGGGCCGTTTCTAAATGAGTGAACTCGAGCATGAAATATCTCCCATCAGGTGGCTGTGCCACCGCAAATCAATCGTCTTGTGATTCTTCGCGCGATTTTTTCACCATGATGCGGTTGCCATCGGATTCGACCACCACCACGGAATCGCCCTTGTCTATGTAACCGTGGTTGGCGACCACGTCGTATCTGCGACCGGCGATCAGCGCTATTCCTGCTGGGCGCAGATCGGACGTCACCAGCCCTCGATGTCCGATCAGTTCACGTGCGGCTCTTACATCATCGCCGAGGGCTTCGGCTCCACCAAGGTCCGTTTTCAGACCCACCCTTTTGACCCAGAACTTGAACAGCAAGACGATGTAGACCAGGGTGAAGGCTGCGCACAGCATCGCGATCGTCGTCTCCTCGTGCAGGACCAGATCCCAGATCGAGTAGCCGATGCACAGGATGGCGGCGATGGCCAGGATGCCACCACTGGGGATGAACACCTCCAGAAACAGCAGCACCAGCCCGAGCAGGCAGAGCATCGACAGGAGCCACCACTCCATCGCTATCCCTCCTCGATCGAGCGAACCACGACGCGGTTGCCCTCTATCAGCACCACTTCGACCGATTGTTCCTTGTCGATGTAGTCCCCTTCGGAGACGACATCGACCACGATGCCATCGAAAGTAACTTTGCCGGCCGGACGTAGATCCTGCAGTGTTTCACCCTGGTGGCCGATTTCCAGATCGCGACCGGAGAAATCAGGTGAGGCCTGCTGTTCATTTGTGCTGGCCAGCGTCGATTGATCGATGAGGGATCCAGATTCTTTGGTTCCCCCCGGCAGGAAGAAAGTGACGACCAGCAAGCCCAGCAGCCCCGCCATCAATCCTGCAGTGACGATCAGAGAATCCTGACTCAGAGCCTGGAGATCCAGTGGTGTGTCGACCGGCTGCAGCGACAGCCCCAGAGAAACGATGATGCTGGCCATGCCGAGCAGTCCTGCGATTCCAAATCCTGGAATCACGAACAGTTCGAGCACCATCAGTAGCAGACCAATTCCGAACAGGGTCAGTTCGATCCAGCCTACCCCTCCGTCGGCGAAATTTGCGCCCAAAAACAGCACCAGAAAACCCAGTGCCAGCATCGAACCGAGCCCCACGCCTGGAAATTTGAGCTCGGCGACGATCGATAGCGCGGCTCCGAGAATCAGCAGGAACTTGATAAAACGGGGCCAGTCGCGGAACCCATCGAGGGCGTATCCGCCCGCATCTCCGATTCTTTTCCTGCCCAGTGCCTGATCCGCATCGAGGGATCTCAGCTGGGTGAGACCATAGTCGGTCAGCAATTGCTCCTCGGTCAGGCAGATGTGGGAGATGAAGCCGTATTCGAACGCTTCCTTCTCGTCGATGGTGAGGATCTCGCCCCGTTCGACGATGCGTTTGATCTGCGATCCGGCACGTTCGGCAGCGGGCAGGTCTTCCAGTTCCTGCTCGGTCAGATAAAGGGTGCGCCCCTTGGAGTTTCGAACCTGCAGCACAGCGATTTCCTTGGTTACCATCGCCTCGGCGAGCGCCACCGGATAGCCGCGATCACGGGCCCAGCGGCGCATGTCGGCGCGTACGGTGGTCTGGATCTTCTCCGGCAGTTCGTTGCCGAACAAATCGATCGGCTGCACATCTCCGATGCGACTGTTGTCACCCATCACCAGATTGCGGCACGCCAGCGCCACCATCGTCCCGCCGCTGTAAGCAGCCTGGCCGTTGGGAACCCAGCCGAAGGTCTCGATTCCCTGGTCCGACAGATTATCGATGGCATCGGCCAGCTTACGGCTGGCATCGATGGTGCCGCCCGGGGTCGCCAGTTTGATGATGATGACGCGGGTATCGCGAGCGATGAGTTCGGCGATGGTAGCCTCGAAGCGACGCACCACCGAATTGTCGATCTCGCGGTCGATGGAGACGATAACAGCCACATCGCGCAACGATTCCTGTTGTTCTTCCTGAGCCGGACACACAGTCATCGACAAGATTCCGGTCAAGAGAGCCAGAATCGTGATGAAACCCCATCGGCTTCGATGGGGGCGTGGACGCTGAAACTCGCTCGGTACCGTGGATCGGCAAGGCACAGGGAACTCACTTCCTCGTCAGCAGGATCCTACCTGGATCCTGCTGGCTCAAGTCCCGGCATTGTCATGAGTTGGGCGGGATCTGGCAAGGGATCAAAACGGTTCCGGAGTCGTTTTCGTCGTGAAACAGCCGCTCAGAAGTAGGTCCGTGCAAGGACACCTTATCGTCGCAAAAAGACCCTTACTGGCTGGACGCGGTTTTGGCGATCGGGGCCTGAACTGCCAGTACCCCATTCTGAACAAGGACATTGACGTTGCTGGGATGAGCCACAGTTTGAAAATATTTGTAAGATTGGGAATCGGCTCCCTGGTCGATCAGAAACTGGATGATTCTGCTGTTTCCAGGAACACATACGGCCATAACCAGAGGGGTAAAGCCATTTGGATCCTTGGATTCAAGTTTCGCTCCACGCTCTAGCAGTAGCTTGACGATTTCCAGTTGGCCCGCCATGGCTGCCCAGCAGAGAGGTGGTTTTTCCATAATATTTATCAAACTGCTCAAACTCATCGGACTGTTGGCACTGGTCCCCTGATCGAGCAGTTCTTCGACGCGCTCCACGTTTCCTTGAAAGATGGCCTGGCTAAGGGGGAGAGCGCCAGGGGTGAAACTCAACGTGTACATGATCGTGGTCACTATCAGCGCCATCGTCACCAACCCGCTGATGGCCCACTTCGACATTTTGGTTCGTTTTTCTGTCATTGTCGAACTCCCCTCAGTGCTGCTCATCTCATCCATCGGTCTTTCCTGTTGACGTAGATGACATCCGGCTTCGGCTGCGGATCGGACCGACCATTCCCGGCATGGCTCCACAGTGGCGATGCGGTGGCGGTGCCGACAAGAACCCGGGTTTCAGGGAGTCGCGGTGGGAGTGACGGAGGGGGAGGCAGACAGCCAGCGGTCGACCGTCGGCGCCACTCGGGCCGCAACGATCGCCACCAGCAGGGCACTGATCATTCCGGCGTAGACATCCATCGTGTAATGGGCCCGAAGCACGATCACCGTGGTCGCCTCGAACAGCAGCAGGAGCACTGCTGGTAGCCACCAGCGCCGACCGATGCGACCCATCTCGATGGCTCCGATGGTGGCGATGGCGGTGTGGCCGGAGAAGAAGAAGTCGTTGGCCACCTGGTAGGTGACCAGCAGCGAGGGAAAGCCAGGATGGTGCCAGATCATCCCGGTCGGGGCAGGCAGAGGGCT
>CAWLAN010000107.1:0-9626 GCA_963854815.1 Planctomycetes bacterium UBA1146
CGAGACCAGACCATCCTGTTTGGTTCCGGCAACCAGGTCATCGCCATCGATGTGAGCGACTCGCTCGAGGTGATATGGAGCTGGAGCCTGTACCCTTCCAGCAAACACGAGCGCTTCCCGTCACTGCTGGGAATCCCCGAGGTGCCCGTATCCAGTGGAGATCGTTGCGTCTTCTTGCTCCGGACTCCGCGTCATTTCCAGCGGCCGGCGACCAACGTTCTCATCGAGGAAGGTCACTGGAAGGGTGCCGGGTGGCTCGAAGCGGTGGTGCTGGAGATTCCTGATCCGCACCGTAGTCCCGTCTCCGCCTGGGCTGCTCCCATCGCACTGGAAGGTTTCACCGTCGCACCAACTCCTCACATCGACGGAGATCGGTTGTGGCTGGTGGCAACCCGGGGCTGGAGTGAACTGGAGACCTGGGCATTTGCTTTCGACATCGCCAAAAAGCAGGAACTGTGGCGTCGAAAACTCTCCGTTGAACAACTCGAAGCACACTCCCTCAATGATCTACGCGACAAGATCGCGGATGCATCCCTTGCGCTCATCGATGACGACCTGGTCATCAGTCGAACCGGTGGCGCCATCGATCTGCTCAGCGCATCCACCGGAGAGCATCGAGCAACTCTGCATCAACCGCACTGGAGAAACTCAGAACTTCCTGCTCATTCGGGAATACGCTGGGGAACCAGTCGCTTCCTGGCCTACCCGCAGATCAGAACGAGATCCCACAGTTCGATCGAGATCCCATCCGATCGGTCTCAACCTTGGCTGCTACTGCCATCGGATGGGAAGATGTTGATCGCCCTGGATCAACAGAACTGGCAGATCCGCTGGAGCCGTAACGCAACCAGGGAGACCTCGTTGCTGGGTATCATCGATGGCACCGCCTGGGTACTCGATGGAGGAATCGAGCAGGATGATCATCGGGTCTCCCTGATCGGACTCGATGCTCGATACGGAACGGTGCGGGCAGGTCCATGGCGGCTCGAACTGGCTGCTCGGGCACCCGAACCAGCCACCCATAAAGATGAGAAGGTAGCTGTCGCTCCGCTTCTGAGGGGACTCCCACGTCTTTTCAAGGACACTTTGTGGATCCCGACCGTGGCGGGTATCGAGGCCTTCTCGCTCGCAGACGGGAGTTCTACCGGAATCAGCGGCTGGCCGCAGGGAACTGCCGGGGGAACACCTCTACCACTGTCAGATGGACGGATGCTGTTGATGCGCAGAGGCGATACCGGTGCCAGAACCGCAAGTGCCCTCGAGTTATTGGTTCCAGCACCTCAGCCCACCGGCGAAAAACAGAAGCAAGACGAACAGGACTAACTGGCCTCTTCAGCTTCTGAAGACACCGCAGGGATTCGGAAGTCAACCTCGACACGAGGCGCTCTCGACCACAGATTCTCCAGATCATAGAACCTACGGGCTTCCTCATCGAAAATGTGCAATACGATCTCGCCATGATCGATACAGTACCAGCGGGAATCATCGCGACCATGAGCGCCGATGCGCGGCAGATGAAACGGCTTCAGGTATCTCTCGACACTGTCTCCAAGCGTTCGAACCTGGCGCGACGAACGACCCGAGGCCAGGATGAAATAGGAACAGATCTGCAACAGTTCCTGGACTCGGAGCACCAGAATTTCTTCTGCTTTGTGTTCAAAGAGGAATCGGGCCGCACCGATGGTGATCTCTTCCAGATCTTCGGTTTCTCGCTGAGGAATCGACCGGTTCATTTCGATCATTCACTACCTTCCCGCGATCCATGAGGGTAGCAGCCCCTCACCCGACGGCAAGCCGTACAAGAGAAGAGCCGCCCTCCGGTAACCGGAGGGCGGCCCCTCGAAGGATGGATCTCGAAATCACACTCAACTGGCCATCTTCAGGAAAAGCGGCACAAACACAAGGCTAACGATGGTCATCAGTTTGATCAATATATTGAGGGAAGGTCCACTGGTGTCCTTGAACGGATCACCGACCGTATCACCGACAACCGAGGCCTTGTGCGCATCGGAGCCCTTTCCGCCATGCTGTCCCGTCTCGATGTACTTCTTGGCGTTGTCCCACGCGCCACCGGCATTCGCCATGAAAATGGCAAACAGAACACCGGTAACGAGAGCTCCCGCCAGAAGACCACCGAGTACCTGCATCGACCAGCAGCCGACCGCAACAGGAACCGCAATCGCCAAGAAACCAGGTAACACCATCTCCCTCAGAGACCCCTTGGTCGAGATCTCGACACAAGCTGCGTAGTCGGGCTTACCTGTTCCCTCGAGGATCCCGGGGATCTCTCTGAACTGGCGACGGACTTCTTCGATCATCGAACCCGCGGCACGTCCCACCGCCTTCATCGTCAACGCCGAGAATAGGAAAGTCATGATGGCACCCAGGAACAGACCGATCGTGACATCGACAGTGAGAATGTCGAGATTTTCAAAAATCATGGGGTCAAGTTCAAGTTCCGCGAGTCCAGCTTTGACTTCATTCGAGTAGGTATTGAAGAGCGCCAGGGCTGTCAGTGCCGCGGAACCGATGGCGAACCCCTTACCGATGGCGGCAGTGGTGTTGCCGACAGCATCGAGTGCGTCGGTACGCTTCCTCACCTCCGGTTCGCATCCGGCCATCTGGGCGATCCCCCCGGCATTGTCTGCAACCGGGCCGTAGGCATCGATGCCAAGCGAGATGCCGAGGGTGGAGAGCATACCGACCGCACTGAGTGCGATTCCGTAGAGACCACCGTAGTGATTTGCAATGTAGATCGCGACGCAGATCCAGAGTACGGGCCACACCGTCGACTGCATGCCGATGGCAAGACCACTGATGATGTTGGTTGCCGTTCCTTGCTCGGAATCAGCGGCGATCTTGCGGGCGTGCGGCGCCTGCTCGGACGTGTAATGTTCGGTAATCTTGCCGATGATGATCCCCAGCAGCAATCCACCCATCAGGGTGCCGTAGATCCCCCACTTGGTGGCGCCTTCGGCAAAAGGAAGATCGTCAGCGGGCAACTTGGTGAACACGAAGGCGGCGAGGCCGGCAAAGATAACGCTCGAAGTCAGAAGACCATTGAAGAGCGCCGAATGAATCTTGCTCTCATCGTTGGTCTTGACCACGGCGATTCCGATGATCGAGGAAAGGGTTCCGAGCGCACAAAGAATGATCGGCAAAGCGACCCATGGCATTGCGGCATCGATATTGGCCACACCAAAGGCAGCCAATCCGAGTGCCATGCAGGCAATCATCGATCCAACGTACGATTCGAACAGATCAGCACCCATGCCGGCAACGTCGCCAACGTTATCACCAACGTTGTCAGCGATGGTCGCCGGGTTACGCGGATCATCCTCGGGGATTCCAGCTTCGATCTTACCAACCAGATCTGCTCCCACATCTGCTGCCTTGGTGAAGATCCCCCCGCCAACACGAGCAAACAATGCGATGCTCGAAGCACCGAAAGAGAATCCGAATAGCGGCTTGATGAAGTTCTCCCCGGTAGGTGTATTGCCATACCAGTAGGTGAACAGGATCGATACTCCCAGCAGCCCCAGGCCAACCACGGTCAACCCCATCACAGCGCCCGATCTGAATGCCACCCTGAGTGCACCGGTGAGACTTGTCTTGGCTGCCTCGGTGGTACGAACTGCACTCACGGTAGCGGTCCTCATACCGATCCAGCCAGCGAGACCGCTAGCCAGCGCGCCAGCGAGGTACGAGATGGCGGTACCGGAATCGACTCCGAAGTAGAGTGCACCGGCAACGATGAGAGCGAACACCGACAGGATCTTGTACTCGGTCTTCAGAAACGCCATCGCGCCCTGCTGGACGAATCCAGCAAGTTCCTGCATCCGCTCGGTACCCGGCGATTGCTTCTTGATCCACCCGGTGAGATAGAAGGCATAGATCAATGAAATGATGGAAATTCCGGCGCCGAGCAGGGCACCCTTCTCGCTGGTCATGTAACTGACGATCGAATCCATATTGGTTTTCCTTCATCTCAGAGGTCGTTCCTCGAAACTCTGATCCGCGCCCCTGTCAGGGGATTCGGGCGAGGTTGTCCCTGCACAGATCGGGAAAGAGACGCTTCTACCAGAAACCGGGATGTGCAGCAACCTGATCGGACTTGCCGCAGGGAGGTCAAGTTATTTCAATTGAAGGACTTGCAGAAAATTCGAAAGGGATCAGCGCAACTCGATGTATTCGCCATTGTTTTGCCCGGCGAGGTCTGCCATGAACCTACGCAGATTCCTGCCTGCCTGGGCAAATCCAACGGTGTTGATCCTGACACGACGAAACCGGTTCGCCTCGCGTACCCACTGCAGGATCGGAGCGGTATCGAGCAGTTTGTTGTCTCTACGAGGTGCCCCATCCGAAAGAAGAAAAATCACCCTCAGACCCGGGGCACCGAAGGCTTCTCGCAGAGCGTGATCGGTCCAGGTCTCACCCTCGGCACTGAAGTTCCGCACATACTGGATCGCTTCTCGCTTGCGGCGAGATGATGCCCGGACCAACCCCTTCGACATCAACTGGATCTTGTGATTGAAACTGATGACGTTGAACTGAACATCCGGAGCAAGTTTCCCGATGGTGCGAATCAACTCGTTTTGCACGCGACGGATCCGCTGCCTCGATTCTTTCTGACCCGGAGTGAGAGCAGGCGGGGGGGCATCTCCTTCGCCTCCGACTCCGGTCCCGCTTCCACCACCACCCACTGCATCACCGGGATTTTCGGGAAGAACATCGACTTTCTCCATGCTTCCGGAAACATCGAGCAAGAAGATGACGTTCTTTGCCACCACCTCCATTCCGAAGAATGCGGGCGGATCCCGCTTGACGGAGGTGAGCCCTCTCTTCTTTTCGGTAGGATCGGGTTTCTCGTAATTATTTTTTCGCGGTCCCCAGAAATTACGCCAGTCGACCGCGCTCTGAAAATCTTCGCCGGTCACTTTGAGAAGACACTTACGAATTTCGTATGCAAGAAGGTGATCCTTGCGGCCCATTTTCTCCTGCCGAGACAGCGCCTCGATCAGGTGATCGACCATCGCGAAATTGTCCTTCTTTGTCAGTGCCTCGACTGCAGTCAGGGCAACTGAATCATCCGGATCGAACAGATTGGTGAGAATCGCTGCATTGGCATTGAGTTCTGTTCTCGCCGAGAGAACCAGAGTCAGGATGATTCGCGCGGCAGGACGCTTGTCCTTGGTCGCCAGTTCACACACTCGATCGAACGCTGCCCCGGCGTTGATCCCGATCAACTTGGATCCGATATAGCGTTCGATTCCGTAGTAATCTCCACCCAGACCGACCTGAACCAGCGCTTCAATCGCCTTCTTGCTGCCATCGAGAATCAGTGCATCGACTGCGCGGGAAGCCTCGTCAAATCTTTGTTGCGCGATTGCATTGGCCAGTATCGACTTGGCCCGGGAGACATCTGCGGGGCGAGGCTCCACAACCTGCAGCGCTGAACCACAACACAGCAGCACAACCAGCAGAAGAGCGTGGATCCGCCACCAGAGGTCTCCGCAGCGGAGATTGCACTGGCCAGGGAGGATCCCTCGAGAGCTCGTGGCGTGGGACATCGCCTGCTTCCTTCCGGGACGCCAGAAATGGTCCGTTCTGACGTCTCTGATTGTAAACAGAGACCTGATCGATGGATAGCATCGGTTCCCCCGGTCGAATTTGCCGCATCTGTGGATTGTCGTATTCTTCCTTAGCGGGAACGACAAGGTTTCCGATTCGCGAAAGAGGCCTCCGGGGAGTGCCTCAAATACGAGTAACTGATACGCAAAGCCGTGATGAGATCTTACGAAGTCGCTCCTTTTTGAGAGGGGGGAGTGAACTCGAGAGGAACAGCCATCTTATACCTTAGCCCTCTCGCCAGGTTTTACCTGTTGCTGCTATTGTTGCTGCTGACGGCTATTGCCGGGTGCAGAAAAGGTTCACATCTTGCCGAAGCCCAGGCTCCGCTCATCGAGAACTTCCTTGTCGAAGTTGAAATAGATTCGGCAATCGTCCAGTTCGAAGTCAATGACCCACTGGAGCGCGATTGGGAAGCATGGATCTACTACAGTGAAGATCTCGGTAACGCGTGGCAACAAATCACCTCGGTGCCAGAGGGTGAAAATCAGATCCCTCTCACACCCCCCTTCGAAGCGGTCTCGACCCTCTGGTCATTCCGTGGGGATCTCCTGTCGATACCACAGGCAGACGTATTGCTGGAGGTCAGACTGCTGGACCTCACCGGCATCGAGCATGCAGCCGCTCAGAGTGATCCACTCTCCATCGGTAATCCGAATCCCCCACACGTCGACTCCGTCACGGTTCCAACGGGACCGGTAGGAGGTCCGATTCCTGCATCTGCAACGGTCTCCGATCCTGAAGGAGATTATGTCTCCATCGCAGTGGAGTGGTCACTCACCGGATCGGACCCGTGGCTGCCGGCAACCCTCGAGCAGAACCAAGCAGACCTCGTGTTGCCGGTCGATAGTGAAGGAACAACTGTCGAGATCACCTGGCTCTCCCACATCGATACTCCCAACGTGGTCAGTCCGTTCGCACGACTCCGGATCAGCGCTGAGGATGCCAGTGGTCAACACCAGGCGACCAGTTTACCGATCGCTCTCAACACGATACCGCCACAGATCGACTCTCTGACCATCGGAGCGATCCCCTGGTACATGAATGGCAGCGAGCCTTACCTCACCGATTCGGGAACAGAGATTTCCTTCATCGTGTCGATTCCCGATCGGGGATCGATGATGAGCGTCTCCTGGACCGGTGGCCTCGGAGGAGCCGCTCCTGATCCATCCACCGTCACCATCGAAGCCAATCAGATCGTCGCAGGAAGAGCGCCGGGGACCGAACTTGCTGACCTGTTCAGCATCGATGGAAATACCGCCAGCTGGATAGTACCTGATGAGTTTCCATTGCCGATCGGGTCGATGCTTCTGAGCGCCACCATCGAAGATGTAAACGGGAACCCAGCCACCTTGATGGAATACCTGTTCCAGGTCACGACGGGATCCGCAAATGCGAGACCCTTTGACTGGCATGATCGATGGAATCTGGATTTCGATCGCGACAACTTCACGATCACCATAGTTGTGGATTCACAGGGGAACATATCTGCCAGTGCGATCGCGAACCCGGATGGCCAACCGGACCACCAACAGGATCTTGTCACGGTCGGTTTGCAATCGACCCAGCCGTTGCCCTCGGCCAACGCCGTCGGGGCAAACAACACGGTCAATCTTTTTGTCGAAGAAGCGATCTTCGATCGTGTAAGAAGCCACTTTGGCGAGGGAACTCTTGTGGATGGTGCTCATCTTCAACCGCAATTGAGTTTCCAGGCCAGTACCAGTGGCGCCACCAGTTTCATCGGCATCGGAGGAGACGACATCGAGTCGTCGAGTTACGCGCTCGGCAGGGCTTCTTTCGATTTCCTGAACTCCACCGGAAACGATGAACGCTCTCCAGCACGCGGCGTCTTCACCAGCAACGTGGTGCAGTTCTACTGGAACTCATGGACCTTCAGAAATCGATTCGCTGGTGTGCTCCCGGGTCTGGGAACTCCCGTCAGCGAACACTATCTCGACGCAACCGTACTCTCGACCGGCTTCGAGAGACTCGATCCGACCAATAGCAGTGCAGAGAATGGCCGATACGACGAGATCTGGTTGGCCATCGAAGCCTGGAGCCGGATCGTTGCGGTGATCGCATGCCATGAAATCGGACATGCAGTTGGATTGTGCGCCAACAACCATCCGCCGACCGGTCTGTTCGGAGGAGTCGACGAGGCTGATTTCGTCGGTCCTTTCACGACCGCTTATCACGTCGATACCCCGGGTTTGAACATGATGTCGTCGGCCCTGGGACTGACCTCAGCGCTCGTCGAGGGAGATTCCGGATACAGTTTCAACCAACTGAATCGGGCCTATCTCGCCGAATGGATCGTTCTGGAGCCCTAGATGTCAAAACCTGAACTCATCCCATGCATCACCATCATCTGCATCCTCCTCGGCGGAGGATTCATCCACGGCAACGATGATCCCTGGTTACTTTTCGATCATGCCGATCACCTCATCCATGGAACCGTGATCCAGGTAGTCGAAGGAGAGAGGGACCGTCTCTACCAGATCGCCACCGAGCAGGAAGCAAGTCTCGACTCAGGTCCTGCCTCGTGGTGGTTGAGAGAGCCGGAAGGTGCGGGCGTCGAGGGAATCGGTGCCTCCATCGGAACTCGCGGGGCATGGCTCGTGGCAAATGTAGTTGGCGGGGAGTTCCCCGCTGCAGATGCCACGGTCATGCCCGGCGGTCTTCTTCGGGTCTCGAGCCCCCAGGGCGCGGCCGATTTATTGCTTCTCAAGAACCAGGAAGTCGATTCTGCAATAGTGCTGGAATTGATTCATTCACAAGACGCGGTGATCCGGAGAATTGCCATCGGCTGGTGGAGGACATCGAATACGGAACCTCTCGCCAAACAGTTTGCTGAAATATCCTCGGCATTTGGTCACGAATCGGATCCTGCGGTACAGAGATCCTGGCTCGAAACTTACCTGCAGCGCGGCTGGACCTTCGATGGTTCAGGTCTGGCGGACCTGATTCCCTTCTCGACAGATGCTGCCGTATCGATGCTCACCAGTGAGTACATCAAGGATCGGGGAACCCTCAGACAGAGGGCCCGACTCGTCAGCGCCTGGCCAGGTGCCGATCTCGAAGCCAAAAAGCGACTGGCGATCGCTTACCGGCAACTACGCATCTCAGAAGCGAGTCCCTGGTTGCTCCAGGGAATCACCTCGAGCGAGCCATCGCTCAGGAGTGTCTGTATTGAATCTCTCGGGGCAGCAGCAGGGAATCACCTGGAGAGTACCTTCTCGGCACTTCTCCATTCCACCAGTGACGAGACCCGTGCCTGCGCATTGCGAGGCCTCGCCCGCAACCGTACCCCGGGATCCTGGCAGTTGCTCATCGAAACCATCGAATCGATGCAACCCACCGATCCTCTACGTCCCCTGGCAATCGCCTTGAAAAAACACCCCTGGAAAATCCTGCAAACGAAACGGCGGCGATGATGCTGAACTCCGAACTGAGAGACCTGATCGAGGAAAAGATATCTCGAAAAACTGCGGGGGTCTTTTTCCTTGGTCGTGGAACCGATGCTCGAGAAATCCGTTTCGACGGCGAAGCATTCCATCTCGAAGATGAAAATTCACTGCGCTGGTTCCCTGCGGCCACGAGTCAGTGCTCACAACTCACCGCCACCCAGCTCGACTCACTTCTTGCTAGCTGGCATTCGGAGACCCGCGATCTCGATCATTTGCTGGCACAAGAAACCACTCTCGAGAAAGAAACAAGAATCCAGATCCTGGAAGATCATCGAGTCGAAGTGCTGGTCGAGAACTTTCTACTGGCGGGCGAATCCTTTCTGTTCGAACCACAGGACCCATCGGCGACGAGCCATCGTCCTGGTATCGTGGCAGTCGAAATCCAGCAACTCCTCGCCCAGAAGCTGCTCGAGCAACAGCAAGGCAACAAGACACTGCCGGCCGCTGAAGAGTTACTGGTCCTCTCCCCCGGCGGAGTCGCCGCCAGAGACGAGAACGAGTCGTGGGCATTTTCGCGAATCGCCATGCTGA
>CAWLAN010000108.1:0-9492 GCA_963854815.1 Planctomycetes bacterium UBA1146
GGAGGTGATTGCCGGTAGACCTTTTCTTTACGACACCCATCTGACATCCGGCATGGGGCAGGTGTCGTGTGCCTCCTGTCACGTCGATGCTCGTACCGACCGGCTTTCCTGGGATCTGGGTGATCCAGCGGGTGAGATCGAGCCATTCGTGGATGTTTGCAACATGAATCTTCCAATTCCCTCAGCCCCTGATTGCGACGATTTCCATCCGATGAAGGGCCCGATGCTGACCCAGACATTGCAGGACATCATCGGCAAGGAGCCGCATCACTGGCGTGGTGATCGGTTCGGCCTCGAGGCCTTCGGCGGTGCCTTCATCTCGGTCAACGCAGATGATCAACCGCTTGCCGGCGACGAAATGCAAGATTTCGAGGGGTTTCTCGCATCCATTTATTTTCCGCCCAATCCATTTCGCGGATTTGCCAATGAGTTGCCAACTTCTTTGCCCCTCGATGGGCACTACACCACCGGGCTCTTCGCTCCTGAAGGACAACCTCTTGGTCCCGGCAATGCTGTTGCAGGCCTGGCGCTTTACCGTGCCGCACCGGTCGGCCTCGATGGTGGCTTGCAGTGTGTCTCTTGCCATACCCTTCCCACCGGGCTGGGCCCAAATGGCTTCCTGGGCAATGGAATCGTGTATGAGGAGATTCCCGACGGACCCTTCGGTGAGAAGCACCATGGTACGGTGAGTGTCGATGGCTCGACCCAGCGCAATATCAAGATTCCTCACCTGCGGAACCTCTACAAACGCACAGGTTTCAACATGACGCAACAATTGAACACCAATGGTTTCGGATACGTACACGATGGGAGTGTCGATTCCATCGAGAGGTTCGTCAGCGAACCTGCTTTCAGTGTCGCCAGTGACCAGGAAATCGCTGATCTCACCGCGTTCATGCTGGCCTTCTCCGGATCGGATCTTCCGGTCGGTAGTAACGCGAACCCACTCGAACCTGTCGGCACCCTCAGCCTGGATACTCATGCCGCTGTCGGCGAGCAGATCACACTCGATGAGACGAATCGGGATGATCCTGTGGTTCTGGCTGCGATCGAGGCTCTCAGCGCCGAGGCAGCCCTCGGGCGGGTAGGGATCATCGCCAAGGCATTGCGTAATGGCGTGGTGCAGGGCTGGGTATACCTTGGTGCTCTTGATTTGATGCAGTCCGATGTCATCGGAGAGGTGACCAGTTTGACCAATCTGATCAACACGGCGGTCTCGGGCCAGGAGTTGACTCTTTCGGTGGTACCGACCAACAGTGCGATCCGCATGGGAATCGATCGTGACATGGATGGATTCTTCGACGGAGAAGAACGCCTTGCCTGTTCAGATCCTGCTGATCCATTCTCTCTTCCTGGGTCCTGCAGCGGAATCTTCTTCGTCCGAGGAGACTCAAACGCAGACGCATCTCTGGACATCTCCGATGCGGTCACGATGTTGGAATATCTCTTCAACGGTGCAACGAATGGTAGTTCCTGTCAGGATGCCTACGACACCAATGATGACGGTCTCATCAACATTGCAGATCCGGTGCGCTTGCTCGATTACCTGTTTGCAGGAGCACCGGAGCCTCCAGAGCCGGGGGCCCAGTGTGGGCAAGATCCAACAGGAGACGCTTTGCTCTGTCAGGAGTCGGTCTGTCCCTGAGAGTTGATTCGATGACCTGGAGCGTCCATCAGGGATAGAGTGGCCACAGGATCGGGATGAGGATTCCAGCCACGATCCAGATCACGATCACCAGCGGCGCTCCGACCCGGGCAAAGTCACCGAAGCGATATCCTCCGGCACCGTAGACCAGGGTATTGGTCTGGTAGCCGATCGGCGTCAGGAACGAGAGGGAGGCTCCGAAGGCCACCGCCATGACGAAGGGGTAGGGAGAGGCTTCCAACTCGGTGGCAATCTTCAACGCGACCGGCACCAGCACTGCAGCGACCGCGGCGTTCGAGATCATCTCGGTTAGCAGCGCCGCACTGATCAGGGCGACCACCACAAGCCCGTGGGCACCGAGATACTGCTGAAGGCTGACGACGATCTGCGCCAGCCAACTGGCAGTTCCACTACTGACCATCGCAGTTCCGAGTGCCAGTGTTCCTGCGATCAGTACCAGCACCCGCCACTGGACCGCCTCGTATGCCTTCACGCCCGTGATGCAACCCGTGAGGATCATGGCGACTGCTCCACAGAGGGCGATCGATGCCATCGGTAAGATCTGAGTAGCCAGCATCCCGATGACTGCCAACAGGATCAAGATCGCCATCGGTGCCTTGCCCTTGCGAACAACGACATCGTCGACTCCCGACATCAGCACCAGCCCCTCTTCGCCACGGATCCTGTCGAGTCCTTCCGGGGTTCCCTGGATCAAGAGTACGTCTCCGATGCGCAATGGATGTTCGCTGATCTTACTGCGCATATGCATCCCATGGCGCTGGATGGCAAGAACATGAAGTCCGAAGCGACGTCGCAATTCTGCAGAACCGAGGGTCATCCCGACGTAATGACTGTTGGGGAGAACCAGCAATTCCGCCAGTTGAGCTTCCTTCTGGGCTGCTGTCCCCTGCGCCTCCGAGACGATTTCTGACAGGCTGATCACACATTCGCTCTCCTGTAGTGTCATCAGGTCGTCGATGGTACCTGAGATCACCAGTGCATCTCCTTGTCGAAGCACCTGGTTGTCCAACGGAGGCCAGATGATCTGCTCACCGCGGATGATCTGGAGGATCCTGAGTTTCTCGTTTTCGGCCAGAATAGTGTCTCCGAAGCGTTTTCCGATCAGGTCGCCGCCTCGAATTTCGATCTCGGTGACATATTCCTGATGGCGTCGGTCCCCTCCCAGACTTGCCAACGAAGTGATGGTCTGGCGGATGGGAACCAGTCGATGTCCGATGGTCAGCAGGTAGACCAGGCCGATCACCGCGATGATTGCGCCGAGTTTGGTGAACTCGAACATTCCCAGCTGGATGTTCGGGTCACTTTCCTGGGCGATGGAAGCGACAAGGATGTTAGTGGAGGTTCCGATCAGGGTACACGTGCCCCCGAGGATGGCAGCATAGGATAGAGGGATGAGGAGGGTGGATGGATTCAAACCACTACGGAGACAAGTACCCAGTACCACAGGAATGAACATCGCTACCACTGGAGTGTTGTTGAGGAATGCACTCGATACGAGAACGATGGTCAGTATCAATGCAGTGAGCACCTTGTTATTGCCGCCGCTCCACTTCATCAAATTATTGGAGATGAAGCCGAGCGCGCCTGTTCTTAGTAATCCTTCACTGACGATGAAGAGGGCGCCGACGCCAATCACCGCCGGGTGACCGAAGCCCTTCAAGGCGTCTTCGATGGGAAGAATGCCACTTATGGTGAGATACAGCAGCAGCAAGACGGCGACCACATCGACTGCGAGGATCTCGCTTGCAAACAGGATCATCGTTACGCCGAGGAGTATCAGGACCTGGATGATTTCCGGGTTCACGCTTTCTCTCCTCCCTGCTGGACTCGGGTCGTTGGCCAAGAGCGACTGCTGTGATCAGGTTGGGAGGATAACGGGGCACACTCCAATCACTCCAGTCGTTTATCGAAGTGACCAGCCCTGGAAGTGCCCCAAGCCGCGACGATCGACCAGAACGGCTAGTTTTCAGCAACACGAAATCGGTACGATTTGGTGTGGATCGCGCCAGTGAGGGGCTTGCCGGACCCTTTTTCACGGTAGCCAGTGATGGAGATGTGGCGGATTCTTTGCCACTACCACGAAGCACAATCTGAAGTGATCTCGCAGATGGTTATGATGAACCGAATCCAAACGACTTGAGAAGTGGCGACAACTGTCGATGATCTGTGGATCGTCACTCGACAGATAAGCGGGCTGCGCCGGGGGAAACGTGGGAACCGTTGCGAAGAAAATGCAGATGACCAAGACCAACAAAAAAAATAAGAAAAAGAAGAAAAAGAAGAAACGTGATCGCCAGGCATTTTTGGCGAACAAGCACGACTTGTACCAAAAAAGTGTACAGGAACCAGAAGCCGATACTCATTTCTTCGATGAAGTGTTCGAGAAGGAGTTCGGAGGTGAGCCGAAACTTCTACGAGAGGACTTCTGTGGTACAGGTTATCTATCTGCGACCTGGGTCAGGGAAAAGGAAGGTCGTCGAGCGATCGGTTACGATCTCGATCCAGAACCCGTCAAATGGGGCGAAGAGAATAACCTCTCCGAACTCACCGATGAGCAGCGTTCACGGGTTGAGCTCCGACTCTCGAACGTGCTCGATGCCAGTGAGGAAAAGGCTGACGTTATCTGTGCGTTGAACTTTTCGTGGTGGACCTTCAAGAAGAGACTCGAGTTATTGGAATACTTCCGCATCGCCAGATCTAATCTTGCCGAGGAAGGTCTCTTCGTTCTCGATATGTACGGCGGCAGTGAGGCATACGAGGAACTTGAAGAAGAAGATGAGAAGGATGGATTCAGTTACCTGTGGGATCAGGAAAAGGTCTGCGCGATCACCGATGAGGTGATCTGCCATATCTCCTTCCTGTTTCCCGATGGTTCGAAGTTGAAGAATGTCTTCACCTATGATTGGCGCCGCTACGGTATGCGAGAGACCCAGGAGATCCTCGTGGATGCAGGTTTTTCTCGGGTCGATGTCTACTGGGAGGGGGTCGACGAGGACGGTGAAGGTGACGGCGAGTTCATCCTGACGACCGAGGCGGAGAACACCGAATCGTGGATCGCATATCTGGTCGCCGTTCCCTAGTTTGCCCGTGACTGGGGGGCGCGACTGACACTGGCGACGACCCACAGTTTGACGTCAAATCCCGCTCTCATCAGTGTCTTCGTGGCGGCACGCAGCGTGGCTCCCGTGGTATGGACATCATCGACCAGGATCACGGGTGTTGGATTGGCGATCTCTTTAGCTGGCGCAGAACCGCGCACGAAGAAGGCACTCTCGCTCAGTAACCTTCTGCCCCTTGCAGGAAGTGAGACCTGGGGAAGCGATCCACGGCGACCCAATCGGCGCTGGTATCTGAGTCCGAGCGATCGGGCCAGGGGAACTGCGATTCGCTGAGACAGAGCAACTCCTTTGCCAACAAGTCGCCATATCGATCTCGGGATGGCGACAACGATCGGCTCGCGCGCCAACATCTTGATGATTTTCGCCTGGACGATTGTCCTGGACAGTTCCAGCGCCAGTATCTGCCCGAGATCATCTCTGTGGCCGCTTTTGGCACAGAGGATCAGTTTGCGCAGTGTTCCCTCGTGACTGGAAATGTGCACCAACGGTTTCATCGGAGCCTGGCTGCTACAGCCTGGACAGCGCTGTGCAGCAGATCCCGGCATGTGCAGGCATCGGGGACAGATGGACGACCGTCGTGGTAGGTCTCTGTTGCAGCAAGCGCACAGAACCGTTGGGAAAAGAGGGGGCGCAAGGCACAGGCGACAGGTTCTGGGAATCAGCAGTTCACCGAGTGCTTGCAGGATCGAGATCGGTCCAGGGACGACCGCAAATCCGCCTTCGGACGGTCGATCTGGACAGCCAGGGGGAGTCGCGCTATCGTCTGCCGCTGTGCCGGTGTAGCTCAGTTGGTAGAGCAAAGGAATCATAATCCTTGGGTCCGGGGTTCGAATCCCTGCGCCGGTACCATTTTGACAGCTGGCCTCCCGATCGACCCTGTCGATCGGGAGTTTTTCGTAGTTGCTCTGACTCATTTGCTGTCCGATCCTTCCGGTACCGGGATTCGCCGAAGGTACCTGGTGGGAGAAGCCCGGGAGTGCGCAAATTTCTGACCGTTGCATCCGGGGTGTGGGGAAAGGGGATCAGCCATCGTTTCCGATGATTTCGTTCCGATCGATCCTGGCCGACCGGTTGTCGATGCCGAACTGGTCAAGAAGACCGCGCGACTGGCTCGCCTCGAACTCATCGATGAAGAGGTCGAGGCACTGGTTCATCACATGGAACGAATCCTGGATATGGTCGAAACCCTTCGATCGGTGCAGATCCCCGATGGTCTCGAGACACAGGGAGAGGCGCGCACCGAGACCGTTTCGCGATTACGAAACGACGAGTCTGCAGTCGATGGCCAACCAGGAGGACCCCGGGATGCTGAATCCATCGGCAAGAATGCACCCGACTGGCGAGACGGTACCTTTGTCACTCCAAGAGTTCTGGGGTAGGGGGATTCGAGATGAGTTCTCCTCAACAGTATCCTCCCCGCGAAGCCACCGTACAGGAGGCGCTGCAGTGGATCTCCGACGGTCGATGCAGTAGTCATGATCTGGTGTCTCGCTACCTCGATTTCCTCGAGACGGAGGGAAAAGAACTCGGGGCGGTTGTCGAGACCTTCGAGACGGAAGCACTCGCTGCTGCGAAACTCAGTGACAAGCGGCGAGAACAAAGTGAGTTGCTCGGACCACTCGATGGAATCCCCTTCACGGCAAAGATGAACATCACCACTGCGGTCGGGACAACCGATGCATCGAGTTCGATGCTGGTTGGCTTCAAGGCCGGAGAAGATGCCACGGTGGTTCGACGATTGCTCGCTGGCGGCGCCGTGTTGGTCGGTAAGACCAGTTGCGACGAGTTCGCCATGGGAGCCACCAATGAAACATCCTGTCACGGGGTGGTGGCCAATCCGTGGGACCGTTCCAGGGTCCCGGGTGGCTCCAGTGGTGGAGCGGCGGCGCTGGCCGGCAGTCACGGCTGGGCGTTTCACCTCGGAAGTGATACCGGGGGTTCCATCCGGCTTCCGGCAGCCTTCTGTAGCGCTACCGGTTTCAAGCCGACCTGGGGGCGAGTTTCGCGGCGTGGGCTCATCGCCTTTGGTTCGAGTCTCGATCAGATCGGACCCATCGCCCGAGACGCGAGTGACTGTGCGCTGGTTCTCGATTGCATCGAGGGTGCCGATCCTCTCGATTCCACATCTCTTCACCAGCTCGATGAGTCACGAGATCCGATCGAGAAGGTGGCGCTCGTTTCCGAGGGATTTGGTCCTGGCATCGATGATTCCATCCGCGAGGCGGTGCGAGCAGCTGCCGAGCAGATGGAACAGCATGGTGTCGAGATCACGGAAGTGTCGCTTCCGCAACTTCATGCCGCCAATGCATGCTATCAGGTGATCGCGACCGCCGAAGCGTCTTCGAATCTGGCCCGATACGATGGGATTCATGTCGGAAACCGTGTTGCGGCA
Source organism: Planctomycetes bacterium UBA1146 (assembly GCA_963854815.1). GTDB lineage: Bacteria > Planctomycetota > UBA8108 > UBA1146 > UBA1146 > UBA1146. The sequence goes on from CAWLAN010000108.1 coordinate 7,178, forward strand.
GATGATCTCCAGTTGCTCTATGAGAAGAGCCGCCGCGCTGGCTTCGGCGTCGAGGTACGTCGTCGGATCTTGCTCGGTACTTTTGTTCTCTCTGCCGGATATCGAGATGCCTATTACTCGAGGGCGCAGGCGGTGCGCGATCTCATCCGAGAAGGAGTCGATCACGCTCTCGAGCAAGTGGATGCACTGCTGCTTCCCGTGTCTCCCTTTGCGCCATTTCCGATCGGTGAACGAATCGATGACCCCATCGCTCTATACGCCTGCGACATTCTCACCGTGACGGCAAACCTGGCAGGGGTGCCAGCTCTGGCACTTCCCTGTGGCTTTGATGAGGCTGGCCTTCCGATCGGTATGCAACTGATGGGCGCCCGTGGCAGTGATCGCCGATTGCTCCAGTTGGGTCAACAGTGGCAACAGTGGACGGCTCATCATCGTGATCTGCCGGTGGGGAGTCCATCATGAGCTGGCAGACGGTAGTCGGACTCGAAATTCACGCGCAGATGGCGACCCGCAGCAAGATGTTCTGTAGTTGTCGTCGCGAGACGGGTGTCGATCCGAACCACAACATCTGCCCGGTTTGTAGCGGTTGGCCGGGTGCCCTGCCGGTGATCAACGAGGCGGCCGTCAGATATGCCATCCGTGCTGCCATCTGCCTCGATTGCACGATCCAGCGAGAGAGCCGTTTTGATCGCAAGAATTACTTCTATCCCGATCTGCCCAAGGGCTACCAGATCAGCCAGTTCTACCGGCCCTATGCGCTCGGCGGAGCGATCTCCTTCGAGCGCGAGGATGCGACCGCTGGTCGTTTGCCGCTGGTGCGGATTCACATGGAGGAGGATGCCGGCAAAACGATCCATTCTGCCGACGGAACCAGCCGCATCGATCTCAACAGATGTAGCAGCCCTCTGCTCGAGATCGTTACCGAGCCTCTCGAGATGAGTGGCATCGAGGCGGCTTCCTGTGTTCGCTCCCTGCGAGATCTTCTGCGCTGGGTCGGAGTCACCGATGGAGACATGGAAAAGGGCAATCTGCGTTGTGATGTGAACGTCTCGGTTCGTCCTGATGCCTCCGCAGAACTTGGAACTCGTACGGAGTTGAAGAATCTCAATTCCTTCGTCTCGATTCAGAGATCCGTGGAAGTTGAATCGAAGCGCCAGATAGAAGTTCTGGAGAAAGGCGGAACGATCCGCCAGGAGACACGGTTGTGGGATCAGGATCTGGAAGTGACCGAGGAGATGCGCTCAAAGGAGGATTCCCCCGATTATCGCTACTTCCCGGAACCGGACCTTCCCGTGGTTGTCATCGAACAGCAAGACATCGATCGAGAAAGGCAGTCGTTGCCCGAGTTGCCTGCCGAACGATTTCGGAGACTCGTCGATGATCTCGGTCTCGATCCCAAAGAAGCCTCACCCATCCTTGCTCGCCGTGAGAACTGCGACTTCTTCTTTGCTTTGTTGGAGGCGGGCCTGTCTGCAGCTTCCGCCTCGAACTGGTTTCGGGGTGAGGTACTCAGGCATCTCAATGATCGATCGGAGCGCATCGATCAGTACCCGCTCGCCGCTGAAGCCATCGCCTCGGTGGTGAAGGCGGTCGAAGAGGACCGGATCAGTGTTGGTAAGGGCCGCGAGATCCTCCAGCAGGCTCTCGACGAGCAAAGGGATCCCAGCGAGATACTGTCAGAGTCCGGAGAACAGATCAGTGACCATTCGGCGCTGGTGGGGTGGGTCACCTCGGTGATGTCAGAAAACCCCGGGGCGGTGAACAAGATCAAATCGGGTGATTCAAAGCCGATGGGGTTTCTCATGGGTCAGTTGATGAAGGCCAGTGGTGGTCAGGCCCATCCAAGGTTGGCGCAGGAATTACTGCAGAAGATGATCGAGCAGGACTGAAATCGATGTTGGTCGGCGCCGGAACTCCATCAAGGAGCCGGTAGCCACACCGTTTCTGGTCCCTCGGACGTGATGACGAATTCTGCCTGGCGGCCTTCGCGCTCGAGGACCACCTTTTTGGATCCAAAGGGTTTCACATCGATCCAGACTGGCAGCGCTACTTTGTGGCCAGAGTCACCGATGAGAAATACCGGTAATTTTGTCGCGATTCTGACCGGGATCATCAGTCCCACCGAGGCATCGTTGGCAGGGTGTTGATGGATCAACTCGAGTGCCCACCGGCGTACTTTCGAGAGATCTCCTCGTTCCCTGGCCGCATCCACCAGTTCGCGAAGTTGCAACGCTTGCTGATCCTCGAACTGCCACTTCCGTGATAGTTTTCTTGCCTCGTTGCCAGCACCGTACCTTGTTGCTTCTTGTATGTGG
>CAWLAN010000109.1:0-9379 GCA_963854815.1 Planctomycetes bacterium UBA1146
AGCGCTTCGGAATCGCTCACTGCGAGTCCTTCTCGCTTCCCTCATCGAGGCGTCGAAGCCAGATGTTGCGATATCGGATCGGGTTGCCGTGATCCTGCAAACTGATGGGAGCCATCTCAGGATGCTTCGAATAAGACGGCTTCGATCTGTGTGAAGTGGGGCCAAGAAACTCGCGGTCATTGTGAACCAGGACCCCGTTGTGAACCACGGTGGCGCGCGCCGGTGACAGCAACGATCCGTCATCCCCAAAACGAGGTGCAACGAAGAAGATGTCATATGACTGCCACTGGCCCGGACCCCTGCAGGCATTGACCAGCGGGGGCCACTGGCCATAGAAAGCGGCGCACTGTCCATCGGAATAGGTCGGGTTCTGGTATGAATCGAGTATCTGAAGTTCGTAGCGATTCATCAGGAACACACCGGAGTTACCGCGCCCCTGAGAACTCCCCTTCACTTCTGGCGGTGTTCTGAATTCGACGTGTAGTTGTATATCGCCGAAGGATTCTCGGGTGGTGATGTTGCCCGAGCCAGGCCGGGCTTCCATCGCCCCGTCGACATTCGCCCAGCGCGCATCCTTGCCACCGCTGGTCCATGCCGAGAGATCTCCTTTTCCCAGCAGCACAACAGCATCTGCCGGTGGAGGCACCGGTAGGCTTCCCGCACCCGGATCGACCACCGTGGGCCACGGTCGCTGGGAATCGTGGACTCTCCACTTCTGTCCAGGGATGATGGGGGTATCGCGATAACCTGGACGATCACCATCGTCGTATCCGATGGCGGTCACCGTGAACAACAGCAACAGCATCATGCAGGTGGGGTAAATCCGTGACATCGTGCAACCTCCCGGAATCCAACTTGTCAGACAATCTCCAGGAACCCCAGCAACTGGGGTTCCTGCCGACAAACAGAACTTCCGTCAGGATACGGCACCGCTCCGGGCCCCGGAACCCGCCCCGCTTGGCCGCCTCATTTCCACATGCGATAATGGCACCGGTTATCACCTGGAAGTCGTGGCCGCAGGCCGCAGGAAACTCCCTGACCCGCGCACCTTCCCCCTGGAGGACTCGATGCTGTCCGGCACACCCGTTCTGTGCATGATGCTGCTTGCTCACCTGGTAGCCGTAGAGGGCCCACTGGCGGATTCCGTCAGCGGCAAGGAACGGGCGACTCCGCTCTCTTATAACCAGGACATCCGCCCCATCCTCTCCAACAAGTGCTTCCCCTGTCACGGTCCCGATTCCGCCGCTCGCAAGGCAGGCCTGCGCCTCGACAATGCTGAAGACGCCTATCGGGATCGGGATGGATTTGCGGCTGTAATTCCCGGCGACATCGAGAAGAGTCTGCTGGTCGGCAAGATCCACGCCGAGAACCCCGACGACCGGATGCCTCCACCTGAATCTCGCCGGAGTCTCTCTGCCCCGCAACGCGCGCTACTGGTGCGCTGGATCGAGCAGGGGGCCCGATACGAACCGCACTGGGCCTGGCAATCACCACTTCGACCTGATCCCCCCACCATCAGTGGGGACTCGGATCCACAACCGATCGACGCCTTCATCCGTGCCCGCCTCGAGCAGCAACAACTCCCCTGGAAGCAGCGGGCCGACCGGGAAACCCTGATCCGCAGGGCCACTTTCGATCTCACCGGTCTCCCTCCCACCATCGAGGAGATCGATGCCTTCCTCGCCGACACCGACCCTGGCGCCTGGAAACGACTGCTCGATCGGCTGCTGGCCTCGAAACGATTCGGCGAACAATGGGGGCGCATGTGGCTCGATGCGGCGCGCTACGCCGACACTCACGGCCTGCATCTCGACAACTATCGTGAGATGTGGCCTTACCGTGATCGCATCATCGAACTGTTCAACGACAACCCACCGTTCGATCAGTTCGTCATCGGTCAACTCGCCGGAGATCTGCTCCCCCAGGCACAACTCGAGGATCAGGTCGCCAGCGGATTCGTTCGATCTCATCCGACCACCAGCGAGGGCGGCGCGATCAATGATGAGTATCGGATGATCTACTCGGTCGACCGGACCAACACCTTTGCGACGGTGTTCCTCGGCCTGACCGCCGGTTGCGCCCAGTGCCACGAGCACAAGTTCGACCCCATCTCCCAGCAGGAGTACTACGGTCTCTACTCCTTCTTCCACAACACCACCGAAGCCGAGATGGATGGCAATGCCAAGGCCCACGCCCCGGTGGTGAAGGTGCCTTCCCGGGAGCAATCCTCTCGTATGGCTCAGTTCGAAGAGGATCTGACAGCGGCGAAAGAACAGCGAGATGCTCCCGATCCCGAGATGGATGCTGCACAACTGGTCTTCGAGCAGCAGTGGATCGAGACCTCCCGGCGCTGGCAACTCATCACTCCCGAACAACTGACCGCCAGCGGTGGTGCAACCTTCGAGGCACTGCCTGACGGTTCGCATCTGGCAAGCGGCACCAATCCTGCCAAGGACACCTATACCCTCACCACGCTGATCGATGGAGCCACCTTTCGTGCCCTCCGACTGGAGGGATTGCTCGATCCATCGATGCCGGGCAACGGACCGGGGCGATCCTCCATATCCAATGTCGTCCTGAGCGAGATCCAGGCGCAGGTGATCGCCGTCGATGACGAGTTGAACACCATCGGTGAGCCACTCCCCATCTCATTCACGGGAGCCTGGGCCGATCACGAACAACCTAAATTCCCCGTCAGTGCGGCCATCGATGGCGACGTAACCACCACCGACAAAGGCTGGGCGGTCTCGGGATTCGATCTCAAGGAGCCTCGTACGGCCATCTTCGCCAGCGATGAACCCTTCGGTGCTGAAGGGATGGCACGACTGACGGTACGATTCCTGTTCGAGAGCCAGTACCCGCAACATGCCTTCGGCAGGGTGCGTTTCGCACTCGCCGAGCAAGCCCATCCCGATGCCGAGGAACTGCCCTGGGTCGACGACCATCAGGACAACGGTGGAGTCACCACTACCGGCGGTGCCGAGCGCGACTGGGACTGGGTGACAGGCCCTGATCATCCGGTGCACTCCGGAGATCGCAGTCGTCTTCAAAAAGTCGACAAGGATCGCATCATCCAGCACTACTTCGACAAAGCCACGAACACCCGCACCGTTCTCGAAGGGGATCGCTTCTACACCTGGGTCTGGATCGACGAGCAGCAGCCGACCAAAACGGTGATGCTGCAGTTTCACAGCAACAACTCGTGGGACCACCGGGGCTTCTGGGGTGAGGACCTGATCGACTTCGGCGGGCTCGGCGTGGATGTCGTGGCCCATCGACCGATGGGAGATCTGCCGGCCAAGGGACAATGGGTGCGACTGGAGGTCGATGCAGCCCATGTAGGTCTGGCACCGGGTGCCGTCATCGATGGGTTCGCCTTCACCCAGTTCGGTGGCAAGGCTTACTGGGATGATGCCGGGATCCTTGGATACGGAGAGAAGCTGCAACTCGAAACCCTTCTGAGTGCTCCCATCGAACTTCGCAGTGACAAGGACGCCCTGAAGATCCGCCACTGGTTCCGAAAACGTCACAGCCCTGCCTACACCGTGCTGCTCGAACAGATCCAGAAACTGGAGAAGGAGCGCTCGACGCTCGACGGCATGATCCCGACCACCCTCGTGGCCGCCGAGCGGATGGACCGCCGGCCAGCTCGGATGCTGAAGCGAGGACAGTATGACCAGCCATTCGGAGATCCCATCGAACCGGGCGTACCTGCATTCCTTCCACCGTTGCCGGAGGATGTTCCGAAGAACCGACTCGGGCTGGCCCAGTGGCTCACCGATCCGCAGCATCCATTACTGGCGCGTGTCACGGTCAACCGTATCTGGCAGCAACTGTTCGGCACTGGCATCGTTCGCACATCAGAGGACTTCGGGTCCCAGGGAGAATGGCCCAGTCACCCCGAGTTACTCGACTGGCTCGCTCGTGACTTCGTCGATGAGGGCTGGGATCTCAAACGGTTCATCCGATCGCTGATGCTGACCGAGACCTATTGCCAATCGACTCGCACCACCGACCTCGATCTCGAACGCGATCCAAACAACCGTCTGCTGGCACGAGGACCGCGCTTCCGCATGGATGCGGAGATGATTCGCGATCAGGCGCTGTTCATCTCTGGCTTGCTCATCGAGAAGATGGGAGGGCCGAGCGTCAAACCTTACCAGCCACCGGGTCTGTGGAAGGCGGTCGGTTACAGCGGCAGTAACACCGTCAAATTCAGCAAGGACACAGGAGAAGCCCTCTACCGCCGGAGCATCTACACCTTCTGGAAGCGCACCAGTCCGCCCCCCTTCCTCGCCATCCTCGATGCCCCCAACCGGGAGACCTGTGTCGTACGCCGCGAGCGCACCAACACCCCGATGCAGGCGCTGCTGCTACTCAACGACATCCAGTACATCGAGACCGCAAGGCATCTGGCCGAACGCCTGCAGCGTGATCTGCCAGATGCAGACGATACCCGGCTCCTCTCTCACCTCTGGCGCCTTGCCACTGCCCGCTCCCCCACCACCGAAGAAATCGAGCAACTGGAATCTTTCCTCGCTGAAGTTCGGATTCATTATGGTGAGAACGAAGCGGCAGCATTGGAGTTGTTATCGGTCGGCGATTCTCCTCGAGGAGAGGGTCTTTCCCCGGCAGAACATGCCGCCTGGACATTGATCTGCAATCTTGTTCTCAACCTCGATGAAGTCGTGACGAAGGGATAGTTCGATGCATCCGGAACTGGAACAGAACATCCTGGAGACGCGCAGGCAGTTCTTCGGTCGCTCGTTGGACACGATTGGATCGACGCTGGGTCTTGCGGCTCTATCCCAGTTGAGCGGGATTCCGCTATTCGCATCCGATGCGACCCAGACCCTTGCCCGACCAGGAATCCTTACAACACCGCACTTTCGCCCCAAGGTGAAAAGAGTCATCTCGCTGTTCATGTCGGGGGCCCCGTCCCAGATCGATCTGTTCGATTACAAGCCCAAGATGCAAGAGTACTTCGACACGGAACTACCCGATTCGATCCGCAGAGGTCAGCGCCTGACGACGATGACCAGCGGCCAATCACGTTTCCCCGTCGCTCCCACCATTTTCGGATTCGACCGATACGGGCCTGCTGGAGCCGACATGAGCGAACTGATTCCCAACATCGCCTCCATCGCCGACAAGATCTGTATCGTGCGTTCGATGTTCACCGAAGCGATCAATCACGATCCGGCGATGACCTTCTTCCAGACCGGTAGCCAGCAACCGGGACGACCCAGTCTCGGTTCATGGCTCAGTTACGGCCTCGGATCGCTCAACGCCAGTCTTCCCTCATTCATGGTGATGCAGGCGACCTGGACCGGCCGAAAAGAAGCCCAGGCGTTGTTCGAGCGGCTATGGGGAGCGGGAATGCTGCCGTCGGAATACCAGGGGGTCACACTCCGTTCGGTGGGAGATCCGGTGTTGTATCTCTCCGATCCGCCCGGAGTCGAGAGAAGCACACGCAGGTCGATGCTCGATCGGCTGGCGATTCTCAATGGCAGTACCGCCGACAAGATCGGGGATCCAGAAACGCGTGCCCGCATTGCCCAGTACGAGATGGCCTACCGCATGCAGACCTCGGTACCCGAACTGGTCGACACCTCTGACGAGCCACAACATGTCAAGGATCTCTACGGGCCCGAGGTCGACACGTCGGGTACCTATGCCTCTTGTTGTCTGCTGGCGAGAAGAATGGCGGAGCGCGACGTTCGATTCATCCAGATCTATCACCGTGGCTGGGACCAGCACGGAGCACTGCCAGCGACGATCCGTCGCCAGTGCTCCGATGTCGACCAACCGACTGCTGGACTGATCAAGGACCTGGAGATGCGAGGTTTGCTCGACGACACGCTTGTGATCTGGGGGGGTGAGTTTGGCAGGACCATCTATTGCCAGGGAGCGCTCACCAAGGAGGACTACGGCCGTGATCACCACCCGCGTTGCTTCACCATCTTCCTTGCCGGCGGGGGGATCAAGCAGGGCTATGTTCACGGCGAAACCGATGACTTCTCCTACAACATCACCAGGGATCCCGTGCACGTCCATGATCTCAATGCCACCATATTGCACCTGCTCGGCGTCGATCATGAACGGCTGATTCATCGCTATCAGGGCAGGGACTTCCGCCTCACCGATGTGCATGGCAACGTGATTCATGATCTTCTCACCTGAATGACCCGCCTGCAGGAGAGAAGAAGATGACACCCCTGACACCCCCGGAAGCACTGCTGGAGCGTCGCGAGTTCCCGGTCGACCACTGGAGGGTCACTCCGGTCTCATCAGCTGCGCACTCCGAGGTGATTCTCGTTCACGGGCTCGGCGAGCATTCCGGTCGGATGATGCCACTGGCTCGCCAGTTGGCCTCACTCGGTTACAACTGCCGGGTTCCTGATCTGCCGGGCCATGGCGGTTGCGGCGGGCAGTTCCATCACGCAGTCATCGAGGCCTACCTCCATTCAGCAGATGCCACCGAGATCATCGACCGCCTCCAGGCTCTTCCCGACGACCTCAAGAGAGAAGCGGAGCAAGACAACCATCAGCAGCTCAGAGCTCTCTACCGGATCTCCTTCGATGAGATCATCGAGATGGTAGAAAAACTGACGGCCTGGAGTTGCATCGATGGAAACGATGCGAATCGACCGCATTTCATCTGGGGCCATAGCATGGGAGGGCTTGCTGCCTTGCATGCCGCCTGCCGCATCGATCGCGATTTCACCTCGGCGCCCACCGGACTGATCCTCTCCTCGCCGGCTTTTGCTCCACCGCCTCAAGAAGATGCACTGTTGCTGCGCTTGATCACGGCCCAGGCGATGTGGTTATCATCGATCGCACCGTTGAAACCCCTGGCTGCACTACAACGGCTGGGATTGCGCCTGCTCAGGCTCGAAGAAGATGCGCGCTGGGCATCGAACCACGTCAGCGACCTCCCCTCGGAAACGTTTCTCCACGTTGTTGACCCCTATCACCGTCATCGGATCCCGCTGTGCTTCGCAGCGAGACTGCTGTCACCGATGGCTTCCTCTCGAGCCAGGGCACGAAACCTGCAAACACCGGTCTTCACCTTTGGTCCCGGTTACGATCCCATCGTCAGCACCGCTGGTACCCGCATTGTCACGGCATCGTTGCGCGAATCCCTCGATCCACTCAGACCTCATCGACTCGACGTCCACGAACAGATGCGGGTTCATGATCTGGTCAGGTCTTCGTGTGGAAACGCCATCGTCACACGGGTACATCAGTGGATGCGCGGCAATGGCTAGTCGCGAGGGTGATGCGACCGAAAGATATCTCTGACCAGAGTGGTGTGATGATCGATCTCGACACGGAGCCGTTCTTCCGGCGTACCTGCCATCGACCCCTCGAATCCGATTCTCAGTGCCAGATCATGCAAACTCTCATCTTCCTCGGAAACCGCCTTCACGCTGGAGCGATGCATCATCGATAGACGATTCTCCAACATGCGCAGAAATTGATAGGCGTTGCGTAATGCGGTCGAATCACTGGCATCGAGCAAAGAATGCTTCTCCAGCGCTTCGATGGCCTGAATGGTGCGTGGCTGGAAGATCTCTGGCAGCTCGCCCTGGTGCAGGAGTATCTGGCTCTGGACCAGGAACTCGATATCGAGTAACCCTCCCGATCCGGTACGGAAATCGATCCCATCGCCACGTCCAGCCTCACGACGTCGCTCGTGCATCTGACGTAACTCGTCCAGAACTTGCGAAGATTCGACCCCTCGACCCAGATTCTGGCGCACCCAATCGAGTACTTCCTGACCGAGTGCTTCGTCACCCGTAGCAGGACTCAAACGAATCAACGCCTGATGCTCCCACAGTTGCGAACGATCTCCGAGGAGGTACTCCTTGAACTCGTCGAAGCGTGTAACGAGAGTTCCACCGGCACCGTCAGGCCGCAAGCGTAGATCGACATTGTAGAGCGGACCTCCCGTGCCTGAATGAGTGAGCATCTCGGTCACGTGTTTGAGGTGTTCGCTCCAGAAATCCCTCGCGTCATGCCCGTCTTCGGTGGTGCCGAATCCGTCATGAACGAGGATCATGTCGATATCACTGGAATATCCCATCTCATCGCCACCGAGACGCCCCAGGGCCAGCAAGCAATGTCGAGAAGGCGACTGCCCATTCGGGGTGACGAGTTTCCCGAATTGCTCCTCGGTCCTCTCGAACGCCTTCTCGTCGATCACTCTCAACACCGTCCGCGCGACAGCAGAGAGACTCAGAAGAACTCGTTCCAGTGGCAAACGCCCGCTCAGATCGAGGATCCCTATGTGGACGAAGTGGAGGGCACGAAACTCGTGGATCCTGCGCAAAAACTCGGCTTCTTCATCGATTCCTGCAACCGACGAGCGCAACTCCTCGAGCAACGACTGTTCGGTGGCTCTCCTGACGGTGCGTACCCGATCAACGATCTCGTCGAGAATTCCTGGATGATTGAGCAGCAACTCGGAGAGATAGCGGCTCCTTCCGAACAGATCGACGAAGATCTGACACGTCTCGGGACGCTCGGTGAGTTGCTGGTAGAAGATCGCCGGAGCACCGAGGGTTTCGACACAATCGACAAACATCAATGCAACTTGATCCGGATCGGGACTGGAACGGATCGCCTCCAGCAACACCGGGAACAGGGCTGCCAGGTAATGTCGGGCACGAGGCGATCGCAGAGCTGGCTGACGGGGAAACGCCAGTCGCCTGAGCAAGCGGTAGGCCTTACGAGGATCGCGGAAGGAATACTTACCGAAGACGCGATCGATGACCTCTGGTTCCGGCTCGAAGGCGAGAATGACGTGGACTTCACCGGCCTGCTCATCACCGTATTCACTGAACAGGTCATGAAACAGGCTCTCCAGGATGGTGCGGATTCGCTGCCTTTTCTTATCGAGTGCTTCCTGCAAACCTTCGCTGTCGTCGAATCCGAGGGATCGTGCTAGTGCTCGAAACTGGGCCGGATCATCGGGCAGACTGAAGGACTGGCGCTGGTGCTGAAGCATTCGATGGTGCTCCACGCTTCTGAGGAAACGATAACCATCGAGCACCCTTGCCGCCTCCGATGCGGTGAGTGCGCCGATGGCATCGAGCCTTCGCAAGGCGTGATAAGTGTTGCCGCCGCGGATCGAAACGTGGACCTGGCCGTGGAGTAACTGCAGGAACTGCACCAGGTATTCCACATCCCGGATTCCGCCCCAACCCACCTTCAGTTCCTTGACATCCTGCCCGGCCGGACTGTTCTCGAGCACCTCTTTCCAGCCCTGGAGACGACGGATCTCCTCCAGATCGAAGGGACGTTCGAAAACGAATTGCTCCACTTCGGCGAGCAGACCGGAAAGATTGCGTGTCTCGTCGTGTACAGGTCGGCT
>CAWLAN010000110.1:0-9235 GCA_963854815.1 Planctomycetes bacterium UBA1146
ATTCAGGCTGGACTGGGGAACCCTGCAGGCTAGCATCCGGTTGTGCTTGGATACCGCCCTTGTCCCTGCGGGTCCGCAGTCGAAGGGAATTGACCCATGAAACAACTGCTACTAGCTGTAACTCTCGTACTTCTGCTTTTCTTTCTGATCAATTCTCTGATGGAGAATCCCACCGTTTCGCCTTCAACACCTTCGAACCTCACCCCGGGAGGACCAGCGCCGGTCGGTGAGGCAACGACCAGCGTTGGTGAGGGCACCACGCCGACTCCCTCCACTGATGATGGGAAGGAAGCCGTTCCGGAAGACAGTGACGAGGAAATCGAATGGTCCATCTCCGGCCGAATCCTGGGGCCCGATGGCGAGCCAGTCCCGGAAGGTTACCTGGAATCCGACCCCGTTCCCGACCTTCGCTCGGCAATCAACATGACTCACTGTGACCGTGATGGGTACTTCATCCACGAGGTTGAAGAGGGTTATGTCGGCAGTCTCATGGTACGAGCAGGATCCGTTACGGGCCTCGTCGGCAAGAGGATCGATACGGTGAGGGCGACCCGGGGAGTGGAGCCCACTCTCGAAATTCATCTCGAGGCAGGGGGACGGATCGACGGCGTCGTCGTCGATCTTGTCGGGCACCCGGTCGAAGCGGCCCATGTCGGAGCGCGCCCTCCCATCCAAACTCGCGAGGGGATCTTTTTCTTTCCCCGGAAAGAGGCCAAGGATGAGCGTTTGTGGCCCCATGATTACACCGACTCCGAAGGCAAGTTCACCCTGTACGGAATACCCGAAGGGGCCTGTAGTTTACAGGCAAGCCGCACCGACTACGGTCCGTCGGAACCGATCAACCTTCCCCCAGGCACCACCGAAGCCCAGCTGGTTCTCCGTAACGAGTGCGTTCTGACTGGTCGTCTGATCGACGAGAATGGTGAGCCGATCGCGCCTTATCATGGTTCGATCTGTCTGTTTGATAACGAAGACAACAACGCCGGCAAAAACGAACCACTGGCAGCCGCCTCGACAGGGCGAGATCCCGGGGATGGTTCCTTCACCCTACGCCCCCACCTGACCGGGTCACAGATGCTCGTGATCATCGAAGATGATCGGTTCTCCCCTTACGCACAGGAAATCCATACCGTTCCCGGTCAAAATGAGCCGCTCGAGATCGTTCTCACACCGGCAGCAAACATCCAGGGACGGGTGGTCAACAGCAGCGGACAGCCCGTGGCTGCAGCAACCGTGAGTGTCATCGACCAACAAAATCGCTTTCTGTCCTCCTTCGATGTGGACGACCAAAAACAGTTCTGGATCCTTCGAGAGGAGATCGAGTCCTCTCGCAGGGGCATTACCGCCCAAGACGGTACTTTCTCGATCCTGCCGGTACCGAGCACTCGACCGGTCGTTCTCGAGGTCAAACACCGCGAGTACCCAACGCTGGTGGAAGCGTCTCAAACGTATTCAGCAGGCAATAATGACGTAGGAGATCTGGTGCTCCCTGACGGGATTCAGCTCAGAGGCATCGTACTCGCTCCCGATGGAACGCCCGTCTCCGGTGCCAGAGTCAAGTTGACTCCGCCGAGGGAAGTGGAATCCACAGGGACTCCGCTGAGCATCTCCTTCTCCGGTGGCAATGTTGGCATCGTTGAATCTGCAGCGCGCGAAAAATCCTCAACCACCACAAACAAATATGGAGAGTTCATCATCTCGTTAAGCGAGGGCGGCATTTTCGATATCGATGCGAGCGCTCCCGGTTTTCACTCAACAGATCCGCTGGAGTTGAACATCTACTCTTCAATGGATGGCATCGTGCTTCAGTTGAAACCCACACAAACCATCGAGGGATTCGTTGTCGATATCCAGCGCAATCCGGTTGTCGGTGTACGACTCTCGGTGGCCGAGGTGAAAGACGGCGAGATCAGCCTCGCAAACCTCTTCGGCGCCGGAGACCGGAGTGGCGACGCCATCACAACCAGCAACCACGACGGCTTCTTCTCCGTCGAGGTCTCAGCAGGAGGACTCTTTCGGATCAAGGTCACCCGGGGACAACCCTGGGTCATGGAAGGCCAGCTGCGTATAGAGGCGGGAACCTTGGATGTGGTGGTGACCGTGCTGGATGCCGGAAGAATCGAGGGCAAGGTCATCGATGCTCTCAGCGGCTTCCCTGTTGCCAAATTTCATCTCAAGCGCGGAGAACCTCGCACAGGAAATGGAATAATTCTGGGTGGTTCTGGCGGAGTTGAATACAGCGATCCGGATGGCTTCTTTGAACTCGATGGCCTGCGCGAGCAAACCTATCAGTTGACCTTTCGTTCCGATGGTTACATCACGGTCACTGAGCTGGTCGAAGTAAAACTGGGGCAAACCACCCAGGTCACCATACCGATGCAACACTCGGCGACCATCATCGGCCGATTGCTCGACAGTAACGGCAGGGCTATATCTGGAGCACGGATCGCCTTCGCCCGTCCCGGAGAAGCCTTTGACAACGCTCCGACAGCCGGGCTGAGAATCCAGATCTCCGGAATTGGCGGAGCGACGCTCGTGCTAGGCGACGACGGTCGGATTCGTAGCGATGAAGAAGGTCGATTCCGGATCACTGATATCGCAGAGGGGGACTGGCGATTGAAGGTAACCCATCAGAATTTTCAGGATCTGGTGTTCAATGTCCACGACACATCTCCGGGTGTCATCACCGACTCCGGAAGCCATTCAATGCAGCACAACGAACCTTCCGATCCTTGATTTCACCGAGCAGAACTTTCGCACACCTACTAGAAACAGGGGCTGACACTGGATTTGGCGCCAGCCCTTGTTTGTCAGTTCTAACCCTCGGCCAGGACAGGGGGGTGTAGGCACGAAGTGGCAAACTAGCCACACTCGGGTCCGGACTACAGTTGATCGGTCCCGGAGCCGACAATTTCAGAACCTCATCGATCCCCATCGTCGTGATCAGGCCATGTACTGACTTGTGGATTGAACTTTCGCCGAAACTCGTTCCAGTTGACTCGAATCGCCTTGATAGATTTCTCCAGATTTGTTTCTGGAGTCTGACGGTTATTCAGGGACATGAGCGCTCCGAGTTCTTCTTTATCCGCAACCCGTTCTGTGCCATCCACAAGGTCTGACCATCGAGAATAGTGTTGGTCGTAAAGGACCTGCAATCGGGACTCGAGGGTTTTACTGAACTCGCTCCTCAGTGCTTCACACGAGGCGAACTTGCGATTACCGGGGTTTTTCAAAAACTTTTCGAATTCGATCTTCAACATTTATTACTCCAATACATTACGTATGGAACAACCTCGAATTACCACCAACCCTGGTGCAGTTTATCAGGCGGCTTCACGAACAAATTTCCCGGCTCCAGGACGCACGTGTACCGGATATTACACACCGTAATTTTCCAAAGGTAAACAGACAAGCAGAAGCCGTTTGCTAGCCGAAAGGGCTGACGCGGGATTCCGCGCCAGCCCTTTCTCATCACCACGAATTATTTCGCCCTCCTACTAACAGGGTGGGAAGGAGGCGCAATCGAGGTTGTCCGGTGTCGGATCCGGTCCACATCCGGGGTAGGGCGCAGGCGGCGCCACACCCTGTGTGAAGAGGAAAGTTAACTTGAAGATGGCGTCGGCGATATTGACCTGGCCATCATCGTTAACGTCACAGGCGTCCATGCACGAACAGTTGCCACCGACGAACAGGAAAGAGAGCAGGTTGATCACATCTGCGATGTTGCATTGGCCGTCGCGGTTGGTATCTCCTCGGATGAAGGTCGGAGACGGACCACCCGTATTGACGGTGCAACAGGCCGGATCGGTCGCCACACCTGAGATGATCCCGATCACGCAGATCTCTCTGGTACCGCCGACTCCTGTCACCGTGGTGAAGGTCTCGGTTCCGGAAAGTGTCTGCACCAGTGTACCGTTGAGGTACACCTCGATGATGTCGTAGACGATCGGGTTGCTCCAGGCGACCGCGACATCGGTGGTGCCGAAGATCACATCACAGTTGAGATCGCCAACACCAGGAATTTGCCCGGTTTCGCAACATACCGGTTCAGACCAGCAGTTGGCGATGAGGCCTCGCACGCAGATCTCCCGACCCACGCCTCCGGTCACGGTAGTACCGGTGGCGGTGCCGGGAAGAGACTGTTCGAAGACCCCGTTGACATACACCTCGATGGCGTCATAGAAGACCGGATTGGTCCAGGCGACCCCTACATTGGTGGTGCCGAAGATGGGATCGCAGTTGATGTTTTCTGGCGGTGGAGTCAGGCCGAAAACTGGGCAACAAGCCTGTGGTCCGGCCAATCCACCGGCCACCGGCTCGACACAGATGTTCCGTATTCCGGAGATGCCGGTCGCGGTGTAACTGGTATCGGTCCCTCCGATGGTATCGATGAGCGTTCCATTGACATAGATGTTGATGGAATCGTAGGCACCACCATTGACCCAGGTGAGGGTGGCGGTATCAGTGCAATCGGCAGTGCAGGTCAACGTCCCGACCGCCGGTGGTGCTGCGGCCTGACGGAACTCCAGCTCGAGCAAGCCCTTGCCCGCTTGCCCATCCTGCCAACCTCCTACGCGTATGTAGATCGGGTCTCCGGTAACGATGGGAACATCTTCCACCGCCGAGGAGAAACCAGCGCAGCCGGCACCATCCCCGTTGCAGGCGATCTGTTCCAGATCGGTGCAGGAACCCTTGTACACCACGATGTCGGAGTCGAAGTCGATCAGGTTGCAGGTCCGCACATTGAGCAGACCATCAAGATCCGGCGTGTAGACGTACCAGACATCCTGAACCACGGCACCGAGGAAGGTGCCGGGGCACTGTGCAACGTCAACGGCATCCGGACTGTCCGTTGCACAACTGGTATCGAGCCAGTTGAGGCCCAGTGACGCATCGATGGCATCGATGCACTCATCTCCGATGGTGCTGTCTGGAACCAACTCGAGGCGCAATTCACCGTTTCCGAAGTCACCGTCATTCCAGCCACCGAGACGGATCAGATACTTGTTCCCCGCCGTGACCGGGAACTGCATCTCGGAAGTGAAGTTGGCGCAGCCGGGAGCATCGCCATTACAGGCGATCTGGATCTTCTCGCTGCAGGAGATGGCGTGATACGCAACCAGATCGGTATCGAAGGATGCAGTACCACAAGTATCCACCTTCAACATACCGCATTCATCGGGAGTGTAGGTGAACCAGATGTCCTGGTTCATGTCTCCGAGGGATGTGGCGGGGCACTGTGCAGCGTCATACGGGTCAGGACTGTCGCCGCACTCCGTGGTATCGAAGGGATTGAAACCCAGAACCGCCGGAATCGGATCATCACACTCGTCGCCAGGACAACCACCCGCAGGTGGGAACAGCGGGAAGGGCAGTGGAAACGGCAATGGAGTGATGACAAGGTTGGGATTGTTGGCCGTGATGACGGTATTGCAGTTGCCGGAACCGATGATAGTCAAGAGCCCAGAGTTGTAATCCCGGGCGATGGCACGCATCCAGGGACGCGCCTGGAATAGAAGGCTTGCGTTCAAACCATCGGCGATCGCCTCCGCCACGGGAAATCCACCCCCTGGTTCGAGGGTGGGAATCGTCAACCTCACCAAATGTTTACCGATGACGACAAGGACATTGGTGGGGGTGGGCCATGGATTAAGAACCGCGACCGATCCGTGCCAACTGGTCAGCATGAATTTCATCGCGTTGATGTTGTCTTCGCCGGTCAGGTCCAGGTCTGCTGCCTGGTGCAAACGCATGAAGGTACCATTGAAATTGGTCACGAATACATCCGCGGCGGTGTAACCAAGCGGTCCACCGAGACTGACGCTATCCCTCGACAACGAAAAGAAGGCCAGATCCCAGGTCAAACCTCCCGTGGGAATATTGATAGTCCCGTCGGCATTGAGCGGCGGCTGGTTATCTGGACCCGGGGTGATGACAGTAGGACTGCCGGGGCTGTAAGTTGTATAGGGCATCAGGACCAGAGCATCGATGTCATCGACTAGCGCTGGATCAGCAATCCCGTCGACGAGTCCGATATCGATCCTGCCGCTGGCATAGATGTGAGAGCCACCAGGCCCAGCAGCACCGGGCGGTAAAAAGACAAAGATGTCATCTGAGGTGCGAATCCCATCCGCGGGTAATCCCGCACGAGGAGACTCAGCCATTCCAATTCCGACATTGGTCGTCGAGGAAGCAGCGCTCAGGGAGAACCAGGCCGGATGGATATCAGGGACACCATCGTTATCGGAATCGGAAAAGTTGGGCGGGAAGTTGTCGAGCGCGTCGACATCGTCGTCTGTTGCTAACACAAAATCGCTATAGGGAAGCACCAGCGTATTGAGGGGGGGAGCGCCAGTCGTGATCCCCATCGATCCGAACTCGGAGGATGAGGCGAACGGAGGAGCGGCGGTCGCTGCCAGGTTTACCGCAGAACCGGGGACACCGAGACTGTTCCGGTCGACGGAAAAGTATATGTTTCGACCAGGATCGGTGACGCTGACGCCGTGACAGAACGCATTGACGTTATCCTCAAAAAGAAAGGGGGTCAGCACCATCAAACCAGGGATAGGAGGAGCGCCCGTGTAATAGATGACCGAGGGTCCCATCGCAACCGAACTGGCCGGGTCTACGGAAAAGGAAGGATTCTGGATGATCGAGACCTCGGGGAAATCTGGATTGGGTACCAGGGTGATCGTGGGATTACCATTGGGGTCGATGAGGGTCACCGTATCGGCGAGATCGAGGTACCACCTGGCCACGGGAACCAGCAGATCAGGCCCCTGCGGAAAGTTCGAAGCAGGAGTCAGTGGCACATTGGAGGCAGATCCGAGTACGTTGCCCTGAGCATCACGAAGGAGCATATCGATGAAGTAAACTGACGGATTACTTGACGGGAGAGGAACCGCTTCCCAGGGTGCCTCCGGGGAAGTTTTTATGATCAACTCGAAGCCGAAGGTCAGGTTTCGTAAGTGAGCACCGATGACTTCCATCGGATAAGTGATTTCACCGTTACTATTGGTCCCCGCCTCTCCTCGATTGATGGAGATGACACCACGAAATCCGAGCGTTCCCATGGTATTTCCAGCAGCGTCCACAGCCGTGAACTGGGCTCGCATCTCCGCATTATCAACACTGGGAGGGACAGCTGGAACCTGGCCGAGGCCCACGGCTGAACAGATCAACAATCCCAGCAGTACCGGGATCACAAAACCGATCTGGCGAGAAAAACTGGCGACACCTCGTGCTGATTCGATCCGCATCTCCACACCTCCGATTGAACCCATATACGTCGTAATTTCTGGCGTATTTTTTAGTGTTGTATCCCGCGTATTCTCGATGTTATCGGTAGTAATGCAAGGGTTGAAGATACCGAACTTATCGAGATAACTTCTTATAGAACAACAGGTAATCTCCGCTGAGTCTCGATGGAAGCAGAGCAACGAAGCTCGTAAGGTCTGTCCACGTCTTCGCTCCCTTGTCACCAGGATTGATCTTTCCGTGATCGCTTTCGGCAGGTATCCCAGTAACCCAACGGAGGCCCTTTTCTCATCGGTCAGGAAGATCTCTCATGCGGTTGACCACTTTCACATCGTTACTCGTCCTATGGTTCATTTCGATGTCAGGTCCGGGTTTCTGTCAGGATCCGGCCCCGCAAGAAACTCCAGCCAAGACGCCAGCCGAGACCCTGCTTCAGCAACTGCTCGGCATCGATGCCAGCGACAAACAGGTGATCCTCGAAGCGACCCTCGACGAAGATGCAAAACAGATCCACGCTGTATTCGCCCATGTGAAAGATCGCACCCTCATCGGGGGGGACCTCAAGCAAAAGAATGAACTGCTGCAACAAGACGTGGCCGCCAGGAGTGCGCTGCACGGACTCGTGATGCTGGCAGCAGCTCCTGGTCATGAAGCCCAAAGGTTGGCGCTAGCCCGGGTCTTCGCTGAGTTGGTCTCCAACACCCATCCAGAAGGTGTCGAGAGATTCCTCACCCGGATGGTGGGAGAACTCGGTGATCCGATCGGAGTCGCAGCGCTCGCGAGTTCGATCCTTGCCGATGAAAACTGGTCCGATGAATCGATCCGATCGCTCGGCTCCATCCCGGGCGAGGCCGCCCAGGAGGCTCTCATCGAGATCCTGAAAGATGGGCCGACCCGCTGGAGGCCTGCTGCCGCTACCGCGCTTGGCGCCAGAGGGGAGACCGAGGGGGTAGTGGCAGTGCTGTTGCGGTCACTGGAAGCGAACGATCCGGCCACCACGGAGGCCTCCCTCGATGCTCTTGCGGGTCTCGGCGCACCGGAGGCGATGAAGCCGATGGTGGATCGACTGCTGGCGGCACCTGAAACGCATAAGGGGAGAGATGCCGATCGCATCCTGGAACTGGCCGAGCAGATGGAAGACAGCCGCTACGAGGCCTACTGTATCAACCTGCTCGACGCGTTGCTGTTGACCAGAGGTGTTCCCGAAAACCGTCGCGAGATGGCCCGAAAGATTCGCCAGCGCTGCGTTTCCTGGAAATCGCTGTTCGACGGTCTGAGTGCCAAAGGTTGGATCGGTCAGACCGATGGATACCGATTCAGCGGTGGAGAAATCCGCTGCGAGGCCGGCAATGGTGGCAACATCTACACCAAAGACGAATACGCCGACTTCATCTTTCGTTTCGAGTTCAAACTTTGGCCCGGATCCAACAATGGTCTCGGACTTCGCGCCCCTTCCAGTGGAAACACTGCATATCAAGGTATGGAGGCTCAGATTCTCGACGACGGTGCTGACAAGTACGCGAATCTCAAGCCCTACCAGTTCCACGGCAGTATCTACGGGGTGATCCCCGCCGTTCGTGGTCATCAACTGCCTGTCGGCGAATGGAACTTTCAGGAGGTGCGTTGTGATGGTCGTCGGATCACCATAACACTCAACGGTCACGTCATTGTCGATGCGGATCTAGATGTTGCCAGTCGAGACGGAACTCTCGATGGTCAGGCCCATCCAGGGCTGAAGCGCTCCTCGGGACACATCGGATTCCTCGGTCACGGAGATGCCGTGGCGTTCAGAAATCTTCGCGTTCGATCCCTTTCCGGGGAATGAACCGATCACAGTTGAAACGATAACAAGAGAGCCTCGCACCGTAACGGAGCGAGGCTCTCTTTGCTTGTTATCGAATTACAACGATCAGGGACAACTGTTGATCTGATCACAATCGAGCGCATCGAAACTCGGATCGGAACCACACAACGGGAA
>CAWLAN010000111.1:0-9197 GCA_963854815.1 Planctomycetes bacterium UBA1146
CGCAGGGAGCGGTGACGAGGTCTGCACGGAGACGACATCGGGCCGAGGATGATACGCTTCTGGGGTCCGTTGTGTCCGGATCCCAGTTTGCAAGTCCTCACTTTCCGGCGCTGCCGGGGGGTTCGGCTGATGGAGTGGATCCGTGCGATACAAGATAGCGATCGTCTTGGGGTTCTTCGTGCTTCTGGGTGATGGGGTATTGCCGTACCAGGATGGTCAATCTGCTGTCTTGATGCGCTCCAGTAGCGACTTTCCTGTGATCGAGAGCGAAGACTTGCGGCGAATCGAGCGAATCTCCACTGCCTTCGATGAGAGTCGCTGGGAAGATGCGTTTCTCGAATTGCTGATACTGCCGGCTCCCCTGCGAGAACTGGTGATCGCCGCTGGTCGTCTCGACAGCGAGGTCCCTTTCAGCGAGTTCCTGAGGGATCGTTGCTGGAGGCACATCAGGGATCGCTTGGCGGTGCTCGATCGGCCCGGTGGATCATCCGGTATGCAGGAAATCTATCCCCGGCTCGAACGGATTCCGATCGTATGCGTGGCTACCGGTGTCGAACCTCCGCGCAGTGTTCAGCTGGTTCTGCAGCGCTGGAGCGACAGGATCCTTCAGAGGATCCATTGTGATGAGATGTTGCTTGGAGCCGAGAAGTTACTGCTGGCAGCAGAGCACGAGTCTGCAGTGGATCTACTCGATGGGCTGTTGAAGAGGTATCCGGGAGACCGTGCTCTGGCCGATCATATCGGTTCCCTCAAGCGACAGTTGATCGACAGGACCCGTCGAGAACTACAACTGGCCCGGGATCGAGCGGACCCTTCTTCGGTGCTGCAACTGGCAAGCAGGTTGAACTTGGTCTGTGAGGATGATTCTCAGGCGCTACGGATGACTCGATGGGCTCGCGGCCATCTGATACGGACTGCCGAGCAACTGATCGAGTCAAATCAGATGAGCACTGCGCTGTTGATACTGGCCCGACTTGTACAGGAGGGGGAGCCAGTGGCTGAGAGACTGCAGCAATTGCGCGAACGGATTGCTGTCCCCCTGCGCCCTCGCATCGTTCGTGGCCAGGTCCCGGAGGAACTGGAAAGCAGCAAGGTATCCATCCTGGTGGCTGGCATTCCTACCATCACCATCGACAAGACGCCGGAGAGCAGATCTCCCTCATTCCGTTTCTCCGAGGTGGGACGGCGCTGGACCAGATCCCCTGCTCATTATGCCGATGTGAAGCGGTGGCACTTTTTGTTGGATGAGATCCAGCAACTCACCACCGTGTGGCTTCATGCTCGACCTCAGGAAGCCATCCTGCTGTCAGCACGGCTCTCTTTCCATGTCTCCGAAGCGTTGCGCATCTCCCGCAGGATGGCAGAGAACTCGCCACGGCGTTCGCGTGTGGTCTGGCAAGAATGGGCCCCCGTCTATCCCGGCGATCGATGGCGCATCCAGGCAACTCTCCCGATCTGGCTCATCGATCAGAAGGGTCGAGAGATCGGTCAGTCCATCGATGTCCGCATCGAACTGAGTCCTTCCGACCCTGGTCGTGATGGTCTGCTGGTCACCCAGGCCGAGATCGACAGGGCGCGGCGAAAGGTCATCGCCTCGATCGACCGGGAACTGGAGAAACTGGCCAGTCAGATCGCCCGCAGTCGGCTGCTCGGAAGGCTGCAGGAAGCTCGCGCCCTGGCGGATCGGGGTGATCTGGTGGCTGCCCAGGAATTGCTGGTACCGGCCCTGATCGGCTCGCAGGAGCAAGATCGGGATCTCCAGGAGCAAGCGACCGGTGAACTCGCGAACTGGAGTCAACTGGGGGTCACAGCGGTCAGGGCCGCAACCGGCGGATCTTCATCTCCTTGACTTGCCTCGATTGAAGAGATGCGGTTGGGGGTCTATCCTCGCCCGGCGGGCACCTTGCATCGAAGGTCACGATGCAAGCACGGCTCCGGGGAGTTTTGATGCTCGATTTCAAGTACATCCGGGCAGAACTGGAGCTGGTTCGAAAAGGTGCCTCCGACAAGGGCTTCGATGTCGATCTGGATCGACTCCTCGAACTCGATGATCAGAGGAAAGTTCTCCTCACCGAGCAGGAACAACTGAGGCACGATCAAAAGAACGCCGGTAAAGAAATCGCGGCTCTCGATGGAGACGCCAAGCAAAAGGCGATTTCTCGAATGGCCGAGGTGTCTGATCGAATCAAATCGCTCGGCGAAGGTTTGCGAACCGTTGTGAGCGAACTCGACTCCATCCACGCATGTGTTCCGATGCCACCAGCAGCCGAGGTTCCCGTGGGTGTTGATGAGAGTGGCAATGTCGAGTTGAGAGTTGTCGGATCTCCTCCCGAGTTCGATTTCGAACCCAAGGATCATGTCGAACTGGGGCAGGCTCTCGACATCCTGGATCTGCCACGGGCCTCAAAACTGGCCGGATCGCAGACATATATCCTCAAGGGGGCCGGGGCCCTGCTCGAACTGGCGGTACTCCGATTTGCTCTCGACCACGTCGTCAACAGGGGCTTCACGCCGATGATCGTACCGACGATGGTGAAATACGAACCTCTTTTCGGTACGGCGCACTTCCCGGGCGGTGAGGAGCAAACTTACGAGATCCCCCGAGACGATCTCTACCTGGCAGGAACCAGCGAGGTTCCCGTCACGGCATTTCATTCCGGCGAGATCCTCGAAGAGGACCAGCTGCCGCTGAGATACTGCGGTTGGTCCACCTGTTACCGCAGGGAAGCAGGGGCGGCAGGAAAAGACACCCGTGGCCTTTACAGGATCCACCAGTTCAACAAGGTGGAACAGGTCATCATCAGCAAATCCAGCATCGAGGAATCGATCCAGCACCACGAGTTCATCCGTGACAACGCAGAAGAGATCCTCCAGGCGCTGGAGATTCCTTATCGGGTCGTGGATGTTTGTACTGGAGACCTCGGAATGGGCCAGGTGCGAAAGTTCGATATCGAGTCATGGATGCCCTCGAGGGGCTGGGGAGAGACGCATTCCGCTTCCCGATTTTATGATTACCAGGCGCGCCGGATGGACCTGAGATATCGTGCAAACGATGGTAAGGTGCACTATTGTCATACGCTCAATAACACCGCTATTGCAACGCCAAGGGTATTGATCGCGATTCTGGAAAATCATCAGAGAGCCGATGGAACGATTCGAATCCCCGAGGTCCTGGTTCCTTACATGGGCGGAAAAACAGAACTCACGCCGGCAGATGCTGCTGGCGCTCGATAGAACGGGAGAGCCCGTATGCAGCACGTCTGTGTTGTCGGACTGAACTGGGGAGATGAGGGCAAGGGCAAGATTGTCGATGTCCTGGCAAGAGATGTCGATGCGGTGGTTCGTTATCAAGGAGGGGCCAACGCAGGGCACACCATCTACATCGGGGATGTGCGCCACGTTCTGCACCACATACCCACAGGCATCCTGCACGATGGGATCCAGGCGGTACTCGGCAACGGGATGGTGATCGAGCCAGCAAAACTGATCGAGGAAGTGGAGGCGCTGCCCGAAGATACGATCTCCCGCATCTGGATCTCGGATCGTGCCCACGTGGTCCTTCCTCACCATGGAGCCGTCGAACGGATCGTCGAGGAACAGGCCAGTCGCCCCATCGGAACGACCCTCCGGGGCATCGGCCCTGCCTACCAGGACAAGATCGGGCGTTTCGGTGTTCGCATGGGGGATATCGTCCAACCCGGCTTCGTCGATGACGTGCTCGAGGATCGACTCCGTGAACGATGTCGCGTTGTGGGGGTTTCCGAGCAGTACGCCACCGAGGGGGTCCAGATCTGCTCACAACTTCGCGATCGCCTCGGTAGCCAGGTGACAGATACCTGCCACCTACTCGCGGAGATGCACGCAACCGGCAAGAAATTGCTGTTCGAAGGTGCTCAGGGCTGCTTGCTCGATATCGATTTCGGAACCTATCCGTTCGTGACCTCTTCGAGTCCATCGTTTCTGGGAGTGGGCACGGGTAGTGGTTTCTCCCCGCGCAAGATCGATCATGTGGTGGGAGTTACCAAGGCCTACTGCACGCGGGTTGGTGAAGGTCCTTTCCCTTCTGAGATCACTGGCGATTCCGCTGATGCTCTGCGAGAAGCTGGAGGAGAGTTCGGCACAACTACCGGTCGGCCGCGGCGGGTAGGGTGGCTCGATATCCCGTTGCTTTGTTATTGTGCCGCTCTCAACGATATCGATTCATTCGCACTCACCAAGGCGGATGTTCTCACCGGGAGAGATACAGTTCCTGTTGTCACCGGTTACCGGCTAGGTGGAGAGTTGCTCGAGTCTCTCCCCTTCAGCGTGGCGGATATGGAAGCCATCGAACCGGTGGTCGAACAGTGGCCGGGGTGGGATCAGGTCGATGAGACGGCGATGCAACCTTTCATCGAACGCCTCGAGTCGGCGACCGGGATTCCTGTATCGATCCTGTCGACGGGTAAGCGCCGTGACGAAGTACGCATCTTCGCGCCCTTCCAGGTAGAGGGAGAAGTCGCGTGAGTTCCAGCGAGGATTCCGCATCCGGAGACTCCTCGATGGCAGGTGCGGGGTTGCCCCGGTCCGTGGTTCCTCGCCATGTGGGGTTCATCATGGATGGCAACGGCCGCTGGGCCGAGGAGCGCAATCTGCCGCGTACCGAGGGCCACGCACAAGGCGCCGAGGCGCTTCGCCAGATGATCCGTGATGCCCATGAGCGTGGAATCGCCGAGGTAACCTGCTACGCCCTCTCCACCGAGAACTTTCAGCGTCGCCCGGCCCAGGAGATCCGATTCTTGATGGATCTTCTCGCTCACCATCTACGCCAGGAGCGTGAAGAGATGGAGCGGATGCAGGTTCGATTCCGTGCCATCGGAAGGCTCGAGGAACTGCCCGATCAGACGCGCGAAACGATGGAACAGGCAGCCACCGAGACGGAAGGTAACGACGGAATCGTCCTGCGTCTGGCGGTCAACTACGGAGGGCGTGCAGAGATCGCGGATGCCTTCGAGTCCCAGGCTCCGCGTCAAGGTGCCCCTCTGGAGAGCACCGATGAAGGTCGGGAGCGACGGGTCATCGAACATCTCTACGAACCCGGGATGCCCGATCTGGATCTGCTGATCAGGACCGGGGGAGAATTCAGAATCTCGAACTTTCTGCTATGGCATTGTTCCTACGCCGAACTGTATTTCATTCCCATCCTCTGGCCTGACTTCTGTGCCGATCATCTTGATGCAGCGCTCGAGGAGTATGCCCGAAGAGTGCGTCGCTTCGGTTCGATTCCGACGGCGGCTCCCGGGGGAGATGCATGAGGGGTCTTACAGACCGACTCCGATGGGGAGTTCCGATCTTGCTGATCTCCATCGGCTTGCTGGTGGCGGATCTTCAGCAATGGACCGACGGTTACGGCCTCATGACTCTTGCGTTCTTCTTCGGTATCGGAGCTTGTTACGAGGCGCTGACACTTCGTGACGACCACAAGTCGAGGATCTGGATCGGTTGCCTGGTCTTCTTGTTGAGCGGCTGGTCAGCGATGGTGAATTCCCTCGATCCGCTACAGCTGGGAGTCGTTCTGCTGGGGACAACGATATTGCTCGGATCGCTGCTTTCCGAGGCGATGGCATCGAATCGTCGGTCGTTGCAGTTTGGGCTGACCACGGCGGTGTTGACCGGAAGCTGGCTGGTGTTACCGACAGTAGCGGTCTGGATACTGGCCGAAACCGATCCGCTCGGAGTTCATATGGTGCTATTTGCACTTCTGACCGTGAAAAGTGCAGACACCGGAGCGTATTTCACCGGTCGGGCGATGGGCCGGACGTCATTGCACCCTGTGAGCCCGAAAAAAACGGTCGAGGGATTGCTGGGAGGGGTGTTGTCGGCAGCCCTGGTTGGATTCGCTTATGCTCAGTTGCTCGGTGATGCAACAATGTCACCGAGCCAAGGGGTTTTTCTCGCGGTGCTGTTGGCGCTGGTCGGGCAACTGTCGGATCTGCAGGAATCTGCATTGAAACGCGCTGCCGGTCGCAAGGATTCGGGCAACACCATCCCGGGCCTCGGCGGGCTGCTCGATATGCTCGATAGCTTGCTTCTGGCAGTGCCGATGTTGCTGTTGCTGCGGACGGTGCTGGCGGATTGATCGGATGGAAACAAGTTGAAAGTAACGATCGAATTTCAAGATGACGATGAAGCCCAGGTAGTGCTTGGAATCCGCGATGTGCATCTGCGGCGGATTCGAACTGGTTTTGCCATCGAGGCAGCAGCGCGAGGGTGTGTTCTCGATCTCCAGGGTTCAGAACTTGGAGTGAGTGCGGCCCAGCAAGTTGTGGAGCTGATGCTCAGTGCTCATAGAATGCCCGGATCCACCACCGTCGAGGATGAACTCGACGAAGCTCTCGTTCGATTCCAACAGCCCGAAGAATCCGCTCCGGTGGTTCAGGACATTCCGTCGTCACAGAATCTGTTCGAAGACGACGACAGGCTCCAGAGGCGAGATTTCGGCAAGATCGCCAAAACCGAGGGACAACTTCGTTATCTCGAGGCGATGGCCTCCCATGACATCGTGATGGCGCTGGGACCTGCAGGTACGGGGAAAACCTATCTTGCGGTGCGAACGGCTCTCGAGGCACTCAAGGCGGGAGAGGTTCGAAAGTTGATCCTCAGCCGTCCAGCGGTCGAGGCAGGCGAGAAACTCGGGTTTTTGCCGGGAGACTTCCAGCAAAAGGTGAATCCATACCTTCGGCCGCTGTACGACGCGCTGCACGAGATGCTCGATTACGATCAAGTACGGCGCTACAGCGACAGGGAGATCATCGAGATCGTGCCTCTCGCCTACATGAGAGGTCGGACCCTGAATCATGCCTTCATCATCCTCGACGAGGCCCAGAACACGACCCCGGCCCAGATGAAGATGTTCTTGACCCGGATGGGGGCTCATTCTCGCATCGTGGTGACGGGGGATCCGACTCAGCTCGATCTTCCCAGGAACCAACCGTCCGGATTGCTGCATGCTCGCAGGGTTCTGGGATCGGTCGAGGGGATGGCATGGATCGAGCTCGGGAGTTCCGATATTGTCAGGAATCGTTTGGTGACCCGCATCGTGGAAGCCTACGAAAGCCTCGATAAGGACTCCTGAGGAGTTCCTCAACTTCTTTATCCAAATGGTGTTACGGCTATTGGCCCGAATCGGTGCGAAACTCTTTCCCGGCATCCGCTGTCATCCCTTGGACAGACAGATCGTTTCCTCCGAAGATGGCGTCTCGGTGCGATCCGGTTGGATCGCCCGATGCCCGCAGTGGTTGCGGGCGAAAGGGGAACCATGGCGAAGGCGCGTGCGCGCTCAGGTGGTAAGACCTGGCAGCGACTCTCTTTCGGCAGACGGCAGACTCGATCGAGCCAGATCGCCTTGGATGAAGCATCCTCGCGGCGAGTGCGGCGCTTTCTGATCCTGTTGATCCAGGTGCTCCTCGCCACCTTCCTGATCGGCTGGAAGAGTTACGAGACCTCCATCCTCCTGGCGAGTTCCCTCTGGCAGTGGAGTGAACTGCTCGCCAACGTCGTTCTCATCTTCATCGGTGCCTTGTTGCTGGAGCGTGCCCAGCGGTACGATCATGAGCGAAGAAATCTGCAGATCGGGCGTACCTTTCTGTTGCTCAACGGCTTCTTGCTGGCGAACTGGGTGCTCCTGCAGCGTCCCGATGTATCGATAATGTTGCTGCCGGTCCCGTTGCTCGGGATGGTGCTCGGTTTCCTGCTTCGAATCAATCGTGCCTTGTTGGTATCGCTGGTGGCGATTGCCATCACCGCTCTCATGGTTCAGGTACGACTACCTGACGTGAATCCCGTGGCGGTGGCCGTGGCGCAGTTTCTCGGCATCCTGGTAGCTATCCAGGGAGTTCAGCGGGTTCGTTCTCGTACTCGAATTCTGACGGTTGGTTTTCTCGCTGGCCTCACCCAGGCAGTGGCTACATTGCTGCTCGATCCGACCGCGTTTCGCGGAATCACTTTCGACAACCTGTTGACTACTGCTCCCCTTATCGATGCGTCGTGGTGTCTGGTCGGTGGTGTTGCTGCAGGTGTGTTGATCACCAGCGCGCTTCCTTTCCTGGAGAAATGGTTCGACGTACTCACCGAGATCCGATTGGTGGAACTGGCGGACACGCACCGTCCTCTCCTCAACGAGTTTTCCTTGCTGGCTCCTGGTTCCTTCCAGCATTCGCTGATGGTGGGGCAACTGGCCGAAGAAGCGGCCGCGAGCATCGGTGCCAATGGGCTACTGTGCCGGGTTGGCGCTCTCTACCATGACATCGGCAAGATGATGAAACCCGCTTACTTTGTCGAGAACATACAGGGAGGGGAGAACGTTCATGACCGCCTCTCTCCCGAGATGTCTCGTTTGGTGGTCATCGCCCACGTCAAGGATGGAATGAGGATCGCCGAGGAAGAGCACCTTCCGAAACCGATTGTCGACATGATCCCGATGCACCATGGTACTTCGGTGGTCGAGTTCTTCTTCAATAAGAAGGCCCAGCAAATCGATGAGGAAGAAGCAGATCGAACCCGGGAAGCATTCCGCTATCCGGGACCTCGACCCACCTTCCGTGAAGCAGGAATACTGATGCTTGCAGATGGTGTGGAAGCCTCCTCGAGAACCCTTTCCGATTCGACACCGACACGGGTACGTCAGCACGTTCGCAATATCATCCAGGCCCGCGCTCAGGAGGGGCAACTCGATGAGTGCGAGTTGACGATGAGTGATTTACATCGAATCGAGGATGCCTTTGTCCGCGTCCTCACCGCGATCCATCATGGTCGGGTCAAATATCCGACAGACGTGGAAGCAACCTCCGGTGATTCTCAGGATGATTCCGATTCAGCATCCGATTCAGCATCGGATTCCTCGCAGGATCCTACCGTGACGACTCGACGTTCATGAGCGAGGCCCCCCTGTTCGAGGTCGAGGTGGAGATCCAGGATCTCCAGCAGACCATCTCCATCGATCCCGCTCCGGTCGAGGAGTTGGTCCGATTCGTACTGGGACGTGAGAGTCATGGCGGGCGGATAGGAATCTGCTTCGTCGATGACGAGCGCATCACGCAACTCCATGGCGATTTTTTGGGCGATCAGAGTGCCACCGACGTCATCACCTTTCCGCTCGAGGAGACGGTCTCGGGGCTGCTCGATGGGGAAATCGTGATCTCGACCGAAACGGCTCATCGGCA
>CAWLAN010000112.1:0-9103 GCA_963854815.1 Planctomycetes bacterium UBA1146
TCACGTTCCGTCGCAGGATCGGTCGCGATGTCGTCCTCTTCTCGCAACAGGATTTGTTCCTCATCCGACTTCGGTTGCTGGGCAAGTCGAAGGATGTTTCCCGGCTTCAGGTCAGCATGAACAACCTCATTGGCGTGTGCAGCCGCAAGTCCAAGCGCCACTTGCCGGACAACCTCGAAACAACTGTCCTGATCGCCCGCAAGAGTTCGCATCGAACCAGCCAGATCTCCTCCGCCAATCCACTCCAACACCTGCACTGGAGCACCGTCGACCATCGCATCATCGAGCACTCTCACAACATTCGGATGGTCGATGCTCCTGCCAATGGACGCTTCACGCAGATGCAGTCTTTGGAGTAATTCAGCTCGGTCCTCATCGCTGGATTTGATCTTCTTGACCGCAACCAGACAGCCAAGATCCGTATCGTAGGCTCGCAGAATTTCTCCCATGCCTCCCGAGCCGACGATTCGTGCATCCTGCCAGCGATCATTGCCGATCCCGCCCGTGTCAGAATCATTGCGATAAATCAGTTCCCTCGATCCGATTCGGATGCGGTCCCCATTTTTGAGGGATGTCTCGTCGACGATTCTTCTCGGTGGAGTTGCATCTCCTAGCAACCAGGTTCCATTGCTCGAACCGAGATCCTCGATCCAGTCAGATCCCGCGTGCGCCCAGACACAGGCGTGCCTTCTCGAGACACCGGGTTCCTCGATCTGGAGCGAACAACCTTGAGCTCTCCCGATCAGGAACTTGTCCTGTTCGGGAATCTCGTGGCGAGACCCTTCTTCATCGGTGAATTCGAACCATCTCATGCGTAGATGGTGACCGGGAATCTGCTGACGGCAATAAGCATACTGACATAGTTGCAAGTGGCTCCTCGTGCCTAGACAAGGCCACCGTGATAAGATCTCACGAGTTCCGTACACCCCTGTTCGAGTGAGGATGCCTTTGGTCCAGTTGTTACTGGTAACACACCCGGTCGAAACGGCTCCAGACCTGGCCAGAACTCTGGTCGAGGAGGGGCTAGCAGCGTGTGTGAACATCCTGCCCGGCTGCCGTTCCATCTATCGCTGGGAAGGGAAAACCTGCGATGAGACGGAATCGATGCTGTTGATCAAATCGGCCCTGCAGCCGATCGAGCATCTGATCTCCGAGATCACCCGCCGACATCCCCATGACTGTCCGGAGGTGATCGTACTGGCCTTGTCAGGAGGCCATGCTCCCTACCTGCGCTGGGTCGAGGAGAACAGCCTCGGGAAGGACGGACCGTGATCGATCCCGATGAGGTCCGCCAACAGATTCTCGACAGGATTCAACCGCTCGGTACCGAAACGATTCCACTGGAAGAGGCGACCCGCAGGTTTCTCGCCAGTTCGATAGCCACACGTGACCCGATCCCCCCTTTCGACAACACCGCCATGGATGGATTCGTCCTCAGAGCGACTGATACCGGTTCTGCATCTGAATCCACGCCTGTCACGTTGCCTGTGGTCGCAACGATAGAAGCGGGTATGCCGGGGGACACTCCCCTTGAATCTGGCCAGGCGATGCGGATCTATACCGGGGCGGTGATCCCACCCGGTGGAGACTGCATCATCCCGTTCGAGAAGTGTCTCCAGTACGACTCCGAGAAGGTGACGCTCGACCATCCCATCGGCACGGGAAGCCACATTCGGAAAATGGGAGAAGATGTAGCTGCCGGCGAATCGGTGCTGGAACCGGGAATTCGCATCAGCCCTGCAGCCATCGGATTGCTGGCGAGTATCGGGGCTACAGAGATTCTCGTTAATCGAAGACCACGGGTCGCCGTCCACTCGAGCGGAAATGAACTGGTCGAGATCAACTCCGATCTCAATCCGGGTCAGATCCGTAACTCGAACCTGTATTCTTTATGCGCTCGCCTCCAGAGGTGGGGAGCGGAAACTCTCCCGAGACCAGTACTGCTCGACGATATCGATGCGATCCGCGATGGCCTGCAGGAAACCCTCGCCCTCAAGCCCGATGCCATCATCACCACAGGGGGAATCAGTGCAGGCGATCTCGACTACATCCGCGAAGTGGCCCGCGAGATGGGCGACGATGTACAGGTCCGCAAAGTCTCCATGAAGCCAGGCAAACCGCTGGTAGATGGTCTTCTCGGCGGTGTGCCCTTCTTTGGACTTCCGGGCAATCCCGCGGCGTGTCTGGTCTCCTTCGAGATGTTCGTGCGCCCGGCGCTTGCCCGGATGGAACAGAGGCCAGATGGCATCCACCCGCTACGATACGGGGTTCTTCAGAAGGGAGACCCGGTACCTCCGGGAGATCGCATGCGGCTACTGAGGGGCCGCTTCAGCCCCGATCCACAGGGCGGGCCAGATCGCGTCGAGATCCCTTCTGGACAGGGCTCTCACCTGCTCAGTGGATTCGCGCGTGCGAACTGCCTGGTCAAGATCCCGGCGCAAGAGCAGATGATTCGACCTGGAGATCTGGTCGAGGTCTGGTCGTTGACGGATGAAGAGGCATGAGACGATGAAGAAGCGCAATCCCCTCTCTGTGGTCATCCAGGATTCCTCCGGCAAAAGGACCATGCTCCTATCCGGTGACGGCCCCTGGACCATCGGGCGAGATCCGGAGTGCGAGATCCCCCTCGCAGACGACCGTGCATCTCGCCGCCACGCCAGACTGGAAGCCGAGGATCGTGGCCTGGTGGTGAAAGATCTGGGAAGTTCCAACGGCACACGGCTCGATGGAAAAACAATTCGGGGTTCGGCTCCTTTCCCCAGTGGATCGAGATTGCTGATCGGCGGTTCCACAGTCCATTTGCAGAGAGCACCGATGAAGGCTGCCTCTCCGGGCAAGATCGTTGCTCCTCGAAGGAGCACACAACTGAAAACGGCGACTCCGGTTTCAGCGCCGGTGAAAATCGCACCTCGTGCCAGACGAACGAAGACACAGACCTCGTCGAGTACAAGTTCCCTTGTGCTTCTGATCGCGGCAGTCCTCGGAATCGGTATTGCCGTGCAAAATCTGATGAAATCCGA
This sequence comes from Planctomycetes bacterium UBA1146, assembly GCA_963854815.1. Lineage (GTDB taxonomy): Bacteria > Planctomycetota > UBA8108 > UBA1146 > UBA1146 > UBA1146. Next base: position 3,021 of record CAWLAN010000112.1, read on the forward strand.
TTCACCTGCAGAGGATGATATTTCCACGGTGGCGACGACCAGTTCCCTCCAGGGTAAGAACGGTCCGCTCGACCAACTGAACGCCCCAATTCCACGTCCTTCCAATATCGAGAAAGAGCCGCCACTTCGCGAGACTCTGGAAGTGGCGAAGCAGGAAGATACGGCGGTTCGTCCCCGGGTCGGATTCGATCCCGATGCGAGGTTCGACATTCCTTTCGAGGAAACCGACCAGGAACCGGTCACTCCCTCCGAAGATGAGACCCGTCCCGAAGTTGAACAGATACTTCCCCCCGATGAGGGTCGTGTCACTCTCAAGATCCTCGATGAAGCATGGCCCCCCTCCGACCGGATCATCGCTTACGAATACCACCAGAAAGATCACCATGGCGGACCCGCCTTCATCGACCGTCGAGGCAAAGAATTGGACAGAAGAGGAGCCAGAAACCGCAAGTCCTACCGGGTCATCGCACTGGAGGTCGAGAACTCGACCGCCGTGGAACAACTCGTTCAGATCCGTACCCCGCTGCGCAAGGATCTCGAGATGAGATTCCGGATCCTTCCGGGACGCAGCCTCAGAAGATACCTCGCCATCGAGGATCCGCAGCAGAATCCCATCCTGGTCGAGATGCTCGATGCAGAGGGTGAACTGCTCGATTCTCGAGAACGAGTTCTGCTGCCAGGTCACAGCTCGGAGAACCCCCAGGAAGCGATCGTCATCGCCAGGGAACGTGAACGAGAAGAATGGGTTCGGGAGCAATTCCAGCTCCACCCCATCGAGGTGAAGGTGATCGACGACGATGGAAAACCAATCGCCGGGGCTCGCGTGATGCTTCTGTCCAACGACAGTCTTGGAGTGATGGAAGGAACAACCGATGGCGATGGGTCGTGGACGGGAATGGCGATTCCCGGTTCATGGACGGTGATCGCTCATGGGGAGATCGAGGAAGAGATCGATCCCGATACCCAGACGATAGTCGTACGGCTGCCACGGCTCTTCATCCTGCAAGGAACGCTGGCTGCAAGCAAAGAGACGGTGACGCTGGCGCCGAAGAAATCGACGGTGATCGCGGTCCAGGATCGAGAAGGAAAGGGGCTCCAGGTCGAACGGGTGTGGGTGACTCCGGAGCCGGTAGCCCAGGCATATACCACCGAGAGAGTCGCCCGGGAGTTGGGTTCGCGAGGACGCCTCGAGTCCTCACGCAGCATCCCGGCTGGACGTTTTCGACTGTTGCTCGCCGGCCTTCCCGTCGATGTCTGCGTGATTGGTCGAACCACGGAGGGCGAGCCTTTCTTGCTCAGGAATCGAACCGGTGGAGATCGCGATGAAGTTCCCATGATCCTGGTTCCGGAACGGATGGGACGTCTCCAGTACACGTATGATTCGGCCTTCGGAGGAGCCGGAGATGGAACCGTGGAAGTGGTTTCGGTCGATGGATTCCGCGAGCGTTTCACCCTCGACACCTCTGAAACTCGCCGCGCATGGGTGATGCCCGGCACCTATCGCCTCGATGTGAGGAGTTCGCTTCCCGGCGGTCAGTCCTCGCGGTTTTTGCCCTATCGCAGATCACTGGCCCCCGGCGAAAGACATGACCTCGAACCCAGGTCGCCCTGGACACCGATTCTCCATTTCGAACGCAAGGACAAGGACATCCAGATGCGACTCTCCATCTCGGATGCCGGCGGGCGGGTTCTGGAGAAAGTGCCGGGCAAGAACGGTTCTCTGGCCGCAATCGATCGCAATGGCAGAGTAGTGATAGAACGAAAACTGGGCACGCTGCGCTGGCAAGAACCAGAAACTCTTCAACGCGTTGATCTCGACAAGTTGAGCATCCAGGTGGATGTCCCGTTCGGAGATTCAGCAATCCGCGGGATCGCGAAATCCGAAACCCCCATCACCATCAACGATGCGGGCTCCAGTGCATCCGGCCCGAGCGTGTTCAAGGCGCGCATGAAGTCGATGATGCCAGAAGTTAAACGGAGCCTGCAAGGATGCAGGGATCATCTTGGATCAGCCGACGGGGTCATGAGACTGTTCATGGATTTCGACATCTTCTTGCCACCAGGAGTGGGAGGACTCGGCGGAGGCGGAGTCATCGTTCTCGATGCCGCGGTCCTCCACGAATACACAGGGGTGGGAGACATCCTTCCGGGTGCCTTCACCCACGAACTCGGGCACAACATCGGTTTCGGTCACGATCCGTACATGCTGCTGGCCAATTGTGGTGTCGATGAAGGAATCTACGGCGAACTCGGTTATCGCCTGCTCAATGCCAGGGCATTCCAGCGGACCCTCGATTGGCTACTCGAACGAAATAGTGATCGGAAGTCATCCTGGCAACCGAACCCGTCCGTCTTTGCTGCCTTGCGCTTTTTTCACGGTCTCGGGGTACACCACAAGATGTTCACCGAGAGACGTGCTTCCGAACAGACGCTCAATCTACATGGGCTCTCGAGCATCGAGCGAATCGCAGCACTCTATTCCATCGCCCTGGGCAAAAACGTTGCCTGGATCTTCCGTGCAAATGGCTGGCCCGTCTTCGATGAGCGAGTCGATCTGGGTGGAACTGCGGTCAAGTTCACACGAACCCATCCCAGACAACTCAACTACAACAGACTCGACGGCACGATCATCAATGGCTGGTGGGTTCGTGGGCCGGTCGAGGGCGACGACACGGCACCAGATCCCTGGAAAAGACTGGTCTGGCCGACTCCTTTCACCGATCTCTCTTCCCAGCAGCCTCCGGGAAGCAAGAACAGGCGCTGGCTCTTGTTCCGCAGGATCGCAATCGGGGAAGACATCGATGCTCGACTCGCCATCGCGGCAGACGTGAAGATGCAAGTCAAGGTCAATGGATCACATATAGGTTTCATCGATGCCAGTGCGCAGATGAGCCAACCGATGCACGACGAGTTGATGCTCAACAACAAGAAACCGTTCCCTGTCAGGCTGCTGGCAGGAGAAAACATCATCGAGGTCGCGGTGACTCAACTGGTGGGTACCCGGGGGTTCAGACTCGAGCTGATGTCTGCGGAAGGGACCCCGATCCCCGTGGGCGTCCTCGACGAGGGACCCGATGGAGAGGACCTCTCGGAGGAGATCTCACGCATCGAAGCCCATCAACCTCTCATCAACGGTTCCTTCGAGGCCGAAGGGTACCTCGATGGATGGATCAGGGGTGAAATCGATCCCGGAGGCTCGATCAGATTTGTGCGCGAAACCGAGAATCTCGTTGCCGACAGTTCCGCACTCAAAGCAGAACTCCGGGAACCGGGGGCCGGAGGAATCATCCAGCGGATCGTGGTGACACCTGGGAAAAAGTATCGAGTTACTGCTCTCATCAAGGCAGAGGGGTTCCAGGGCGAAGCGCTGGTGGGCTTCTTCACTGGACGGCTCGGATCCTGGAACTCCAGATCGAAGCCTCTTCGGCGCGATACCGCCTGGACTCGAATCTCCTTCGATTGGAGTCCAGGAACCAGCAGGACCACCTACATCGCCTGTTACCTGAAAGGACAGACCGGGACAGTGTGGTTCGATCAAATCGAGATGAAGGAGATCCGGTGAGTCAGAAGACCAACCCATTCGAGAAGTTCTGGCCACAGTTAAAGGAGCTCTACTGCCAGCAGGGGCTTGAGAAACTGATCGCTCATATCCACCAGAGCGAGGATCGTCCGGAGCGAAGGGCGCTCTTTTTGATGGCTAGCCAGAGGATTTCGAATGGCCAGGGTCTGTCCAGGAGCCTTGATGATGTCATCGGAATCTGCCGAGCCGCCATCGATGAGTTTTCTTGCCAGGCTGCGGCCGAAAACGACCGAGAAGAACGATCTCGGCGTCTCGATGGAGCCAACATTCTCTCCTACAACCTGGCAGCGGATCTGGCTCCCTGCTGGCCAGAGGATACGGAACCGAGGACCTCGGAGCACTTCGAGGAAGGGATCCGATGCGCCCAGGACTGCCTCGACTGGCGAGAAATTCTTGAAAAAGGGGCTCTACCTTTTCACCTGGCATGGTGGGCAATGGGTGCACATCGTTGCGGCCTGGGCGATTGGAATGGTGCCTGCGAAGCTTTCGAAAAGTCGCTGGAAGCTGCTCGAATCGATGCACAGGAAAACTCTACCCCCGACGATGTCGGTCCCGAATCCTCATTTGTCATCAACATCTCTATTGGCTGGCTCGAATTCGCTCGCTGGAGAAACGGGGACCAGAGTTCTTACGATCGGTTTCTCGAGGTGATCAGTGCCTTCAGGAGCCGGATTGAACAAGACGACGAGGGTAAGGATGAGGCGATCACCGGAATCGGGCAACTCGAAACTGCCGCCCTGCGAATGCCTGGATCTTGAGCCGCCATTTGAATTCCGCTCGCCATCCCTCACTGGAGATCCTGCACGAGGATTCTGACTTTTGCGCGGTGACAAAACCCTCCGGGTTCAGCACAGTCAGTGAACGATGGGATTCCAGCGCTCTGTGTCTCATCGACTTGCTCTGGGACCACTGGAAAGAAAAGGACCCCGACGCTCCTCGCCCTCACGTCGTTCATCGCCTCGACAAGGAAACAACGGGGGTGATCCTGTTCGCCAGAAATGGAACTGCCCAGGCACATCTCCGTAATCAGTTCATGGAACGTACGGTCAAGAAGACCTACGGAGCACTCGTGGAGGGGCTCCCCGACCCGTCCAGAGGGGAGAGCGTCTTTCATGTCGAGAAAAACCGATCTCGTCCCGGATCGATGCGGTTCCACTCCTCGGGCAAAGAATGTCGATCCCGATACCAGCTCCTGGAAGCATTCAGGGACCATTCCTGGGTCGAAATCAAACCACTCACCGGCCGAACACACCAGGTACGGCTAACGATGCTCGACCTGGGAACGCCCTGCTGCTGTGACAACCTCTACGGTACGGGCGCCCCCCTGCTGCTCTCCTCCTTCAAGAGAAATTACCGTGCTGGAAGAGATGGCGTCGAAAGACCGCTGCTGAACCGACTGGGACTCCATGCCCTGTCGATTCAATTTCGCCACCCTTCCACCGAAATCGAGATGAAACTGGAGTCCGGCCTGCCAAAGGATCTGGCCGCCTCCTTGCGGCAGTTGCGGCGCTGGGGAACCCCGTAATTCTTCAACATTGACCCATGACCGCCGGCAAGTTATCTCACGACCCCAGAGAGGCCCGATATTTGAACAAACCCGGTTTCGATTCAGTAGCCGATTGCCTCATCCTCGCAGGAGGTCTAGGGCGCAGGATGGGGGGTCCCAAGGCCCTCCTCGAGGTGAACGGGTTGTCGCTCCTCGAGCGACAGTTCCAGTTGCTCTCTCCGCTGTTCGAGCGAACCTTCGTGGCCCTGAAAGATGCTGCCTTGCTCGAGAAGATCCCTACCTTGCCCTGGGATGCCATCGTCACCGACCCACCCGGGTCGCGCTGTCTTCTCGATGTGATCGGAAACGCCATCGAGAAGGTCGGCAGACCGGTTTTCCTGGCTGCGGTTGACCTTCCCCTGCTGAGCCCATCGGTCGTCGAGCAGATCTGTTCCAGGCATTCAGATGGGAACTCGGTAGTACCGGTCGATGAAGGACGCCCACAGCCGCTGGCGGCGGTCTGGGATCCGGCGGCTCTCGAAGTGCTCGAACCTCCCGATGGAGATCTCGCCTTGCTGGCATGGGTGAGAAGAGTGAATGCAACACTGCTGAAGTGGCCCGATGACTTCCACCAGCACACCGAAGAAGAACAATCCTCAACTGATCCATTTCGAAACATCAACACGCCCGAGGATCTTCTCGGACTGGAGTCAGAAGATTGAGTCCCACCGGAGTTCCTGCTCGAAACAGGTTGTTGAAACTGCAAAGGCGCCTGGCCGAGGAAGCACGTCGAGAAATAGAACGCTCCATCGATGACCCCTCAGGATCCTTGCAGCGCTGGCGCGATACCTACGAACAGGCAACTCTGGGAAAACTCGAGCCGATCACCCTCGAAGAGGTCGCCGAGCACGCTTCCGGCTGCAACGTGGTTCACTTCGGTGATTACCACTCCCTGCGCGAATCCCAGAAGGGTCCACTCCGAGTTATCGAAAAGTTGATCGAAATGGGAAAGAAAGT
>CAWLAN010000113.1:0-9061 GCA_963854815.1 Planctomycetes bacterium UBA1146
CTCCCTTTCGCACCCACAGGTCGAGATGGTTGAGCGCTGCCGCCTTCAGTCTTACCCGCACCTCGCCGGGACCGGGTTCGGGGATGTCCGATTGTTCGAGCAGAAGCTGATCCAGGCCTCCGTGTTCTCGTACTCTCGCGCATAGCATCGTCATCGTTGGCGCTCCTAGAAGGCAACGTCGTCGGGTCCGACGAGTCCCTGTCGTTTGGCCCAGCGAGGTGGGCGTTTGTCGAGGAAGGCCTCCACTCCCTCCCGCGAATCGGGGTGGGAGAGAACCTCTCCCAGGTAGTCCTGTTCGATTTCCAGCAACTGTTGGTCCCAGCTTCTTCTGCTGAGACGATGGAACTGGCGCATGGTGATGGCCACGATGGAAGGACTCATGGCGCAGTAAGATCCGATTTCTGCCGAGATGGCCTCATCGAGATGGCCCTGATCGATCACGCTATCGATGATCCCGTCGGACTGTAATTGTCGCGGATCGACAGGTTTTCCCGATAGAACCAGGCCGATGGCGCGACCATAGCAGCGCCGTGCCAGCAACTGGACGACCCCTGCCGGTGGGTAACAGCCGAGTCGGATCTCCGGTAAGCCGATGACCGACGATTCATCGGCGACAATCCGGTCACAGGCCAGTGCCAGTTCAAATCCGCCACCCAGGCAGCGACCCTCGACGGCCGCGATCACGATGGCGTCGATGTTGTTGATCGCCCTGAGGCAATCGTGAAATACCGGCAACAGTTCGGGCATCTTCTCAGGGGTGTGCTCCGAGATGTCGGTGCCACTGCAGAATTCGCCCTGTGCGCCGCGGACGACGACGATTCGGGCCTCGTCGTCGGCTCGGATGGCCTGGAGGATGTCTCGCAACTCACTGCACATCGTGCGATCGAGAACATTGAGAGGTGGCGATTGCAGGCAGATCTGCGCAATCACCAGGCATCCCCGGGTTTGATTCTCGAGTGTGACCGGCAATGGAGAACCTCCTGGTTATTTGCCCTGGAACTCAGGTGGGCGCTTTTCTCGATTGGCGGCAATTCCCTCACGGGCGTCTTCGCTGTCGAAGAGCCGCTGCTGGAGTTCTCTCTCCAGCGCCAATCCCTCGTGGATTCCCATCTCTGAGCCACTCTGGATGCTTCTCTTGATGAGACCGACAGCGAGCGCTGCCTTGCGCGGAGGGCAGAACTCGAGTGCGTAGTCTTTCACCGCTTGACTGAATCCGTTGGCGGGCAAGATCTGATCGAGGATTCCTTGCTCCAGTGCCTCGTCGATGGGAATCACCTTTCCCTCGATGCACCAGCGCAGGGCTGTGGATTTTCCCAATAGCCGTGAGAGGCGCTGGGTTCCGCCGGTTCCGGGTAGTACTCCCAGTTCGACCTCGGGAACTCCGATCTTTCCCGATCCTGAACATCCGATGCGGAGATCGCAGGCGAGGGCGATCTCCAGACCTCCCCCGACACAGTGCCCTTCGATCTGGGCGATGACAAGTTTTGGAGTTTGCTCGAGTCTTAACAGCGTTTCGTTGGCATGGAGGCAAAAGTGATATTTCCATTCAGGAGAGACCTGCTGGAGCATCGAGATGTCTGCTCCTGCACAGAAGAACTTCTCTCCCTGTCCGCGGATGATGATCACGTGTGTTTGTTCGCAGAATCTTGCATCGATGATGGCTGAATCAAGTTCCTTCATCATCTCGAAGGAGTAGCAATTTGCGGGCGGATTGCAAAGAGTCAGGTAACGGATCGGCCCGTCTTGTTGATGGCTAATAAGCGCACCAGGACTATCGTTATCGGTTCGATCTTGTTGGTTCATGGGGCTCCATATGATCATGAGGACCGTATCGCTGATTGCTGGCTCTCGGGTATCCTGCAGCCAGCCGGGAGGGTCGCACCTCTTCTCGTTCGAGGCAACCGCACTCCACTTCTCGAAGTGAAGCGCTCGAAAAGGTGCGTCAGGAGAGGGATCGATGGTAGAGCGCGTCACAGTGATCGGGGCCGGGACGATGGGGCTGGGGATCGCCCAGGTCACTGCCATCCATGGCATCGAGACGATCCTCTGCGATCTGTCCGAAGATCTACTGTCATCGGCGTGTTCCTCCATCGATGCGAGCGTGGCAAAAGGGATCGACAAGGGAAAGACTGGTCCCGAGGCTCGAGAAAATGTACAACAATTTCTCACCACATCGGTGAGTACCGTGGAGGCCTGTGCCGAAAGCAGTTTCATCATCGAGGCGGTTCCGGAAAGCCTGGAACTGAAATCCAGGATCTTCCAGGAGGTCGAGGAAGTTTGTGATTCTTCGGCGATCCTCGCCACCAACACCTCGTCTCTACCGATCAGTAAACTGGCCTCAGAGCTGAAAAATCCGCAACGCTTTATCGGTATGCACTTTTTCAATCCGGTACCGGTGATGGCATTGGTCGAGGTTGTTCGGGGCAATGTGACCTCACAACAGACCGTGGATTCGGTGGTGAACCTCGCTCGCCAACTCGGTAAAGAGCCGATCGTTGTCCGGGATACCCCTGGATTTGCAACAAGTCGTCTCGGCCTGGTGATCGGTCTCGAGGCGATCCGGATGCTCGAGGCGGGAGTGGCTTCGGCCGAAGAGATCGACAAGGCGATGGAACTGGGATACCGCCATCCGATGGGACCTCTTCGCCTCACCGACCTGGTGGGACTCGATGTGAGATTGGCGATCGCAGATTATCTTCACGCCGAGATCGGCGAGCAGTTTCGTGCTCCCGACCTGCTGCGCGAATATGTCAACAAGGGACGTCTTGGTAAAAAGTCGGGGCGTGGATTCTACGACTGGAAGTAAATCGTCACTGTCTCGTCGTGTATTCCGTTTCCTCGTCTATTCGGGTCGCTTTTGTGTACATCCTGGCTGCTCCATTGACAGTGCTATTCACCACAGTAACGTTGAATATTGTTCGTTTCGGTATGCAATGGGAGTACTCCTTATCATCGAAGGAGGGAGAAAGATCATGTTGTTGAAGTTCCATCTTGTGCTGACCGTTTCATTTCTTGGTTTCTCCGGATTTATCTGTGCTCAGGAAGCTGCTGTATTTCTTAGCGGTGGATCTGGAGTCACGGGTGAAGTGGTTCAGTCCCATGTGACGCTCGATGTCACCTTTGTCTGCCAGGGATGGTCGATGGGAATCTGCCACGATACCGCCAACCTGGAGCTGCTCGAGGTGTTCGATGGTCCCACCACGATGATCGTCAATGGCGGCGGACCCCCCGATTTCAACGAGGTGGCCATCTTTCCGGAAGGTGTGACGGTGGGTGTGGTGATCTCGTTTGTCGGAGCCGCCGAACTGGAAGCGGGTACCGGCTACGGTCTGCTCGATATCGACTATGGTCTCACCGGCGTGCCGGATCCTGGCGGTTTCCCCATCGATGCGGAAGTGAACTTCTGTGCAACACTGGGTTCGCCTCCGGTGGAAGTGGTCATCGTCGGTAGTGGCCAGAGTTTCGTGCCGGATCAGACCAACGCGATCATCCAGATCGTTCCTCCTCCCGATTTTTGTCTCGATCTCAGTTGCGAGGGTGGAGTCTCCGATGCGACGCTCACCTGGAGCGAGTGCACTCCTTTTGACTACGTTCTGGTTCATCGCGATGGCGAGTTGATCGCCATGCTCGATTCTGGAACCGTAGAATACGTCGATCCGGGGCTTGATCCTGGAAGTTACACCTATGCACTTCTTGGTGTCGTCTTTCCCGATGCCAACTCGACTCCGGAGGTGGTCAGTGCTCTTTGCCAGGTAGAGATCATTCCGGTGACCGCCGAGGGTGTGAACCCGACCATGGGGCATTATCTCGGAGGGACAGAGTTGACAGTGACAGGGACTGGTTTCCTGGCTGCCACCGATACGCAGGTGACCATCGACGATTTTCCACTGCTAGATCAAGTAGTAGTCGACGACACGACCATCACCGGAATTCTTCCTCAGGCCTCCAACGGAATCGGGCTTTTTGATGTCCGGGTCACCAATTCACTGGGTGAGGCGATACTGACCGAGGCCTTTACCTACGGATTCATTCGTGGAGTGGTCAACGGCGACACTCGTCTTGATATCGGAGACGCCATGTTTCTTTGTTACTGGCTCTTCAACTCCGGTGCTGGACCGGATTGCCTGGAGGCCGCGGAGGTCAACGGAGACAACTTGATAGACCTTGCCGACCCGATCTACCTCGTCATGTACCTGTTCAGGAACGGGCCACTACCGCTGGCTCCATTTCCGGAGGCGGGCCTCGATCCAGATGCGGCCAACGGGTTCGGATGTTTCCCGTGCCCGGCATGTGATCCTTAGCAGTTGCTGTACTGGTAGCGCGGTCAGATTGACCCATTTCTGGCAGCCCGGTATCCTTTCTGGCCTTCTCCGATAGGAGCGTGTGTGGCATCTCCTCCGCAGAAGCGAAGATGAAATTGCACGGGGTGTGGCTCAGTTTGGTAGAGCGCCACGTTCGGGACGTGGAGGCCGGAGGTTCGAATCCTCTCACCCCGACCAGAGTTCAGGGCCGTGCGGGAGTTCCTGCACGGCCTTTTTCCATCCTCTGTCGATGCATTTGATTGTCGATTTGTATCATGTCCTGGACTTTCGCGACTCCATTGTGGCTGTGGTTCGTGTACCTTCTGTGACGATGACTGGAGGAACCGTTGAATGAGCAAAGAGCGATGGATATCGAGGCCTGCCTCGATCGTTATGCCGAACTGATCGTTCGTAAGGGTTGTAATGTCCAGCCCGGGCAATCGCTCTATCTTGGAGCCGATTCCCTTTCTTGTGATTTCGCGGTGAAGGTCGCCGAGGCTGCATACGAAGCAGGTGCGCGCTACGTGCAAGTCGATCTAGTAGATGAGCGGTTCCAGCGAGCCCGTTTGAATCTCTCGCAGGAAAAGTTTCTCGACCATGTGCCCCGTCATGTGCCGATCCGGATGGATGAAGCCATCGATGACCAGGGCGCGATGATCCGCTTGGTCGGCTCTGGTGATCCCGAGGTGCTCTCAGGGCTCGATGCCGAACGTTCCAACCGCTGCAGGCTCGCTCATCACAAAGCGGTGAAACGCTTCTTCGATGAGGGCATCGGTCGTTCCATGGTGCAATGGTGTGTCGCTTCAGCCGCCACCATCGGTTGGGCAGAAAGTATTTTCGCTGACTCGAGGGGAGAAGAGGCTTGCCAGCAGTTATGGCGACAGTTGCTAAAAATCGTCAGGGCGGATCGAGAAGACTTTCTTCAGGCCTGGGACGATCACAGTGCTTCTCTGGCGCTCAGATCTGCTGCACTGAATCAACTCGAACTCGATCACATCTTGTTTTCTGGTCCAGGTACCGATTTGACTGTCGGTTTGTCACCGAGAGCACGGTTCGAAGGAGGGTCAATTCGCAGCCAGCGCGGAAATGAGTTCATACCCAATCTTCCAACCGAGGAAGTCTTCACGACACCTGATTGGCGAAAGACCCAGGGTGATGTTCGGGTGACCCGTCCGTTCCTGGTCAACGGTACGCTCGTCAAGGATCTGCGCATGACTTTCAGGGACGGAGTGCTGGTCAATTTCGAGGCGAGTTCCGGACAAGAGACCTTGCGTTCTTATGTCGACAGCGACGAGGGGGCCAGGCGTTTAGGTGAGGTTGCCCTCGTCGGGATCGATTCTCCCGTGTACCAGAGTGGACATGTTTTCCGCGAAATCTTGCTCGATGAAAATGCCGCCTGTCACATCGCAGTCGGAAATGCCTACAAGTCTTGTCTCGATGATGGTGTGAATCTTTCCAAAGAGCAACTCGAGGAGATCGGCTTCAACGCCTCCTCCGCCCATACCGACATGATGATCAGCGATGAGGAGGTGGATGTGATGGGTGTTACAAGTGGAGGCAAGGAAGTGGAACTCCTTCATGGTGGGGCATGGGTATTCGGGAGATGAGAAGGATCACCTGCATCGATGTGGCAGCCGTCGATCTCGAGTTGATAGAACCTTTCTCCATCGCCAAAGGAGCGGCCACCGAGGCTGAGATCGCCGTGATTCGCCTGACCCTCGAAGATGGCACCTGTGGATTGGGGGAGGCGGCTCCTTTTCGTGCCTACGACGGTCAGACCCGGGCCGCTGCACTGGAGGCGCTGGCGGAGGCGGCTCCAGCGATCCTCGGTGTCGATCCGCTGCTTTCGCGGCAGCTTCACGATCGTATCAAGGAGTCCGCACCTGGTTCCTCGTGCGCTCTGGTCGCTCTGGAGATGGCAGCGCTGGATGCTTTTTGCAAATGTGAAAGACTTGCGCTGTGGCGATATTTTGGTGGCAAGGATGTGACGCTCACCACCGATTTGACGATCGTGGCGGGGGATCTTGATCACGCAGCGCGTTGTGGGGAGCAGGCATATCGAGCCGGATTTAGCACCCTCAAGATCAAGGTGGGGCGTGACGGAGTCTCTACCGATCGACAACGCCTCGAGGTCATCTCTCAGGTGGCTCCGGGGTGCGGTTTGATTCTCGATGCCAATGGTGGATACACAGTCGATGAAGCCGAGAGCCTGATGCGAGCGTGTTCGGGCGCAGAACTTCCGGTCGAACTATTCGAGCAACCGGTGGACGCACTGGACGAGGAGGGGATGGCGCATCTGACTTCACTCGGGATGTGGCCCATCTGTGCTGACGAATCGTGTCGCAGTTCCGCCGATGCGATGCGAATCATCACCAGTTCGGTCGCAGATGCCATCAACGTGAAAACTCAGAAGAGTGGCTTGCTCGAGACATTGAAGATCATCGAAGTGACCAGGGCTGGAGGGCTCTCCTTGATGATCGGGGGAATGGTCGAGTCTCCCCTGTCGATGAGTTTTTCTGCTCATCTGGCCCGTGGCACCGGTGGATTTCGATGGATCGATCTCGACACTCCGCTATTTGTCCGCAATCATCCTTTCCGTGGTGGAATCGATATCGACGGTGGAAGCGTTACATTGGATCCTGATGAGTGTGGACATGGAGTGCAGATCGAATCCGATCAGCTCGATTGGCAACAACTGGCTCGGGAGAATTCATGATGATCTATTTGCCAGTGCTTTTGTGGCTACTGTTGGCGGCTCAGGATCCCATCGAAGCGAAGGATCTGAAGCGGCAGGAACGCGCTCCAGCAACGAATGTTCTGGTGCTCCTCCAGGAAGTAACCGGAAGACCGGGGAGTCCTGAAGAAGTGGTCGAACTGCAGCAGGTATACATCGGATCTGATCGAATTTTACTCGAGGATCGTAGTCGTGGTCTGTATCGAATTCTGCGCCTCGACAAGCCTCAGCCGCTGGTGTGGGAAATCTCGGGTGATGGTTCCATGTATCGGGAAATCACCGATCTCTCCAGGATCCAGAAGGACCGGCGCCTGCAGGAGCAACAACTGGTGGAACGCACCCGGGATCTTCCGCAATCGGAACGAGCCGCACTGCTCGAGGCGAGTCACATTCGTCTTTCGTCAGAGGGCAAGATCGTTCGAGAAATTCGTGTCGAGGAGAAGTCTTTCGATGGTGAGAGACTCGGCATGCCGGTGCGTCAGGTGTTGCTGCATGAGAATGACCGGTTGATCGCTGATCTGCTCGTTGCCGATATCTCCACTCCTTTTTCTCTGGCACGTTTTCATCGTGCCAGCGGTGCTTTCAGTGAAGAAGTTCTGGCGGCCCTCGAGAAGATCCACGGATTGCCCCTCGAAGGTACGATCCAGGTGGTTACGGCCACATTGACCCATCCACTGGTCTTCAAGGTACGTCAGTGGGGTCGAAAGGATGTCGATCCGGCGATCTTCGACCTTCCCGCAAATTGCACGTTGATCGAAGACAAGGCATTCGTCCACTGCCCGGTCTGTGGCCAGGAGGTGGAGCGAGAAGCTTCTGCAGCTCGCGCCCGAAAACGTGACGGGACCTGGTATTACTTCGATCGGCGCAGTTGTTTTCGATCCTGGCGTCTCCATCGCCTCGAGGAGAACTGATCCACGCCTCGGAGAAAGTTCAGACGTCGAGAGCCGTGTTCAGGTGCTCCAGATCGACAGGGTGATCCGAGAGTGACTCTCTGACGATATTTCCGATTCGTTTCAAGGCGTTCGTGGTCTTGCCCTCGATCCTCACCGTGAGATTGGCTGTCGTGTTGGATGCCCGGATCAGCATCCAACCATCGTCAAAAGACAACCTGACCCCATCGAGGTCGATGAGATCGCCTCCACGAGAGTTGTCGGCGAAGTCCTGCTCGATTGACTTCATCACCTTGGCTTTATCTTGCTCGGTAACGGCAATCTTGATCTCGGGTGTGTAGACCATCTCTGGAATGTCCCTGAAGAGGTCAGAGCAACTGCCACCGTTGGTGGCGATGATTTCGAGGGTCAGCAGGGCGGCAAAGAAGGCATCATCGAAGCCGTCTCCTCCATGTTTGACGCAGATGTGTCCGGACAGTTCTCCTGCGAGAATGGCTCCTGTCTCCTTCATCTTTTCCTTGATGATGGAGTGGCCAGTTTTGCTGAGGATCGGTACTCCGCCTGCGGCTTCGATTCCATCCTTGATGTAATCGGAACATTTGACGTCGTAGATTACCTTGCCTCCCGGTACCTGACTCAGAAGATGGCGGGCGAAGGCGAGCAACAGGTGGTCTGCGGATCGTTGCTTGCCGGCTTCGTCGATGACACCGACACGATCAGAATCGCCGTCAAATCCAAATCCACAAACGTAGTCACCATCGGCAACCATGTCGCACAGAGCCTTCATGTAACGAGGGACTTCCGGGTCGGGCAGATGATTGGGGAAAGTGCCATCGGGATCGGCATACAGGGCGTCTACCTCGATACCAAGACGCTCGAACAAGGGGATCGCTACCGGGCCTGCGGTGCCATTTCCGCAATCGATGGCAACCTTCATGCCGGTCGGAAGTTTGAATCGTCTGACCCGACTCTCGATGTAGGGTTCGAGGATGCTCGCCTCACTCACCGCACCTGGTGATTCTGATTCCTGTGCCGTCATTGCAGTCCGGCGAAGTGTTTGAAGTTCGTCGCCCCAGATCGGCATCAGTCCACGAGTGATCTTGAGTCCGTTGTACTCGACGGGGTTATGGCTGCCG
>CAWLAN010000114.1:0-8914 GCA_963854815.1 Planctomycetes bacterium UBA1146
GCCGCTGACACCGCTGCCGCTCCCCTGAGGAATTGCCTACGGGTCGGTTCGTTCTGTTGGGACTGAGCCGCGGGATCCATGATCGTCATCTCGCCTCCTTCTGTCGGTTTCAATTGGTTCACTTTTGGCGCCTCGATGTCGCCGGCAACCACAGATCGGCCAGCACTCCGCCAAGCAGGATCGCCTGGCCGATGCTGTAGGCGGCTCCGGAGATCACGATGCACAGCGCCCAGGATGGACTGTATCGTGCCAGCCACCAACCCCCTACATCGCCCAGAAGCCCCAATCCCATGATCGCGATCAGCAACGAAATCCAGGCTCTGGGCCAGCGCGTCAGCAGCACCAGGGCGGCGACCAGAAGCCCCTGAACCGACAGAGCAAGGGCATGAGCATGGGTACTGGCCGCCAGCACAGCGACCGGTGTCGGCAGAATTTTGCGCGAGAAAGCGATCTCCCGGATGTCGTCGAAATACTGCAACGGGGGAATGGCACTGCCCACTTCGGCGCCGGCAGAACGGGAGTGACACTCGATGCAGTGCTGTTCGATGATCTCCGCCGGCGGGATCTCCAGATCGAGACTGTCGTAGTCCTCCACGATGCGTCCCCCCGCCAGCCACTCGAGCAATATCTTGCTCTGAAGTGCCGGAAGGGTCTCCGGATGCCCTCGTTCGAGAGCTCTGCCGAGTAGCCCGGGACTATCGATGCCGTGATAGGCACCGCGGATGTCATCGAGGCTGAAGCCGGGTAGTTCATCCCGGTTCTGGTAGTGGTTCACCAGATGGATACCGCTAGCCCAGAGTCCGCCCAGCAAGACCAGCACCAGCGAGGTGATTCCGATGCGGATCCCCCGTGGCTGGCCTCGCAGCCCATCTGCTGGCGATGGCAACAACCCCATCCTCTAGGCCTCCTTCAGGTCATCGGCAGAAATTTTGATCACTCCACCCTCGACGACGGCTCGTTGGGCAGCGATTCCCACCGCAGTCGCACGCAGCCCTTCGCTGACTCCCGTCTTGACCTTGATTCCCGCGCTGCAACTTTGCAGGAAATCGGCGATTCCGTAGTGGAGAGAATCATGGGGAAGTCCGACTCCATCTTTGAGTTTGTTCTGGCTCGCCAGTTTGGTCGCATCGGCGATGAGAGTGATTCCTTCATCGTTGAAGAATCGTTGACGGTTGGCATAGACCTCCCAACCCTGGGTTGCCGCATCGGCTTCCTTGAACATCCAGCCATGACTCCAGGCCAACCGGAAGGCAGAGTTCACTCCGTGCAGGACTTCATAACGGCCACCATAGGAGTTGCCGAGCGTCGCCTGGTATTCGAGACACTGGCCCCTGGGAAACTCGAGAATCAGATTGACGGTATCAGCCACCTTGCGGCCATCATCCCACACGAAGACGCCGCCATTTCCTGACACTCGCACCGGGTATTGACCGGTGAACCAGTGGATGACATCGAACTGGTGAGTGCCCCATTCGCCGGGAAGGCCCAGCGACACGGAAGGATCGAGGCGCCAGTCGAGGCGCGCCTGGCGCGCTGCTGTCGAAGCAGCCTGGCGCCAGGAAGTCTTGCGTGAGTTCTGGGCTCGCATCGAAACCAGTTTGAGAAATGCCTCGGTGCGATAGAAGGATCGCGCCAGCGAATAGACCGGATTGGATCGAGCCAGTAACCCGACCTGGAAGACCCGATCACTGGATCGTGTCGCTGCTGCGATGGCGCGAGCGTCTTCGAGCGTGTGCGCCAGCGGAGCCTCGCAGTAGACGTGTTTTCCGGCGGCCACGGCCGCTTCGGCGATCGATCTGTGAAGATGAGTCGGGGTCGCGACGAAAATCGCCTCGATCGACGATTCACTGGCCAGTAGTTGCTCGAAATCGGAATAGGTCGCAGCCTCGCCGACGCGTCTCTTGGCGCTCCTGAGGCGCGGTTCATCCCGATCGCACACCGCCGCGATGGTGGCGCCCAGTTTCTGCAGTTCGGCAGCGATGGCTCGCCCCTGTCGTCCCATGCCGACGATCGCCACCGGATAGCCTTTCGGGGCCCGCATCGCCATCGCCTCGAGACCCGGTATCAGGGCCATTCCCGCCAGCGCACCGGCTCCCTGGATCAGAAAGTCTCTACGGTCCGTTTCCATCTTTCCTCTTCCACGGGAGTTTCCGATCGTGGTTGCTGCTCGATGGATGGCAACGCTTCGATGGGATACCCCTCGAGAGATGGCGGTATTTTTGCCGCCACTTCACTGTCGAAACCGGCCACGGTGAGGGCCGTTGCCCAGGCATCGCAATCGGTAGCACGAGGCCCGATGACGACAGCACCGGGTCGCTGGGTCGAGATCCTCGCCCCTGTGGCTGGATCGATGATGTGGCCGAAGCCACCACCTCCATGCGGTGAACTGACCGCCAGACAGCGATCGCGTAGGCGCACCGGTTCGCCGGACCGACCTCTGACCTCGATGGCCCAATCTCGACGACCCTCGGCAGATCCGATGGCAACGACACTGCTGGTGCCGCCATGGATCAACGCTCGTGACACTCCCGCTTCGCGCAAGATCTCGCTGGCCAGATCACAGGCATAACCCTTGGCGATGGCACCCAGATCGAATCGAAGACGCGGTTCGAGAAGTCGAATCGTTGCGCCTTCTTGATCCAACTCTACCGCCGACAAACCATCTCGAGGTGCGACACCTTCAAGACGATCACGACGTGGATCCCCAGCGGCCAGATCCGCTCCGATGAGCGGGTCGAAGGCACCGCCCGTCTGCTGGTGAAGACGGACGCAATGCTGCAGGAGATCGAGGGTGAGAGCGTCGATGGGAACCGGTCGCAAGAAAGCCTCAGCGTGGATTCTCGACAACAGACTGTCGCTGGAGAAGACGTTCCACAATCGATGGCAAATCGAGACCTCCTCGAGGGCCTGCTCGACGGCAGCACGCAGCAAGCGCAGATCTGCCCCCCCGGCGACGATCTCGAACCGAGTTCCCATCGCCGCGAGGGCGCCCCTGTGCAGCATACTGTCTCCCCGCCCCGACTAGCCGATACTCTCGGCGGTCATGGTGGAGGGATCGAACTCGAACGCTTTCCCCTCCCACATCGAACGGGTCGCGAGGTCGACCGCGACGATCACCTTGGTACCAAGGTCGACGTTGGAATCAGGTTGACGGCGCGTTCGGATGCAATCGAGCCAGTTCTTGCGCAGCGCATCCTGATCGTTACCGATGCTCTCGCAGATCACCTCTTCCGGCTCGACCTCATCGGCAAACAGCCGCTGTGGAACCATCTTGCAGTTGCCACCACCGAGGTAAATCGTTCCTTGGTGGCCACGGATCATCGTCTCGAGGCCCATCTCGTTGCAGGTAGAACCGGCCACGATGAGAGTGTGCCCCTTCTCGAACTGGATCTGCAGATTGACCTGATCGTGGTTCTCCATCGCCTTGTCGATGTAGTGACCTCCGGTGGCAACGACCCTCGTCGGCCAACCCTGATCGAGAGCCATCATCAACGGAGTGATCTCGTGGACCAGCAGATCGCCGACGATTCCTGTCGAGAAATCCTTGTAGCGACGCCAGCGCGCGCACAGTGCCGGATCCCATTCCCGCGGCCCGGCCGGACCACACCAGCGTTCCCAGTCGATGTTGACACCCGGCTTCCACTCGGGATCGATCCCGTAGTAGAGCCATTCCCCATCCCTGGAGTTACGACAGTAGGAGGTCTGGCTGAAGGTCGGCTTGCCGATGGCATCTCTGGCGATCATCTCCTGAGCCGCCTTGTATTTCGGCAGCATGATCTTCTGGGTACCGATCTGTATCAGCATGTCCGGGTTCGCCAGAACGATCTGGCGCAGTCGAAGTGCCTCGGGCAAGCGCAACGTCATCGGTTTCTCGAGATAGACATCTTTTCCGGCCAGCAGCGCATCTTCGGCCATCTGAGCATGCCAGTGTTCCGGTGAAGCGATGAGGACACCATGGATGTCGCTACGAGCGAGCAACTCGTGATAGTCGTTGTAGATGGCACACTCGCCACCCTGGGCCTTGTTGATCTTGTTCTCCGCCACCGCCCGGCGCTTGTGGTTGACGTCGCACACGGCAACGATCTCGACCTTCTCTTCACCCCTCGTGGCAAAACGCAGGAACGAATCGATGTGGCCACCACCCATACCACCGGTACCGATCACCGCCATCCGTACCAGACCGTCATCGCCGAGCGGTGTCCGCCCTACAGCCTTTGCGATGGCTCCAGGAGCAGCGGCAATCCGTCCGGAACCGGGCAGATTACAACCCGTCAGGGCCATCGCTCCGGCAGCAACCGCAGCACCTCTGAGGAAATCCCGGCGGTCCGCGCCAGCCGGTTTCATCGGATCCTTGTGTTTCATGTCATTCTCCTTCTTGGAATGGTTTCTGATTTCTGATTCAACTGGCCGCGAACTCGTCACGGACTTTTTCGAGCAATCTCTTGGTGGCGAGGATTCCATCCTGTTCGGATCCGCCACCCTCGAACTCGATGCCGACGTAACCGTGATATTTCGCATCGAGCACGATCTTCATCATCTTCTGGTAATCGGTGTTGGTCTCATTACCGTCCTTGTCGAAGGCGTGACTCTTGGCGCTGACCGCCTTGGCAAAGGGCATCAACTCCGCGACCCCCTTGTAGCGATCGTAGCTCTTTCCTCCACCGAGATTGAAATTGCCAAAGTCAGGGAGAGTCCCGCAACGCGGATGGTTGACCGTTTTCATCACTCCGGCGAGCCAGGCACCGTTGGAGGAAAGGCCGCCATGATTCTCGACGATGACGTTGAGACCTTGCGATGCTCCATATTCGGTCAGCATCATCAGACCATCGGCGGCGAGTTTCATCTGTTCCTCGTAACTGCCGGCACTGGCGGCATTGACCCGGATCGAATGACAGCCGAGGAAGCTGGCCGCATCGACCCAGCGATGGTGATTGTGGACCGCCTGCGCCCGGGCTTTCGCGTCCGGATCGCCGAGGCGTCCCTCTCCATCGCACATGATCAGCAGGCTCTCGATGTCATGATCTTTGCACTGCTGATCGAGTTGGGTCAGGTATTTCTGGTCTCGGGCCTTGGCCTTGAAGAAGGAGTTGACGTACTCGACGGCACCGATGCCATACACATCGCGGGTCACACGAGGAAAATCCATGTTGGTCATCTGCCCGCCTTGCAGCGATCGATGCAACGACCACTCGGCGAGCGAGATTTCAAACAGTTTCACCGGATTCCTCTCCACCAGGGAACTGGCCCAGCGACCCGGAGCGGAGTTGCACCCGGCAAGTCCGACCATCGCTGCGGCCGCCGAGGTGGTCACAACTCCAAGAAAATCACGCCGATGCAGATGAGTATCCGGCAGATTCATGACTGCAACTCCTGCTTCTTGGTCCCGGAAGGATAGGAAAGGAACATCAACACCAGACACAACAAACTGGCGTACATCGGTACCGAAAATAGTTCAGTCGTATAGTGATACCAATCATCTCCTTCGGCAACCCTGGTCTTCGCCCAGGCGGAAACAGCGGCGGCAATCTTGCTACCCACGATGATTCCGATTCCAAGGATCACCAGATTGAAAAGATTTTGAGCGCTCGCTCGAACATCTCTGGAAGTTTCCTCATCGACCACCATGTAGGCCACGAAGATGAAACAACCGAAGCAGAATCCGTGAAGTGCCACACCGATCAGCACCAAAGGCATGCCCGCCTCCCCGAGCATCGGTGCGTAACTGAAGAGTGCCATCCGAGCGGCGTAGGCCAAAAGCCCGATCATCAGCAATTTTTTGCGACTAAATCGTAGCGCCAGAAGCGGAATCATCGCCAGCACGATGATCTCGGACATCTGACCGATGGTCATCAATCCTCCGCCCCCGATTCCGAAGATGGAATTGAGAGCATTGGATATGCCTGCGCCTCCCATCTCACTCTGAAAACTGTTGAGAAAGGGTGCCGTGTGGACAAAGTAAAACTGATGAATGCAGGAAACCGGTACCGCGATGAAAAACAACGTCAGAAGCGGTTGATGAGAGACCTGGCCGAGAGCTTGGAGGGTGGCGTTTTCACTCTTGCCACCACTGGGAGGAGTCTTGGGGAGTCCGAACAAACAGTAGAGACCCATGGCGACCCCGAGCGCTCCGCTCAGTCGGAACGCGTCCGCCATTCCGGAGTAGACTGCCGGATCCTTGGCATTTTCCGTAGAACCGCCGGCGTATTGATAGAGCAACCACTGACCGATACCGATGCCGGCAACGATCCAGCCGATGGTTCCCCACAAGCGAATCTTGCCGAAGTCTCGATCGCGATCCTGGATGTGATGAAATGAAAGGCTATTGGTCAAAGCCAGAGTGGGAGAATAAATCAGCGAGTAAACGAGGGTGAAGTAGAAGAAGGTCGAGTATTCGTTCACCGTCGCGAGATTCCAGGCCAAAACCCCACCCGCCAGATGACTCAGGGCCAGGAACTTCTCGGTGTTGAACCACCGATCTGCCACCTGCCCTGCGATGAAGGGACCGAAGATGGCCCCGACGGCACCTACGGCAAAAATATTGCCCACCTGTGTACCGTCGAATCCTTTTGCCTTGGTCAATAAATCCCACAGCAAAGGTAGCCAGGCACCCCAGATCGCGTACTGCAGAAACATCATCACAGACAGGCGAACCTTGACACCACCAGCCATGGGGACCTCGGCGGAATCGGCCGAATCTGTCTCCGACAAGAGCACACTCCCTCCCCTGGAGCCTCGATACGAACACGAATTCCCTCGGTGAGCAGATCGTAAGCGATACCCCTCATGGGGGCCACGACCCACCCTGCTGGCTCCAGGGCGACTCACATGGCATCATCCCGGCCGGACAGGAGGTATCGATGAATCCGCATCGAGCCATCAACTGGCTCCTGATGATCCCACTGATCAGCATCACTCTGCTCCTTTGCCACTGTCAGGGACCCGCTGCCATCGACCGTTCCGTCGCACAACAGCCGGCCGACTGGAGGTCTCTCTTCGACGGCAAGACGCTGACGGGGTGGAAGGGTCTGGTCGGCAATCCTTACAGCCGTAATTCGATGTCGCCCGAACAACTGGCCGCCGCTCAGATCGAGGCAGATCGAACGATGAGGGGCCACTGGAGTGTTCAGGATGCGATTCTCTGTTTCGACGGAAAGGGCTCTCACCTGTGTACCAGCGAAGATTTCAGCGACTTCATCCTGGAACTGGATTGGAAGATCGAAGCGGGTGGAGATAGCGGCATCTACCTGCGTGGCTGCCCCCAGGTACAGATCTGGGATGCTCAGCAGAACCCGGTCGGATCAGGAGGTCTCTACAACAACCAGCAGGCCGAATCGAGGCCGCTGGTGGCGGCAGATCATCCTGTCGGTCAGTGGAATCGATTTCGCATCACCATGATAGACAAGTCAGTTACAGTACAAATGAATGACAAGTTGGTCGTCGACAGGATCCCTCTCGAGAACTACTGGCAGCGCGGGAGCGACATCCCTCGATCGGGCCAGATCGAATTACAATCGCACGGAAGCCACCTCTGGTTCCGAAATATCAGGATTTTTGAACTATGAGATCGCTGACCAAATCCTTTCTTTGAAACTATTCGTAAAGTTGTACTTGCACCCACAGTTGCAGCCCAGGAACATAGGCTTACGCAAAGTGTTAGTTTTTGTTATTACATTTGTCAACTATGGTTGATCGGAATGATCAGTCACATTTCTCCAATTCCTTCCGGGGAGGTATCCGATCCCATGAAGCACAAGATCTCCTACACCCTGGCCATATTGATGATTTTTTTCGCCGATCCGATGCTGTCTGGACAGGAGTTCAGCGCCGGCAGCGGCACTGCAGCCGCAGGTGGTTCGATGAACATCACGGCCACCCTCGACAACACCGGAGAAGGTCCGGTTCAGGGCTGGTCCTTCGGTATGTGCCATGATTCCTCCATCGGCACCGTCACCGCGATCCACGAGGAGGACAGTGCCGGGGTCGATTTCAACCAGACCAGTATCTATCCAGGGGGCTGGACCCAGGGCGTGGTCATCAATTTCACCGGCCAGAATCCCATCGAGTCCGGCACGACCGGTTTCACCATGTCGAGCGCAGATTACGACATCGACGCGGCTGCGCTGCCGGGCACTACTTCGCTCAACTTCTGCAACACTCTCGGTTCGCCACCTGTCACCACCGTAGCGGTGGTCGGAGGTGCCTCCATCACCCCGATTCAGAACTCTGGCAACATGGAAGTCATCGAGATTCCCGACCCCGAGTTCATCTATTCCGCCCCCGACAGAACCGTCTATTACAATCCCGACGTTGGATCCGCTTCCTTCACCGAAGAGATTCACGTCAGTGAGGTCGACAACAGTGCTGCAGGCGCTGACTTCCCCAGTGAAACTCAGGGATTCTCGATGGGTCTGGGACATGATTCCAGTTTGCTGGAAGCGACTTCGGTGACCCTTGCCGGTCCGCTCGCTGCCCTTGCCGGTGGCGATGGTCCCGCCTTTGCCGAGTCCAGCATCTATCCCGATGGTTGGACTCTTGGCATCGTGTATTCCTTCGTCGGAGCGGAAACGATCGCCTTCTCCAGTTCCCAAACGATTGCCGAGATCGATTACCAGGCCATCGCTGGTGTATTGGAAGGAAATGAATCCGGCCTCACGACCAGCCTGAGTTGGACCGACACCCTCGGTACACCACCGGTCACAAACGTCATGGTGGTCTCCGGTTCCTCCATCGCAGCCATTCCTGACAACGGTGCCATATCCCTCGAGCCAGTAAGTGTCGTCCCATTCCTGCGCGCCGATGCCAACAACGATCAACGCGTCGATGTGGCCGATGCGATCTGGATGCTCCAGGAGCAGTTTGTCAGCGGCCCGTCAAATGACTGTGCCGGTGCCAATGACGCCAACGGCGATGGGGT
>CAWLAN010000115.1:0-8828 GCA_963854815.1 Planctomycetes bacterium UBA1146
GATCCGGATCATTCCCCGCGAAGCCAGGTGGCGGAAAATTGAATGCCAGCCCTGTTCTTCCAGTTCGGTCCCGATTCCATAGACACTCAACCGATCATGCCCGAACCGGGTAACCTTCGTGTTCGCCTTGCCCAGGAGCACATCGATCACGTGTACCTTGCCAAATCGCTGGCCGGTCTTGACCACCGCTGACAGTGCTTTCTGTGCCAGTACCATTCCTTCGATCACCTCGGGAGCTTTCTTGCAATTGTCACAGCGCTGGCCTTCGGGGTTGCACTGCTCGATCCCGTCCTCACCGAAGAATCCCAGCAAGGTAGAACGTCGACATCGTGCGGATTCGCAATAGGCGAGCATCCCCTCGATCTGGTGGTGACTGATGCGGCGTTGGGTCGGATCGAGATCGGATTCTGCTAGCCTCCTCTGGGCCAGAACCACGTCACTCCAGCCATAGCAGAGCCAGGCATCGGCGGGCAGACCATCGCGACCGGCACGACCTGATTCCTGGCTGTAATGCTGCGGACTCGGCGGCATATCGAGGTGAGCAACGAAACGAACGTTGGGCTTGTCGATCCCCATGCCGAAAGCAACCGTCGCCACCACCACGATTCCTTCTTCACGAATAAATAGTTGCTGGTTGAGGGAACGTTGCTGCGACGCCATCCCTGCGTGGTAGGGCACTGCCCGGATTCCCTCCTTGCGCAGCCACTCGGCAGTGTTGTCGACCTTCTTTCTGCTGCCGCAATAAACGATGCCGGCTTCTCCCGCATGCCGTTCCCGGATCATCCGCAACAGTTGACGACGAGGTTGATCCTTGGGCTCCACGGAGTAACGGATGTTGGGACGATCAAAGGAGGAGAAGAACAGATCATCATCGCAAAGGCCCAGGCCTTTGAGGATGTCCTTGCGGGTCGGGTCGTCCGCGGTCGCGGTCAACGCGATGACAGGTACCCCCGGGAAACGTTTCCTGATGATACCGAGCTTCTGATATTCGGGACGAAAGTCGTGACCCCATTGACTGATGCAATGGGCCTCATCGATGGCAAAAAGGGCCGGAGAAAAAGCATCGATCTCATCGAGGAAGCCATCGAGCAGCAGACGCTCGGGGGCAACGTAGAGCAATTTGATGCTGCCAGCTCTTAATTGATCCCAGACTTCTCGCCGCTTCGATACATCCATCGAGGAGTTCAGTGCAACTGCGTTGACTCCTGCCTGTGTGAGGGCTTCGACCTGATCCTGCATCAGGGCAATGAGTGGTGAGACGACAACGGTGATCCCATCGGCCAGCAGCGCAGGGATTTGATAGCAGAGGGATTTTCCTCCCCCGGTCGGCATCAGGACCAGCGCGTCTCCACCCGCAACGACCCGCTCGATGATCTCTTGCTGGGCGCCCCGGAAACTCTCGTAACCGAACACCTCGTGCAAGATCGCCCCCGCATCGGTCTGGACCAGGTCCCCTTCTCTTACCGTCAATTCCCCCACCCCTCTTCGAGCGAATGATCCGCACAACGAATAGTCACATGGCGGGGATATCCGACCGCTGCTGCACCATCAAGGCACCACATGGGCCAGGGTGGGAAACGCCGGACAAAGTTTCAGGATGGTGCTAGAGACAGTCCTGCTGGGTCGTCTGGCACGAAACGGTATCGTCGGTCGGATCAGAACCACAATTGAAGGGTTCCGGTGGTCGGTTACCCGCCTGAAACAGGTAATCGAGCAGGGATATCACATCCGAGATGTCGTTCGATCCATCGTCGTTGCAATCGAGCGTATCGAGACAGCCTGGTGCGGCACCGTTACCGAATAGATATACAAGTCCCGCAACAGCATCAGCGATGTTGCGACTTCCGTCAGCGTTGATATCACAACGCCGGAAAAGAGCGGGCGGGGTTCCGATGAAATAGGAACGTGCGGCAGTGGTTGTGGTATTCCCGGCCAGGTCAGTGGCGGAAATCCTGTACTCGATGGTCGCCGTGGTGCCCGGATCCGGAATGATCCCGCGGTACAACTCGTGGCCAGACCATGCCATCGAAACCGACTCGAACGGACCACCGCTAGACCACTGGAGCAGGACAGACTGGTAGAAGGCACCGTGGTCAGAACTCATGTTGTCGCGGATCGCTGCTCGTACTCGACGCGGGCCGGCTCCCACATCCACATCGTCCAGTTCTTCCCACTGAGCGATGTTTGGCCCCCGGGTATCGGCCGGTCCCTGGTTCAGGTACAGCCGATTACGGAAAGCACCGCTCTCGCCCTGGGCGGTGACCATATCGAGATCTCCATCTGCGTCCAGATCTCCCATCTCGACATCCAGAGAACTATCGGAAATAGAACTGATAACACCACCGACCAGCGTCAGGAAACCGCTGCCGTTGTTACGCAGCATCCGTTCCGGTCCGCCAATCGCACAGATCGTCACGTCCATGTCGCCATCGTTGTCGTAATCGAGGAACTTGCTGTCGTTGTCATCGATGTTTGGATTCGAGGAGTTCGGCAAAACGGTGCTCGTGACGTTCGTGAAAGAGGCATTGCCGTCATTCTGGAATACAGCCTCACGAGAACCGACTCCGGAGTTGGCGCCGAAGACATCCAGGTCACCATCTCCATCGAGATCTCCAAGATCATAGGAGTATGTATTCGAGTCGGGTGGGAAATTCCCTGCTGTTGCATCGACGAAAAAACCACCGTTGTTGATGTACAGTTTTGAATTGCCCGCGCGATGTCCTTCGATCATGTCAAGATCGAGATCTCCATCGAGATCTCCAAAGATGCAATCCATCGGTTCGGAGACCAACTGCTGAGGAAGGAGTTGCGCCGTCCCATTGATGAAAAATCCTGCTCCGTCATTGATCCATAACTGAGCTTGACCCGAACCGAATCGAGACGCTCCGCCGCGGGTGAACCAGAGATCGAGATCTCCATCGTCATCGATGTCGCCGAATGCGCAGTGTGAACTGGACATGGCAAACTGCGGAATTCTGGCCGCAGATTCATCGGTGAAGAAACCCGTTCCATCATTGATGAGTAACTTCTGGGGCGTGAGGAAATCGTTGGCCACGGCAAGATCCAGATCCCCGTCACCATCGACATCCCCGAACTCCACGTCACGACCATATCCGATCAAATTCCCCAACCTGGCCGCGGATTCATCGACGAAAAAGGCATTCCCATCATTGATGAGGAGACGCACTCGTTCCTGGAGACTGGGGGAGAAGAACCCCCTGCCATTGGCAAAGCACAGATCGAGATCCCCGTCTCCATCGACATCCGCGATGGCGACCTGGCTCGAATACTCGTTGAAGATGGGAAGTCGACCGGTGCTCGACTCCACGAACTGCTGTGCTTCGAGTTCTCCACTGACCAGCAATCCCATCAGCAGCAATCCGACGAAGGAGCTCGAAAACGGGCAAATCCGGCCTGATATCATCGAAAACCCTCCTCGATAACCACATTCTCAGATGAAACCCGTTCTTCATCATACCTTCCCTCAGCCGTGTATCGAACAAAACCAGCGCATCCTGGTTCGCTTCCGTAGAGGTCTCGGGAGCGGTACCCTTTGACAACCCTGCACCGATCTGCGTGATCACCAATGCCTGCGACCACCGATGCCTGCGATATCAGTTGAGAGGATCCGATGAGCAAGAAGAAGCACCCCTGGCAGAAATCGATGCCCGAGCCACAGTTCGAACGGATGCACAGGATTCTCGCCGCACCGAGTCCTGTCGGACTCGAGGCTGCCATGACTGAAGGCGTGATCGCTCCGATGCTCGAAGAGTTCATGCCCAAGGAATGGTGTCTTCATCGTTTCCGTGGCAATGCGGGACTCGTAGTTGACACGATGCCGGATGCCCCGGAAGGAACGCTGACGGTGATGGCGATCGGGCACGCAGACAAGATCCGCATGCAAGTACGGAGCATCGGCGACGATGGCAAGATCTGGATCAATAGTGATTCCTTTTTGGCGACAACCCTGATCGGACATGAAGTCACCCTCTTCAGCGAGGATCCAAAAAATCCAGGAGAGTTCCGGAGCATTTCTGGCGGTACCGTGGAAGCACTCGGAGCAATTCACTTTGCTGAAGCCCCGTTACGTGAGGGCACAAAGGGTATCAAAGCGAATCAACTCTACCTCGAGTTACAGTTGAGCGGAGAAAACCGGAAGAAGCAGGTCGAAGATCTCGGGATTCGCTCGGGTGATACGCTGTTGCTCGACCGTCCCATCCGTCCAGGTTTTGGTCCTGACAGTTTCGTCGGCGCCTACCTCGACAATGGTCTCGGCTGCTTCGTGGTCGAGGAAGCAGCGCGGCTCATCGCAGCGGGAAAACCTCTGAAAAATGTCCGTTACCTCGGTGCTTTTGCCGCCTACGAAGAGATCGGTCGATTCGGTAGCCGGGTGATGGCAGGGATGATGAAACCCGATGTCATCATTGGAGTCGATGTCAATCATGACTACGAAGCGGCGCCAGGACTCAAGGATCGACGCTTCACTCCCCTGAAGATGGGTGGGGGAATGACCCTCGCCGTGGGGGCCATCACAACCACCAGCCTCAACGCGATCATTCAGGACGCTTGTCGGTCAAAAAATATCCCCTATCAGGTAGATGTCTGCGGACGTGACACCGGTACCGATGCGATGGCTGGTGTCCTCGCCGGCGTCGATTCCGCCGCCACTAGCATCGGTTTCCCCATTCGTAATATGCACACCATCTCTGAAAGTGGTCATACCGGCGATGTCATCGCCGCGATTCATGCTCTCGTCGCAACCCTGAGACGAATGGACAAGGAGGGAACCACTTCTGAAGACCTTCGCGGTGCGCATCCACGTCTCGATGAGGTCGACTCCCTCGCTCACGGTCAGTGACCAAACTCTCCCGGGGAGGAAGATGTGATGTCCTCGGTCCTGCTGCTGCTTGCTGTGCTGGTTGCACCGCCTCTTCCCGATGGAGATGATCCATCTTTGTTGCGACCGACCGATCTATTACGCACCTTCGACTATCCCGATCGCTGGAGGTGGATCCCCGAACAGAACATCCCGAAAGGGAAACTTTTGAAGCGGGTAGGCGTGACCTCCTTCTTCTCGCCGTTCATATTCTTCGAAGGAGATGTGGGCACCGGCGGAGGATTCGCAATCACCGACATCGATTTCCGAAACAAGCGACGCACTCAACTGGCACACATCTGGGCGACCTATACCTCCGAGGGGCAGGAGAGATTCTCCATCGCCTGGCAAAAATGGCTCGCTCATAGTGATCATCCCGGCAGAGGAGTACTCCACGGAGATCGGGACTTCGTCGGAATCACCGTTTCTCACACCCGCACCCTCACCAGCCGCTTCTTCGGGCTGGGAGCCGAAACCCAACTCACCGATGAAGGATCATATAGCCGCGAAACCAACTCGATCGGATTCGGTATCCAGCGCTCTTTTCCCGAAACCGGAGGAAACTGGGTGTGGCATGCCAACGCGCTCCTGCAAACCGATGATCTCGCCCGTGGAAAAGTCACCGGAGCGTCCGATGTCGAGACTGTACATCCGGAACTGTTCGCCGAGGGCGATGATTTCGATGCGCTGTGGATCAGAGCGGGGATTCGCCATGATACGCGGGATGCCCAGCACCTGCCCTATCGGGGACGTTCTTTCGGCTTCTCCATCACCGGGATCCCGCTGGTCAACGATCACAAAACAGGAGCGGTGGCATCACTGATGGGGAACTGGGTTCATCCTGTGAGCCCGCTCTTTCACGATGGAGGAAATCCAACTCATTCGCATCCGCCCACGGATTCCATCGCCGCATTCATCGCAATCTCGACCACGATGGGGGACGTTCCCTTCTGGGCGCTTCCCTCGCTCGGGGGAGACAACATCATGAGAGGAACCATCCGAGGACGCTGGCGCGATCGGAGTGCCTGGGCGACGGGAGCCGAATGGCGTCCGTGGGTGCTGGCCGACGGATTTCCCATCTTCGGCGAGATCCGGGTGGAGAGAGCCGGCCTGGCGCTGTTCGCAGAAGCCGGATCGGTCGCCGATGAACTGGGTGATCTGGTAGATGCTCCGGTCCATTCGTCGGTGGGATTCGGCCTGCGCTTCACCTTCGATAGACAAGCACTGTTCAGGATGGACATTGGCCGCTCGGATGAGGGAGACTCGAATCTCTCCCTTTCCTACGGCCTTCCCTTCTAGGGTACCTTCTGCTCGAGGCGAGCCGGGAAAACCCGCTCGTCCCAGTTCCGAGGCGGCGTACTGGTGGCCACCATCATGGCGTAGACATCATCCGGGATCAGTGCGGCACCGAACATTTCCATGTGAGGGGTCTGTTGCTGGCAATCGAGTCCGATGTATCCGAGCGCCCGCAGATGTTCGATCAGCGCCATGATGCACATCTTCCCGGCACCGGTCTCGAGGTGAAACATACTCTCACCGGCGAAGATCGACCCGACGGAGAGGCCATAGAGCCCACCGACCAACCTACCTTCTCGATCCCATGCTTCCACTGAATGAGCCAGGCCCAGTTGATGGAGCTGTCGAAACAGTTGCTCGATATCTCGAGAGATCCACGTGTCGTGACGATTTGCACACGCCTCGACCACGGCGCGAAAAGCGACATCGGTGGTGCATCTGAACGGGGTCTTGCGGATGGTACGCCACATCGATCGGGGAATCCGATAACCATCCCAGTTGATGAACGCACGCTCGGTGGGGCGAACCCAGAAGATCTTGCCACCCCTGTGATCGGCCATCGGAAAGCAGCGTTCCATGTAGGCACGCAACACCCGCGCCGGGCTGACAGGAATTCCATCTTCGTCTCGGATTCTCTGAATCGGGCGCACGTCATCCTCCAGTGGATAATATTGTAACGCATCCGCACCGACACGTCCTCTTACGGACACCCGACAAATTGCTCGCAATCGAGATCATCGTCGGTCGGATCGAAGCCGCAACTGTTGAAGGGCACAGGCGGAGCGACAGCACCGTTGAAAAAGTAAGCCAGCATCGAAAAGACGTCGATGATGTTGTTAGATCCGTCGTCATTGACATCCGCTGCATCATAGCAGCTCAACGCTTGGTTGCTTTTGAACAGATAGTCGAGCAGGAACAAGACGTCGCTGATGTTTATATTTCCATCGCCATTGCACTCGCCGCGTCGAAAATGTCTTGCTGCACAGCGATTGATGTAGACCGTGCTGGGAGAGTCGCCCCAGCGATTTGGCACCAAGGCGTCCAGATCACCGTCCCCATCCAGGTCCCCCAGGATCACGGCATGACTCCCGTTGATCCCGATCTCGAGACCACTGTCGATGAAGAGGCCATTGCCCTCATTGAGGTAGACTCGGTTGGTATCTGGCCATTCATTGGCGACGAAGGCATCGAGATCCCCGTCTCCATCCAGATCCCCCAGGGACACCCCGAAACTCTTGTTGTCCCCCAACCGCTGACCGCTATCGACGAAGTACCCCGTACCATCATTGAGGTAGATTCGATTGGCTGTCCATGAGGACAGGAAAGCGTCGAGATCGCCATCGCCATCCAGGTCACCGAGATCCACGGAGTGACTGTTCCAGTACAGCCCGGCCAAAATCCACTGGCCATTGTCGGTAAAGGTGCCGACTCCGTCATTCAGGTACACACGGTTGTTGCCGTAACTTCCGAAGAATGCGTCGAGATCGCCATCTCCATCCAGATCCCCTAGCGCTACAGAATAGAAGTCTACCGACCCCATGTCCTGGCCGCTGTCGGTGAAAATTCCGGTTCCATCATTGATGTATATATTGACCGGGTCACCACCCATCCAGTTGACCACAATGGCGTCGAGGTCCCCATCCCAGTCCAGATCCCCCAGTACCACGGAATGATTGTCAGAGTTTCCCAGTTCCTGATCACTGTCTGTGAAAACTGCGTTGCCATCATTGAAGTAGACACGATCAGGTTGATTGTTGGTGTTCACCTCGAAAATATCGAGATCCCCGTCACCATCGAGATCCCCCAGAGCCACGGAAGCGGTGGAGTACATTCCTACAGTCTGTCCACTGTCGATGAAATTGCCCTGAGAGTCATTGAGCCAGACTCGATTCCCCGCATCCGGATAAACATTCGCCATCAAGGCATCGAGATCCCCGTCACCATCGAGGTCCCCCAGGGCCACCATGGGGCTGTATCCCAGATCCTGGCCACTGTCCTCGAAGATCGCATTTCCGGGACACGGAGACAGCTGCGCCAGCGCCGAAGCACAACAGGCACTGCAAATCGATAACACCAGCAGGATCTGTATCGGATGTGAGTTCATGATCGACCTTTCGTGGTTCACACCTCCACGAATCCACGCCTCGAGCCACCTCGACAGCGGAGAAAAGCGCGGACGAAAACTACTCATCGATCGATCGTCATCTAGTAAGACGCCGCGACTCTCAGAATCCCGTTGGGATTCTCACCCCTCCTCCTGCACGCCAGCCGACGCTGTTCACTCACCTGATCATCACATCTGCCACATCTGGCCGCGCTTTTCCTGTCACGCCCTCGAACGCTTGCGTATTGGCAGTCAGGGGCGCAGCCGATGTCGCTCTGCACTGCTTCAGATCAGCACAACACCTGGCTTGAGGTCGCTGATCTTGTTTCCGAACGGAGCCCGGGATGCGGTACTGTAATAGGTAGGCCATCGCTGGGATCCTCGGATGACCGCATAGAAGGAAATTTCCATGTCGTACAGCACCCGACTCCTGCTCGGACTGACACTGCTGCTGCCACTCATCGCCGTCCCCGTATCTGCCCAGAAATCTCCGCAGCCCTCCGATTACGAACGGTTCATAACAGCGATCGACACTGGCAAGATCGAAGCGGT